>JAZUGW010000306.1:0-20866 GCA_045641465.1 Kiritimatiellia bacterium | reverse complement strand
CACTCGGTCCGCGTACGGTTTCGGGCGGACGCGACGGCATGTTCGGCGGCTGCCTGCACTTCGCCGGCCCCGCGTGTCCTCAGGACGGCGTACGGCTTGAAGGCAGCGAGAAGCTCGTGTTCGAAAACGACATCGCCTTCGCTGCGACGGTTTGGGTGCGCCTTCCGCCGACACAGAAGGGTGCCCCTGCGATCTTCGCCAACAAGGACTGGTTGAGCGGGAAGAACCCCGGCATCGTGCTCACGGCCTCGCGCAAGAATGGCGGCGCGAAGGTCCCTGGCGTCTGCTTCAACGCCAAGGTGGCCGACAGTCGCCAGCGCATCGACCTTGGCACCTTCGATGTCGAACCGGGCAAGTGGACCTTTTACGCCGTCACATGCGACCGCGAGGGCACGCTCACGATCTGGCAGGGTTCACCCGACGGCCGGCTCTACTACATTTGCGACCACGCCGAGAAGCTGGTGCTCAAGGCGCTGCCGTTCCACATCGGGCAGGATGGCAACGGCAACTGTACGTGCTTCCTGAACGGCGCAATCGATGATTTCGCGCTCTGGACGCGCGCCCTGACACCGTGCGAAGTCAAACGAATCTACGAATCCGGCCGAGCCGGCCTCGAACTCGGTGCAATCCTGGCGCGCTCGCCAGATCAAGAGCGATTTCGGCAAGCTTGCAAAGATGCGCCGTAAGGGGGCAGGCCGACCGTGTGATTGGAATTTGCAAAAGTAGTATCTAGAACAGAAAGAGGAAAGATGATGCGCAGAATTTTCTTGTTTGTTTTCGTCGTGGTGACCTTGTCGGTGGGGGCCGTTGATTGCGGTACGCCTTTTTCTTCGCCGGACGGGAAGGTGACGTGTCTTTTCAACATGCAGAACGGGCGGCCAATGCTTGCTTTTCAGTATGAAGACCGACGCGTGGGGTCGCTTTCATTTGCGCCTGGCGGGTGGTACAGCGTGATTGACGCCTCGGAACGGACGGTGAAGGCGGCATGGACACCTGTGTGGGGTACGGCGAGTTCCTATCCCGAGTGTTTCACCGAGCGGCGCATCCGTTTCACGAGCCGTGGGGAGAAGGGGCGTGAAACGCTGCAGATCGAATTGCGTGCCTACAATGAAGGTGTCGCGGTGCGCTATCGCACCACACCGAACATCTACGAGGAAAACGAACTTGGAAATGAGGGCTTTTCGATTTCGTTCGCGGAGGACTCCGTGTGCTGGCCGATTCCCGAGACGGAAGCCACCTACCCGGAAAACCCGCTTTCCGTTGCGAAGCTGAACGCAGGCGCGCGGTGGCGTCTGCCGCTCACGTTGAAAACGACGGCGGGAGTTTACGCGAGCCTCCTCGAAGTGTACACCGTCAATTGGCCGCGCGTCTATCTGCGGGCGGATGGAAGAGGGGGCTTTAGAAGCGAGTTCGTACACGGGACGAAGTGCGGCCGCGGCGAATGGGTGTCGCCCTGGCGGGTCGTGCTCCTCGCGCCGAATGCGACCGGCTTGATCGAACGTGCGCCGCTCGTTCAAACGCTCAATCCGCCTTGCGCGATTGCGGATCCGGCGTGGCTCAAACCCGGACTTGCTATTTCCGATTGCTACAACTGCGAGCTGCGTACGCCCGAAGTGATCGCGGCCGCGAAAGAGGCGAAGCGCATCGGGGCCAAGTACCTGCAGATCGACTGGGGCTGGTATGGAACAGAGTATGCGTGGAATGAATCGGACCTCGCCTTCTTCCTCAAGAAGAATCCGCAATTCGCCGCCGATCCCACGGTGCGGGAGAATGTGAAGGCCGATCCCTTTACGCCCGCGAAGGGGACGGTTCCCTACCATCCGTACTGGGGGTTTCTTGAAATCACGCGCTACAAGGTGGAACTCGACATTCCGAAAATCGTCGCCGAGTTGAAGGCGATGGGCATGGGCCTTTGTCTCTACGTGCATGGCAGCGTTTTGGAAAACGCCGATCTCGAGAAACTCTTCGCCACCTACGAGCAGTGGGGGATCGCGGGCCTCAAGCCGGGTTTTGTCGCCTATGGGTCGCAGAGGTCCACGGACTGGTTGCGGAACATGATTGCGTTGGCCGCGAAGCACCATCTGTGGCTTGACATCCACGACCGGCTCGTTCCTGACGGACTCGACCGCACCTGGCCGAATCTTTTCATCTGCGAAGGCGGCGGAGGCGAGGAAGGCCACCATCCGCTGCGGCAGGATGTGGCGCTGCCCTTTACGCGCTGCCTCGCGGGTCCCTTTGACTACACGCCGTATTTCTTCGAGGCGAATCGTACACATGCGCATGCAGCGGCTTTTCTCATCTGCTATCCCGGCCCCACGGCAATTCTGCGCGGCAAGACGGCGAAGGCGCTTGCCGACGATGCGCGGATTTTCGAGTTCGTACGTGCGCTCCCGTGGACCTATGACGAAACAAAAGTCCTCGCCGGAGAGGTCGCGCAGTTCCTCGTGCTCGCCCGCCGCCGCGGTAAGGACTGGTTCCTCGGCGGCATGAACGGCGCAACGGCGCGCACGATCACCATTCCCACCGATTTTCTTGCGAATGGCACAACGCTTCGTCTCTGGACCGACGAGGGAGAAAAGACAGCCACCGCCGGTCGTCCTCTCACCCTCAATATGAAAGTCGGTGGCGGTTTCGTGGGGACTGTCCGCGTCCCGTGACGAGGACGCCTCCAACCTGTAAAGGAGCGGAAATGGGCTTGGTGAAAAAAAGAGATGGTCGCGGCATTGGAATTGTCTTTTCACCACCCACGGGTGGGGGCAGATTGCAGCTTGCCAAAGTTGGGTGGATATGACATAATATTGGCGTTCAATTCTTCGAGACTAGAGGTGTCGATGGTGGATTTCATGTCCTGTTGCATGACCATCGCCACGGGTCTGAACGGGTTTTGAAATGACCTCAATGAAATACACAAAAATCGGTTTGGTGGCGTTGGTTGTTGCCGCAGGTGCGGGAACGGTTTCGGGGGCGGATTGGATCGTCGATCCTTCGCCGTTCGTTGCGCAGGCGTATGAGAAGGACGGACGGATCGTTCTCGAAAACGGGCTCGTGCGGCGCGAACTCCTGTTGAAACCCGATGTGACGACCTGGAGTTTCAAGTGCCTCACGACGGGCGAAGAGTATGTGCGCGCGCCAGACCGCGAAGCGCAGTTCGAGGTGGACGGCAAGTGGTATGACGTGGGCGGTGTGAAGGAACCGCCGGTGTTGAACTACACGTGCGTTGAATGGGAGAAGTCCCTCCAGCCGCTTTCGCCCAGCAAGGGCACGTCGGGCGTCTATCATTATGCGGGCCATGCGTTTGGACCCATCCGTGCGCGGTTCGAGTGGCAGCGCCATCCCGAATGGTCCGCGCGCGAACTCCCCTGGCCGCCGAAGGGACGCGAGCTCACGCTTTCGTTTACGGCGCCGGCCGCCAATCTGCCGAAGGTCGAGGTGCATTATGAAATCTACGACGGGGCGCCGATCATTTCGAAGTGGGTGCGCATCGAGAATACGAGTACGCGCACGAACGTCGTGAAGACCTGTCGTTCGGAATTGCTGCGGTTGGCGGAATCCCACGGCAACAGCGACATCGACCACATGGATCGTCCGAACGATCTCTTCTTCCTCACGGAACTCTTCTTCGCCGATGCGTCGTCGACGGGACGCGAACTTGGCGGCGCCTATCAACCGGATAGCGCGTTCCTCACGCAGGAGAACTATGCGCGCACGCGGGCCTGCCGCTATGTGGTGGAGCCGTGCGGCAACTTTGCCACCTATCTCGCACCGGGACAGGCGATGGAGTCGATCCGCGCGTGGGAAATCGCGATGGATTCGACGGAACGCGAACGGCGCGGACTCGCCATTCGCCGCTTCTGGCGGCTCTTGGCGCCATGGACGGACGAGAACCCGCTCATCTTCCATCTGAAGGCCTCCGGCGACGCCCAGGTGCGTGCGGGCATCGAACAATGCAAGGCGACGGGCTTTGAAACGCTGCTCATGAGTTTCGGTTCGGGTTTCAATCTGGAAAGCGCCGATCCGGCCTACCGCGCGCGCTATGCGAAACTGTCCGCCGAAGCAAAGGCGGCGGGCATCGCGCTCGGCGGCTACTCGCTCACCTCGTCGCGCAGCGCCGCGACGGTGGCGGATAACGTGTTGGGACCGTGTCGCTACGGGAAGGCCCCGTGCCTTGGCGCGCAGTGGGGCGTCGACTACCTGAAGGGTCTCAAGGACTTCATGAAGGGGGCGGACTTCGGCATCTTCGAGAATGACGGACCCTATCCGGGCGACATCTGCTCGTCGACGACGCATCCCTACCATCATGGCGCAGCGGATTCCTTCCGCGTGCAGTGGGAGGCCCAGCGCGACCTCTATCGGTTCTGCCGCGCGAACGGCATCTATGTGAACCAGCCCGACAGCTACTATCTCAACGGCGGCAACAAGAACGGAATGGGCTACCGCGAGACAAACTGGTCCCTGCCGCGCGAATTGCAGGTGCTCATCGAACGTCAGAACGTGTTCGACGGCACATGGACAAAGACCTCTTCGATGGGCTGGATGTTCGTGCCGCTCACGGTCTATCACGGTGGCGGTGCGGCGGCCGTGGTGGAACCGCTCAAGGAGAACCTCAAGCACTACGACCAGCGCTTCGCCGATCTGCTCGGTGCGGGCGTGCAGGCGTGCTGGCGTGGACCGCGGCTCTACGATTCGCCGGAGACCTTGGCGGTCGTCAAGAAATGGGTGGATTTCTACAAGACGAATCGCCGCATTCTCACGGGCGATTTCATCCATCTCCGCCGTGCCGACGGCCGCGACTGGGATGGCTGGATGATGTGCGATGCGCAGAATCCGGGACCGGAAAAGGCGATTGCCTTCTTCTTCAATCCCACCTCGAAAGACATCACGCGCACGATTGCCCTGCCGCTCCATTACGCCGGCCTCGCAGATCGTACGATCACCGTGACGATCCCGGCGAAGGGATACAAGCATGTCAAACTGAGTATGGACAATGTGAAATGAGTTTGTGACAGATGAAAAAGTGTCTGTTGTTGATTGTGGCGCTGGCTTCTGTGGGGGCTTTCGCCGTGCCCGCGCTTGTGAAGGAGGCTTCGTTCTGGCTCGATGCCTCGACGCTCGCCGAACCCGTCGGGGCGAAGCTCGAACGCTGGGCCGATCCGCGTGGAGCGGCGTATCCCGTGGCGACATCCTACATGGATTGTGCGCCGCAGGTGATCGAAATCGCCGAAGGTCCGCTCAAGGGCAAGCGAGCTGTCGACTTCTACAAGATCCACACGCGCTGTGACATGCAGTTCGCCCAGGAATACCGTATCAAAACGGCGTTCTTCGTGGTGGATCTCGATTCGGACTGGAATGCGTTTCTCCTCTGCAACAACAACGGCGAGACGGAGTATCCCTTTGCGCGTGGGACGGGCGGTACCTATCTCTATCGGGACATGCGCGAGGACGGGACGGTCTTCTGGCAGGACGGTTTCCCCGTCTACGATCCGCACGCCACGAAGATGCCGACCGGCTATCAGCTCTTCACCTGGACGCGAAAGGCCGGAGGACTCGTCAACTGCCTCACGAAGGACCGCAGCGTGATCGAGCGCCGTTATGGCGGCAAGCGTCTTTGCGAAGTGATCGCCTTTCCGCGCGAGCTGAACGCCGTGGAACGCGTGGAGGTTGAAAACTATCTGCGCGCGAAGTGGTTCGGCGGGAAGGGCGTGTATACGGATGGTTCGCGTCGGGTGCATTGGACCTTCCCGCTTCTCCGCCATCAGCAGGGGCTTGGCTTCTCCGATTCCGTGACAGGCGTGATGGTGTGGGGCCGGGGCGATACGCTCAACGTGTCCCTTGGCCGCGCCGACCTCTGGGACCACCGTGGCGGCTACCATTGGACGAAAGAGCAGAGCTACACGAACATCGTCGATGCCATTCGCAAGAACGACAAGGCGCGTCTCCTGGGGCTGTTCAGGAAGACGACGCCACCTGGGGAGCCGCGGAATCCCACGATGATGCCGCTTGGACGTTTCGTCGTCAAATTGCCGGGCGTCGTTCTGCTGCGCGGGACGGTCGATCCGTACACGGGTCTCGGGGAGATCGTCGTATCCCACCAGGGCGAGGAGAAGACGATTGAACTTGCAATGGGCAAGACGAGCCGCGCGTTCTCGTTGCGGTTCCCCGCCGATGTCGCGTTCAGCGCCGAACCGTACGCGGCACTTGAATTCCCGGGGGCGCGCCAGGCCTACGGAGCGTTGAAATTCAAGCCGGCGGTGAAGCGGGCGTGGGATGGCGCGCGCGCGGGCTTCACCTGGGAGTTCCCTGCGGATCCTGCGGTGACGATCGACTGCTTTGCGAAGGGACGCGAGTTGGCCGTTCGTACGGCGCGCGGGTCGCATACGGAAGGCGGTTTTGTGCCGTATGAGACGATCCGCGCGGAATCTCTTGCGCAGTGGCGGGCCTTCTGGAAGGAAGGTGCGCACGTGACGGTGCCCGATCCCATCTGCCAGCATCTTTTCGATTACGGCATGTTCCGCTTCGGCTCGATTACCGATCCCGAAGGCGTGCCGCCGGGGCTGCAGGGCGGTTTCCTGGAAGACGATTCGTACATCTATTGGTGTGGCGACTATCATTTCAACATCAACGTGCAGGAGATTTTCTCGCCGGCCTATCGCGGCGGCCATCCGAAGAATCTGCTGCCGCTCTTCCGCATGATCAAGGGCTGGTGGCCGACGCTTCGGGAAAACGCGCGCTTGTTCTGCGGCGTGGAAGACGGCTTTACGCTGCCGCATTCCGTCGACGATCGCGGCGTGTGCATCGGCGGCTTCTGGACGGGGACGATCGACCATGGTTCCACCGCCTGGGTGGCGCAGATGATGTTCGACTATGCGCGGTATTTTGGCGATCGCGAGTTCCTCGAGACGGACGCCTATCCGTTCATGAAGGGGGCGATGAAGGTCTACCGGGCGATGATGGAAGAGGTCGATGGACGCCTTTCGCTCCCCACGGGACCGTCCCCGGAATGGGGCGGTGCCTCCTTTGAGAAGTCGGTGGGCGTGAACCCGAGCTTCCAGCTCGCGGCTGCCCATCGATTGGCGCGTAACCTCATCAGCGCCGCGAAGATGCTCGGCGAGACGCCCGATCCGATGTGGCTCGACGTCGAGAAGCGCCTGCCGCTTGCGAGCTTCGATGAAAAGGGCGGCATCTCGATTTTCGAAGGCAAGCCGCAGAATGAATCCCATCGCCATCATTCGCATCTCGCGGGACTCTATCCGTTCGACGTTTTCGATTTGTCCGACCCCGACACGGCGGAGCGGGTGAAGACCTCGTTCGCGACGTGGAAGCAGCAAGGTCCGCGGAATTGGACGGGTTGGTGCGTGCCCTGGGCGTCTGCGATCTACACGCATGGCGGATATCCGGATGACGCCGTTGAGATGCTGCACGCCTGGAAGACGTATTTCAGCAACTGCGGCCATGCCTCGCTGTGTGCGTTCAAGCGTCCCGGCTTTGCGACCATGGGGCATTACCGGCTTGATCGTGCCGGACACCAGGTGGCGCGCGAAGAGATGGTGATGGACGGTTCGGGGGCGGCCTGTACGGCGATCATGGAGATGATGGTCCACGAAGTCAACGACAAGGTTGAATTCTTCCGCGGCTGTCCCGCCGCCTGGAAGGACGTCTCCTTCGAAAACATCCGCCTCTCCGACGGGCGCCGCGTCTCCGGCCGCCGTCTGAACGGCAAGGTGACAATCGAGTACAAATAGCAGTTCCGACGGGACCACCGGATTTCGCGTCGAACCTCCGATTTTTCACTTTGACATTTCGGCGTAAATTCGTTAGAATGATAGTGTTTTGGCAAGTTGTTTGTTCCATTCGTATTTTCCATTGAGGAGGCTGAGAATGAAGAAACGGTTTTGGTTGGCGGTTGCAGCGGCAATTGCCGGTTCTGGCGTTTTTGCGGCGCTGGATTCTCGTTCGTACGTTCAGGAGGGCATTGTCGCCCAGTGGGATGCCATTGAGAATGGCGCGCGGGGCATGCACAACCCGAATGCCACAGGCTGGGTGGATCTGTCGGGCCACAACCACAACCTCAACACGCTTGCAACCGGTTCGACCTGGAATGAAAATTCGTTGGTCTTTCCCGGCGGCAAGTACGGCATGGCTGCGGTCTTCAACGGGACCACGGCGGTGAACATTGGCGACTACGCCTCGTATGACCTGGCCTATACGGAGACTTCGCGTAGCAACTCCGCCCCGTTCATTTTCGGTTTCGGTAACTACAAGGGCTATTGCCTCTATCCCACGCGTAACTCGATCCAGACGGAAAATAAACAGGGGTGGGCTCTGCCGCAGGCCGAAATGACGCTGAACGTGCCGCACATGGCCTATGCCGACTACGGTACGCCCGGGTCGACGGTCGCAACTAATCTGGTCTACGATGGTACGGCGCTCCAGAGAGACTCGAACAACGACGGCTGGACGCAGAGCACTTCCGGCCTCGGCTATGCCAACAATTCCAATTGGTCGTTCCATGGCGGACTCCATGCGCTGCGTCTTTACAACCGTTCGCTGACGCCGGCCGAAGTGGGATTGAACCGTGCCATCGACCTGGTGCGTTTCGCCGGCAAGACGACGAGCGAGGTGTCGCTTCCCGAAGGCTACTCCTGGACGTCAACCGGTACGGGCGTGTCGCTCGTCGACGCCGTCTCCTTTGCCGTTCTAGAAGGGGGACTTGTCTCCGCTGACAACGCGGCCCCGGCCGCGTCTGGAACCTTTACCAGGGAGATCAATGCACAGACCACGCTCAAGGCGGTTCCGTCCGCCGGCTACACCTTCCATCGTTGGACAGGCGACACCACGGCGATTGCGAAGGGGTCCACCACTTCCGCTGAAATCACCGTGTCCACTGCGCGCAAGATCTTGCTCACGGCGGAATTCACCGAGCTGAAGCCGGTCGCCGGAGACTTTGAGCTGGCGGCGGCCGACGACTTGATCCACCGGTGGAGCTTCAACGGCAATCTGACCGACTCTGTGAGCGGGAAGAGCGGAACGAGTTCGGGTTCCTTTAGCTGGAATGACGCCGACCATCCGACGGCCGTTTCGCTTCCGGGCGGCGCTCGTGGCTCGAGCGGTATCGATCTTGGCGCCAACAACTTCCCGCAGGAGAATGGACCGTTGACGATTGAACTCTGGGCCCGTCAGGATGGCATTCAAAACTGGGCGCGCATTTTCGACATCGGCCTCGACAACACCTGCTATCTGCTGATGTCGTGGACGCAGGGCACCACGTTCAACAGCGACCGCGTCGAACTTGAGTCCGTCAGCACTCAGACGGTCTACCAGGATGCCACGATGGCGCCCTACGAACTTGGCACGATGTATCACATTTCGATGACGTTGACGCCGCAGCCCAATGGCTACGTCAAGTTCACCTGGGCGAAACGCGATGTGAAGACGGGTGATGTCCTCAAAAGCTACAGTGGACAGTCGGTCCACCAGTGGCGGCCCCTGCAGCTTGCCCCTTGGCATTTCTGGCTGGGACGTTCCCAGTACACGGCAGACAACGATGCTCAGGCCACCTACGATGAAGTGCGTATCTGGAAGGCGGCGCTGACCGAAGCCCAGCTGACGACGAGCGCGAAGAATGGTCCTGACAAGTTGCCGACCGAAGCGGATACGTTCACGGTTGCCGCCATGGGTGCGGGCAAGGTTCGGGCCAATGACGGAGTCGCCTGCGCGACGACGAACGTGACGATCGGCGCCGAACAGCTGGTCGCGCTCACCGCCGTTCCTGCCGCCGGCGCGTTTTTCGCCGGCTGGGAGGGCGATGCGCATCTGCTTTCCGAAACATCGCTTGCCGATGCGACGATTCTGGTGAAGCCTTCGGCTGCCGCGGATTTCACCGCCGTCTTCGATGCGTCGGACAAGGTTCGTACCGCCACCTGGACCGGTGCGGCGGGCGATGGCGACGTTGCGAACGCCGCCAACTGGACATGCCGCAACGTCGGCGGCACCGTGTTGGACGGCAAGTTGCCGACAGCCGACACGGTTGTGACCCTCGCGGGGTCGCTCGCGTTCAATGTCCCGGCCGGTTCGTCCTTTGCATTCAAGCAGGTCGTCTTCGGCGACGTCACGCTCACGGCCGATTGCGACTGGCGCGGACTGGGGGTCCTGACGGTGGATTCGCTGATCAACCTCAACGGACACAAGCTTTTTGTGAAGGGCTTTACCGGCAAGGGTTCCTTTACGTCGCCGCATGCGGTCGACACGTCGGTTTCGCTGCCGGAACCTGACGGCTTGAAACCCTGTCTCTGGCTCGACGCCGCCGATGCCGCGACCGTCGTAGCCGATGCGGACGGCCGGCTCGCCACGTGGACCTCGAAGGACGCCAGTCAGGTGGTTGGTCGTGCTGCGGGTGACGCGCGCTTCGACACGTTGACCTATGGCCGCCCGGTCATCGATCTCGGTGCGGTCGGTTCCGGCAGGGATGTCACCTATCCGCGTTTCACCAATCTGAGGACCGTCTTCTGGGTGATCCGCATCGTCAACAATGCGAACAACTTCCTGCTGGGCGATGCCAATGGCGGCAGTGGCGTGTACAATTTCCATCGCGCCGAATACTTGTACGGAAATTCGTCCTATGCCAAGTTCAAGGCCGTGTGGAACGGTCTCACGCAGGTTGCCCCCTACGCCGACTACCTGCCCCAGAGTTTCCAGCTCATTTCCGCAACGATGACCCAGAATTGCTGCAGCGACTCGCTTTCGCAAGACCGCAACCTCAATCCCCGCAACGGCGGTCGGCAGATCTCCGAACTCGTCTGCTATTCGACCGAACTCACTGACGCGCAGCGCACGCAGGTCGTGAACTATCTGCAGCAGAAGTGGTTCAACACGTTGGTTCCGGCAGGCGAGTTGCACCTCGATGTCGCCGAAGGCGAGACCTTCACGAATACGTCGATGGTTCTCAAGGGTAATGTCCGGTTGGTCAAAGACGGACTCGGCACTTACATCTCCTCGGTACCGAACCAGCTCAACGATGGCGGACTGGAAGTCGCCGCCGGCGTGGTGAAGGCCAATGCCAGCGGCAACTCCTACCGCCATGGCGGGCAGGATACGGAAATCATTGTCGATGCGGGTGCCGCCTTCGACGTGGCGGGATGCGGCGATTTCGCGGGCTACAACTTCACGCTCGCGGGTGGCCGCCTCGCCAACACCGGGGCAGATGTCGGTAACGGTACGGCGCAAATCCGCACACTTGCGCTCGCGGCGGATTCCTCCGCCTACAACCAGGACATCATCAACTGGGGACATCGTGTGGCGCAGCTCGATCTCGGGGGGCACGTGCTCAACTGGGAAGGCGGCAACAACTTCATCCACAACACCGATGCGCAGAACGGAACAATCAAAAAGACGGATGGTCTTCTGACCTTTGCCCAGACATCGTTCCGGGGTCGCACGGCGGGACTCGACGTCAGCTGTCCGCTCGTGTTCAACGTGAATGGCGATGTCGGAAATGTCACGCTTGCGACGCCGATCGGCACGATTTCGGCGGCCGGTACGGGCGTCTTCAAGGTGTTCGGCACCTTCAAGCCCGTCACCACCTACATGCATAACTTCCAGCTTCAGGACGGTGCGGTGTTGGACCTCACGGGCTGGTCGGTGCCGTATCCGATCACGTCGCCCGACACGGGTAAGACGTTGGCTTTCGCGGCGAATGCGACGGTGATGGTGGATGTTCATGGCCGTAGCCTGGTGGCCGGCGAAAAGCTCATAGCCTGGTCGGCGATTCCTGCGGATGTGACGTTCGTGTTCGATCCGGCGACGGTGGCGTCGACCGGCGCGCAGACGCCGGTTGTAACCGCAGAGGGACTTTTCTACGGTACGCCTGCGGTTGCACTGGTGACGAAGGCGACATGGACCGGTACCGCCAACGACGGCGATTTGACCAATCCCGCGAACTGGACTTGCACCAATGGCGTGGGCGATCCGGTTGAAGGAGGCTTGCCGGGTGCACAGACGGCTGTCACGATCGCCGGCGAAAATTTGAATGTTCAGTTCGCCGAAGCCTTCGCCTGCGCGTCCGTCACGGTGGGGACGGGATCGCTTGCGGGTGACTGCGACTGGCGCGGTCTCGGCGACAAGGTTTGCTTCACGGGCACACTTGATCTGAAGGGACGCAAGCTCTTCGTCTCGACGTTGCGCGGCAACGGTATGATCACCGATTCCTTCGGCTATGATGTGCTCGACTACATCGAGTCCACTGGCGCGCAGATGATCAACACCGACATCATCCCCGGATCGAACACGGTCGTGAACCTCGAGTTCTCCTCTCTGGGCTACAAGAACGACTCTACGATCTTCGGCTGCAAGACCTGGGGCAGCAACCGCTTCCTCTTCATCGAGCAGAGCGATAACTTCCGTTTCTACGGAGCGGGTACGATGGTGTTGCCCTTTACCGCCAACACGCGTTACACCTTCAAGGTGACGGCGGCCCACAAGGCGGAACTCTACGACACCTACGACACCTGCCTCTCCAGCGTGGATATCGAGCCGCTCAACTCTGACGGCACGCAGATGACGCTCTTCGCGTGTAACGGCGGCGACCATCAGGGCGTCTACCGTCTACATGCGATGCAGATCTACGCGGGAACCTCGTTGCAGCGCGACTTCGTGCCGGTGCGGGTGCTTTCGACCGGGAAGGTGTGCCTGCTTGATCGTACGAGCGGAATCCTCTATGCCGACACGCGCGCTGGCGTTCAGCCGTTTAATGCCGGGTTGGTCAAAACAGCGGGGCGTGCGGCGGGTGAGTTGCATGTCACCGTGCCCGAAAATGAGACGATGGAAAACAATTCCGTGACGATTGGCGGCCAGTTGACGTTCGTCAAGGACGGTGCGGGCACGTTCAAGGCAAACAAGACGGCGCAGCGCTACAACGGCGGCACGCGCATCGAGGAAGGTCTTGTGATCATGCCGCTCAGCGGTTCGAGCAGCACAACCTACGACTACAATGTCGGTTACGTGCTGGGGCGGACCAACTCCGGTAGCCCGATCGTCATTGCGGCGAATGGTACGCTCGAATCGAACGGCAACTACGATGGCCGTTCCTTCAATTTCGTTCTCGAGGGTGGCACGCTCTCGAATACCGGCTGCTCGATGACGGCCGGTTGGGGTTCGTACGGACCGATGACGCTGACGGCCGATTCCACTTTGGCGTTTACCTACCAGACCACCTTTGCCGGTGGTGCCAGCTTCGGGGCGCTTCACCTCGACAACCACACGCTCACGCTGGAATCGAACGGGAGCACGTTCCGTCCCGAAGATTCCAATGCTTCCAACGGTACGGTTCGCGTGACCGGCGGTGGCCGCTTCGAGATCTCCGCCGCGCGCGATTGGTCGACGGTCGATCTGGTGACCGACGGTCCTGTCACGGCGGGGGCGGAGATGACATTCCACAATTTTGTCACAACCTATACGGGGAGCGGCAACGGCGGTGCATCAACCCTGAAGATCGCGGGTATGTTCGCGCCTGGCACGGACGCCACGTTCCCGACTGTCACCTTGCTGAACAATGCGGTGCTTGATCTCTCGCAGCAGACGACGGCGCTCGACGGCCATGCACTTCGCTTCGCGCCCGAAGCGCGGGTCAAGATCGCACTTGGCGGACGTCGCCCGTCGATTGGCGAGAAGCTGTTCACATGGGATGCCATTCCCGGAGGTATTGCATTTGAATGGGAACCGACGACGGCCTCGTGGGCGACGCAGACGCCCGTGCTGGGTGCCGACGGCCTCTATTACGGCGGCGATCTCACCTCGCGAGTCGTCAACCTGGCGGTCTGGACCGGTTCGGCGAGTGGTGATATCACAGATCCGCAGAACTGGAAGTGCTTCAATCTTGTCGGTACGCAACTCGAGGGTGAACTGCCGGGTGAAGTGGCGACTGTCCGCCTCGTCGGTGCCGTCAACATGCAGGTGCCAGCGGGCACTCCGCTGCGTCCGTTCAATGTCGAATTTGTCAACTGTTCGCTGGCTGCCGACTGCGACTGGCGCGGGTTTGACGTGACGATCAACGGCAAGATCGACCTTCAGCGTCACAAGCTCTATTTGAGTTCGCTCAAGGGCAACGGCGAAATTACCGACACCTCGGTGCTGCGGTCCGAATACACGGGTGTGATGACGACGACCGACCGTCTCATTTGGCGTGGCGTGAAACTGCGTGACCTGGGGGCCATCTACGGTCGGAACTGCGGTAGCTATTGGGGCGGGGCGAGCGGGGTGATGCTGCGTGGCGCCATTTGGGGCCATATCGACGAGGACTCCTCGGTCAAGATCCAGTTCCAGCAGAACGACGGCACCTATGTCAAGACGGCGGACACCGTCTTTACGGAGAAGGACGACGGCGTCTACGTCAAGCTTGAGAATGGCGATGCGTGCCGTTACATCAAGAACACCTCCTATGCGTGGCATCGCTTCCCGGTCGCCGGCGACTCCAAGCAGACAGTCGCGACAAGTCCGACCGCAGCCGGTTACAATGTGCAGAATCTGACGGCCTATGGGCAGCCGGGCGAACTTCATCTCGATGTGCCGGAGGGGACGATTGCCGACAATGGTTCGCTCCTCATCACGGGTAATGTGAAGTTCGTGAAGGAAGGCAAGGGCTTCTTCATTCCAACGAAGACGGGACATACCTATTATGGCGGCACCGAACTCGTGGAAGGCTTTACGCGCATGTGGTCGACGCATTATCCGATTGGATATAGCAACTTCGAGATGGTTATCCAGGAAGGTGCGACGCTTGATATCGACGGCAAGGCGACCACGGGCGGACGTGTGGCCTCTCAGGCTACTCTCTACGCGCTCAAGGGTGGCGAGGTCGCCAACCTGGGCGGTGCGTTGACCTCCGGTTGGACGATGATGGCGCATGTGCGGTTGTACACGAACTCGGTTGTGGGTGCCCAGACCAGCTTCGGCTTCGTCAACAACAGCTACACGCCGTGCTACGTGGATCTCAGCGGGCACAAGCTGACCGTCGATCTGGGTATCGGTTCGACATTCTTCATCTACAATACCGAGTTCACTGCGGGCGAATTCTGCGTGACGAGCGGTGGATGGTTGGAAGTCGACAAGACCTCGTGTCGTGCATCGGATACGGACTTCGACCTGAACTGCGCAATGCGTATTAAAGTGCCTTTCGCGGTACGCAGCTACATCGCCCGTTACAATGCGCTCTACAATGACGGTACGGCGGCGATGACGGTGTCGCACCTGTTCAAACCCTGCAGCGATGTCTTCTACGGTTGCCAGCTCCTCAATGGCGCCACGCTCGACCTTTCGGGCCGTGAGACGGTGTGGTCGATGAAGAGCGCCTGTACGACCGGGTCGGGCACGGTGACGTTCGCCGCCGGCGGTACGTTCCCGGTGAATGCGGCCGGTCGTTGGTTCCCGCAGCATTGGGTGAAGGTGGTCACGTGGGAGACTAAGCCTAACGCGACATTCGAACGCAGTCTCGAGACGAAGCGTGCGGGGTTGTTGATGAAGGTTGAAGACGACGGCATCTACATGAGCCGCCAGGGTGGAACGATCTTCTTCTTGCGGTAAGAAAAGGGTGCGTGCCCGTCTCTTCGGCGCGAAACCGCCGTCCCTGATCGACGGCGGTTTCGGTGCGCGTGAGCGGGCATTGTGGAAATGCTTTGCTTCTCCTTGTGGGCATTGACAAACGACGGCGGTGCGTGGTAAAATAGTGCCATCATCGTGTGGCGTGTTTGTCTTCAATAAGGAGATTGAATATGAAAAAGGCAGTGTTGGCGTTGTCTTTTGGATTCGTGTGCTCGCTCTTTGCGGGTACACCGACTTTGCGTGTGATGCCGCTGGGCGATTCGATCACGCATGGTACGCCTGTGGCGGGCGGCTACCGTTTGCCGCTTTATCAGATGCTCACGAATGCCCACTATCGCGTGGATATGGTGGGCAATGAAACGACGAACCCCGCCGACGCGCTGAAGCCCGAGATTCAGCATGAAGGGCATAGCGGCTGGGTGATTTCCAATGCCTCGAACGGTCTTTATGAAAAGATCGATGGCTGGCTGAACGCGATTGAGGATCCCGATGTCGTGCTCATCCACATCGGCACGAACGATTCCGGCGCGAGCGATTTCGCGAATCGCATCGACAAGCTCGATGCCCTCGTCACGCGCATCGTCGAGAAGCGGCCGTACGCGCATATCGTCGTTTCCACGCTCATGAAGCGTAACAACGACGGCAGCCTCAATCGCTACAATGCGATCACGAGCCAGTTCAACCCCTTTGTCCAGCCGCTCGTCGAGCGTCATCAGCAGGCGGGCCATCGCGTTCATTTCCTCGACATGCACGCGCTCCTCGATCTTGACATCGACCCGGCGTCGCTCAACAAGACGAATGCCGACTTCTCGGACGGACTTCATCCGAACGCGGCCGGCTATGAAAAGATGGCGGCCGGCTGGTATGGTGTGATCACGCAGCTTTTTCAGCCGAACGGCGACGCGAATCCCCCGGTCCTCGCCCGTGCCGAGAATCTGGAGGAGAATCCCCGGCAATTGAAGGTCGTCTTCTCGAAGCCCGTTGCGGCGGCGAGCGTGGAGACGGCGGCGAACTGGCGTCTCTCGGGGACGTCTTCGCCTACGGTGACCGCGGCCGTTCTGTCGGACGACTGCCACTTCGTGACCTTGACGCTCGACACGCCGATTGTGCCCGGCAACCATACGATTACCCTCACTTCGGTCAGCGACCTCACAGAACCGGTTCATACGAGCACGAACCTTTCCCTCGATTTCAACGTGTTCATGTGGGGACATGAAGCGAACGTGCCTGAAGAGGAGTGGCGCGACTATCAGCTCGTCTATGCGGCCGATCTGCCCACGACGGGTACGCTTGCAACGCCGGCCGATCTCCAGGCGTTCTACAAGGCCGACAATTCGGACCGCTGTTCGGCATTCGACCGTGTGGCCTACTACATGGAAATCCGCGAAACGGGCGGTACGCCGCAGTGGGTGTGGGTGTCGATGGACGCCTGGACGGATGATGTGAAGAAAATCGGCGTGCCGTACCATGCCGCGAACTTCAACTGGAAGTGCGCCGTGAACAGCCTCAGCGTGTGGAGCAACGTGGCGGATGTGCAGACGGGTACGGGCCACGCGGGTTGCATCGAGTTCTGGCCCTACAACTACAGCGAACCGCCTACGAGCGGCTATACGACGACGTCCAATGCCTTTGACTACGACGACAAGATGGGTACGGACGGCGCCTTTGGTTCGATGCAGGTCCATGACTTGACGTCGAAGAAGACGATTTTCGCCTTCAACCATTTCCATGACCCGAAGGCCAATACCTGCATCGGCATCGGCACTTGTCCGACGGCGAACCGTCCCGACTGGACGCATGAGAACAACGGTGCGAAGCTTGATGTGCGCCGCCTCAAGGTGTTCGTGCGCCCGGTGCGCGATACAACGCCGCCGGTGCCGGCTTCCGCGAAGATCGGTTCGGCCGGTACGCAGCTGTTCCTCGACTTCAATGAACCGATCGACGAAAGGACGCTGGCGAGCGAGGCGTTCTCGCTGGGCGTTGAAAAGTCGTCGGTGCGTCTTCTTGACGACCAGAAGACCGTCTGTGTGACGCTTGCGTCCGCACTCAATCCTGCGGGCGGCGATACGATTACGGTTTCAGGCGTGCGCGATCTCTCGGGGAATGCCTGTGCGCCCACGCAGATGGCCACGGTGCCGTACGGCATCCCAGCGGATGTCACAGCCCGCGTAGCGGCGGCGCAGCTGGAGGGTTATGTACTCGTCTATGCGACGGATTTCCCGGCCACGGGGAACTTCGTGAACGGCGATTATCCCTATTGGTATGATCAGTCGTCCGCCACCGGCGCGATCGATCGTGTGGCGTACTACATGGAACTCGATCCCTACGGCAACATACCCACCTATTGCTTCACATCCTTCGACGCGCCCACGCAGTACCGGCGCGCGCTCGGCGTTCCGCTCGCGGCGAATAGCATCGCGATGCAGCAGAAGGTGTCCAACGCCTATGTGGCCTCGAACGTTTCGGGGTGTAATCTCGGCAACATCCCGGACGGCTGTTCGATTGAGTTCTGGAGCACCTCGTACGGAAAGGAAAATAGTCCGAAGCTCATCAACGGAACGGATGCGAACTACGATGTGGGCGACCGCTTCACGCAGAATCCGGATGTGGCCGGTCACGGATCGATGCAGGTGAACTATTGGCAGGGCGGCCTTACGCTCTGGTCGATCACGAACATGGGAACGGACAACCAGTCGATCGGCCTCGGCTTCGGCAACAGCAGCATTTCGGGCCATACGGATGCGAAGGACTGGACGTTCGGTGCGAACGGCGGCGATTACTGGCGCCGTCGCCTGTTCGTGTTCGTGCGGCCGAAGGTGGAACGGGCGCCGAACGCTACGCAGGAACAGCGTGCCGAACAGTTCAAGACCGAAATCGCGAACGTGATCGGGTCCGATGCCGTGGAAGGGTACCGCGTTGTTGCGGCGGCCAATACGATGCCGGATAAAGTCTATTTGAGCGACGCGAATTGGGCGGCGCAGAATTTCTACACGGTCGATCTCCGCGACACGGTGAAGCACGGATCCTTCGACCGCGTGGCGTACTTCATCCAGTTGCAGGCACCGGGCGATACAGCACCGCGCTATGTGTGGACGGCAATGGACGCCTTTACGCCGAACGCGAAGTGCGTGGGCGTGCCGTTTGGCGGCTACTACTTCAAGCGTCCGGTCACGAACCTCGACGTCATCTCGAACGATCCGGGCGTTGATAATGGGACCGGCCTTTCGACGGGCACGATCGAGTTCTGGGCCTCGAACTATGCCCAGGGTTCGGTGAGCAACTGGAACGGTTCCGCAACGCTCTACGACTGGGACGACAAGGACTATACGACGGCGGTCGGTCACGGGTCGATGCAGGTACACAACATCAATGCGGACCATCCGCATGTCATCTGGTCGCTCAGCCGGTTCAACAACGGCAACCAGCCAGGCTTCGGCATTGGCACGAATCCCAAACCGTCGAACAACGATCTCGACTGGACCTTCACGGGTACAGGCGGCACGTTGCAGAACGTGCGCGTGGTGGCGCTTGTCAGGGACCGTGAAGCGAACCTCAAGTCGCATATCGAGAATCTCGCGGGTTCGGGTGTCTTGGACGGTTTCGAGCTCATGTGGTCCATCGGGAAAGTACCCGACAAGTCGTATGTGGCCGACAACAACGCGGCCTGGCTGCGCGAAAACCTTTACGAGGTCGACAACACGGGCCGCTATCCGAAGGGGTCCATTGCGCGCGTCGCCTACTTCATGGAAGTGCAGTATTCCGATTCGGCCCGTGATTCGGGGCCGCGCTATGTGCTTGCCGTGATCGATCCGTTCTCGCCGAAGGCGCACGAACTGGGCATCCCGATCGGCGGCTATGCGTATCAGACGGGCGTGGGGAACATGGACGTCTACTCGAACGATCCGAACATCACGTCGGTCCACGGTTCTTCAACGGGGTGCGTGGAGTTCTGGGCGTCGAACTATGCGGCTACCAACTCTTCAAATCCCTGGGGCGGTTCGGGGTCGTCCTTCGACTGGAATGATTCCGGCTTCAGCACGGGTACGAACGGACATGGTTCCATGCAGCTCCACAACTGGGGGAAGGGCGAGGTGCTCTTTGCGTTCAACCGTTTCAACAAGGGTAATGAAGTCGGGTTGGGCGTCGGCAAGAACCTCTACATCACCTCGACGGCCGATATCGACTACACGCACACGCCGAATGCGACGAAGTACAAGATTTCGCGTTTCTGCTGTTTCGTGCTGCCGCGTGCGACGTGCGATTTGGCGTCGCGTCCGGTACCGTCGGCGTCGCGCGCTGTGGCCGCGCTGGACCGCGACCAGGTGGCGATTCGTTTCAATCGGGCGCTCGTGACGACGGCGCTCGCGAATGCCGAGTTCACGATCGACGGCGGGGCGCAGGTGACGGGAGTGCGTCCTTACGACAACCAGTGGGTGATCTTGACGGTCACGGGTCTTGCGGCCGGGCGTACATACGCGATTTCCTATTCGGGCGTGGAGGGGGCGGACGGCGGTTCGACGCCTGGCACGGTGAATGTCGTCGTGCCTGCGGCGGCCGACGTCGCGCCCCCGGCCTACCTCGCAGATGTCCCCGAAGCGGCCAATTACCGGCTGGCCTACAGGATCGATCTCCCCACGACGCGTGCGGGAGTGTGGACGGATACGCCGTATTTCGTCGACGAAGAGTTCTTCCGCGGCGTGCCGTTCGACCGGGTGGCGTATTCGCTTGAACTCGTTTCGGGCGGCGTCTCGAAATGGGTGTGGACGTCAATGGACGCATTTACGCCGTTGATGCGGAATCTGCCGTTGCCGACCGCCGATCGTGGTGCGATGTTCCAGCAGAAGATCGCGAATCTGAACGTACGGGCGTCCTCGAACGCGGGCGTGTTGGTGAAGGAAGACGGCATCCAAACGGGCAACATCGAATTCTGGCCCTCGAACTATTCAGTCGGCAAGACCCTCAACCTTGGCGGCGACGACGCGCTCTTCGACTGGGACGATACGGGTGGGTCGACGGGAACCGGCTACGGCTCGATGCAGGTGCACAACTACGGCGCGGGCGAAACGCTCTTTGCCATCAACAGCTTCGGTTCGAATTCGAGCGACAAGCTGTGCGTGGGCATTGGCAATTATCCAAGTCCGAGTTCGTCGCTCGGGCGTGACTGGACGCATGCCTACAACGCCGAGGACTTCACGCTCCGGCGTCTCTCGGTCTACGTGCGTGAAACGGCCCAGCCGCTCGCGGGCGTGAACGGTCCGGCGCTTTTCAACGGCCCGGT
>JAZUGW010000305.1:0-5250 GCA_045641465.1 Kiritimatiellia bacterium | reverse complement strand
TGGTACGAACAAGTCTGGAATCCATCGCGCAATGCCTATGATAAGGTCTGGCAGCTTGGGCTTGCCCCCGTGGGCTTCAAGCTCCACGGCAACCGCCATCCGGTGAGCGAGTGAGAAAGAAAATGGCATGCAAAGTAAAGGCAGTTTGAAGGTGCTGGCGCTAGTGGCCATGCTGTCGTTGTCGAGAGTAGTGGGGGCGGCGACGACGGAAGTGGCGGGATTGTCGCCGTCGTCTTTTGTCGATACCGAGACCGTGACGAATGTCGTGTTCAGCACCGATGTGGATGGCGTACGGCGGTTCAGTCTGGCGATCGAGTTGGAGGCGTCGATCAGCAACAATGTGGAGGTGCATTCGGACGCGACGTGAATACGAATGGCGTGCTGGATCGTTTCGAGGCCGATTTGAAAGTCGGCTGGGATGCCGGCGAATGGTTTTTCCGCGACCGACGTGAGGGGGTCGAGCGGCGTGTCGCGCGCGGGGATGGCCGTCGGCGGCTCGATTGGCAGCTGCGGTTGGATGCGGACCGCGTGCCGATGGCGCTGGTGGCCTCTGATGCCACCGGTCCCGTCTTCGGCGGTACCGCGATGGACACGGACGGCGGTGGCGCGGCGTCCTTGCCGTCGACGCTGTTTGACGCTGACTGGAATCTGATGCGTGTGACGACGCGGGGAACATCGGACCCCGATGGAACTGTTTCGGCGACTCTCGGTGGATGGGGCTTTAGGGTGATTTTGCGATGAAGGATGTCTTTCAGCTTTTCGTGTTGAGGTATGGTCTCGCCGTTTTTGGTGCTCTCGCGCTCACGGGTGTCTCCTGGATCGTCCTGCCGCGCCTTTTGCGGCTGTTCCGGTGGTTCTCGCGGTTGGGTCCCATCGGCGCCGTCGTGTTGGGGCTGGGCCTGACGGTGGCGGTTAATTACGGCGGAGAAAAGAACGACACGACCAACAACCCCGCGCCGCCGACGGGCGATCCGCCTGCGCAGGTTGAACCGTCGGGAAATGATTCCGGGTTCAGTTTGGCACGTGTTGAATCCTGGCATCTGCGCGGTGCGTGGAAGGATTCCCGGATTGTCGTGTTTGACGAGGGATGGTGCTTTCCGTTCGCATTCGGACATCTCGCTTCCGTCGAACTCGGTTCACAGGGGTGCGTATTCGCGTCCGAGCAGACGGAATTTCCATTCGCCGAACTTTTAACCCCGCTCGCCCTCGCGCCGGGCGAAACGGAGGTCCGCTACGGACGCACCTCGCGCAACAGCTACCGTTTCGAGTGGGTGAACGCACATCCGAACCGCGATGCGTCAGTGACCGCGAATGCGTCCATCGAACTGTTCCGCAACGGCGACTTCGAGACGACCGAGGGCGGGGTCACGACGCGACATTCCTACGAGATCCCGTTCCCGCACGACGGCTTCGGACAGGACGACATCTGGGTACGCGCCAACTTCACAAACGGCGCGGAGATCGTCTCGGCCGGATATGCGGACTGGGTGGACGACCAGATCGGTGTCAACCTGACGAACGGACTCTATAAGTTCACGGCATCCTTCCTGTCGGATCCGCCGGAACCGACTTGGCTACTGGTCGGCGACTATTCGGTTACGGTGACGAATGCCGGCGACTATGCCTTCGTCCTGGAGAAGGGAAGATCGTATGATTTTGGCACCTGGCCCCATGTGGAAGATGTCGCCTATGACATGCAGGACGATTTGTACGGGCGTGGCCCGTTACTGATGTCCGCTTTGCCGCATGACGACACCCAGGGCCGGTGGACGGTCGATGGCGGCTGGCATTGGCTGTATTTGCCGTATGGAGACTATTTGGGCAGTGTCGGTTGGCTGCCGACGTTGCGCGGTTCCCCCGATGTCGTAGGCCTCAGCGCCGATGATTTCCCGAAGACATTCACTGCCGTTGTCGAGGACTGTGTCAATCCTGAGGGTCTGGAGTTTGAGTGGAGTTCCGCGAACCCCGATGTACAGATCGCTTCGCCGCATGATCGCGAGACTTCGGTGTCCCTAGCATCGTCGATGGCGTTCGCAAATTTCGACCTGTCCGTTTCCTCCACGATTGCCGGGGTTGCGTTGTGGTCGCATGTGGGGTATTATGATGTGCCGCACGAGACAGTACCGATGGTCAGTCTGTCGCTTGATGTGCCGAGGGGCATCCCCCTTAAGGGTGAGAGAATCGAATGCGGGCTGACCCTTCAAAGCGACGTGGAGACCAACGGCTGGATCATCCTGGAATGCAACGTGGGGGCAGATCGCATTTCCCTTTGGAGCGATGCCACGAACAACACTGCCCTTGTTTGTTCAAATCGTGTGGAGTCGGTAACGCAGACCAACGTGGTGTTCTTTGTCCGCGGTGAAACCCGCAGCCAGGTGCAGGACGATGTTCAATGGCGCCTTTCGTTTGTTCCCGACACGGGAACCACAAATTCCGTTTCAAGCACCAGCACAGTGTTCGGGTGCTATGTTCAGCCGATCATGGAAGTGCAGATCTCGGGGCAGCCGCGCTACTACAATCCAGCATACGTTGCGGCAGGGTTGAATGGCAGATATCGTGTCGATGTCATGCCGCCTGTTCCGTCCAGCGAGATCAAGTGGTATGTCTACGACGGCGAAGCGCAATTCCCACAGGGGAATACGGGATCACAGGTCGAGATAACCGGGCAGTCCGAAGAATGCGAGATCAGCATCTATGTGCTCGGGCAATCCGACGAGCGCATGCGTTTCCTGACAGAATTCGTGGAGGAGTGAAATGAGAAGAATAGTTATGTTGTTAGTAGTGATAGTGTCCGCGGTGTTGGTGTTTGCTGACCGGCCGCCGACGCAGGAGGAGTTCGACGAAATCGTCGACCGCGAGATGTTCAAGTACATGCATGGGTGGGATTATATTGGTGCGGTAAACTATTGGAAGAGAAAAGGGGTGACTGATGAGATGTTCGGGAAGGCTTACGTGAAGATCGCCCGAAGGACGATGAACGAGCCTGTTCGATATGATAATAAGTGCTATAAGGCGATTGATGGCATTGCTGAGTTCTGTTCGGGAGACATGCTGCTCACTAACCTCCTTTTCATGGCCGAGCATACGACCTTTGATCGGGATCGCGCACATGCCATCTGGCAGCTGTCGAAGAAGACGACGCCAGTCTATTTTACGGCATTTGCGGAACGAGTCGTGGCATCGACTAATCTTGGACATCGTGCCGCGTCGGAGTTGATGTCGTGTTTGTCGGAGGTCTACCCTAAAATTGATGTACGCAATGCCGTATGGAGGCGACGCGTTCTTCAAGCGATTCGACGTCATCTGGAAGTGGGGGGCAAGGGATCTGTAATAGCCGATAGAACGCTTTCCGATTACGATCATCAGTATCGGGGCAGTGAGTTTCGGAAACGTGTTGCGGAGCGAATACTGGATCCGCTGAAAAGCCCCATAAATGGTGACATGTGTATCAGGAGAAACGAAATAGAGGAGGAGTTTAGGCGGGTATTGAAGCGGGAGGGAAATAAATGAGGAAGCGTTTTCTTTTCGCGACATTTGTGTTGTTGTCGATTTATGGGTTGGCATCACCGGTCAAGCTCTATTGTTGGATCGTCAATAACGACAGGGGCGAGTCGCCTCATTCCGAGGTGTCGATATCAAATCAACTGATCTCGCTGAACCGTATTTATTCGCAGGTCGGAATGAGTTTTTCCGTTGAATCGATTTCTTATACGAACTGTACTCGGTTGACAAATGTCAATTACACGAATGACGTGCAGAATGCGGAACTTTGCGGGTTGACAAATGGTACGGATGGGCTTGAGGTATATTTCGTGAAATCGATAACTCATGGTGTGGATGCATTCCACTGGGCATCGGGAATTGTCGTCGGGGAGGGAGTGAATGACACAACGCTCGCCCACGAGATTGGCCATGCCTGTGGGTTGGAAGACATCTATATTTCGCACGTTCCCGACACCGATCTCGTTGTCATGGGGATGCCGGAGAAAAATCGTTTCACGCATGACTGGGGATGGTACCCGGAAAACACGACGCAGTCAAATGTTATCGAGCGTCTGTTGATGTACGGTTATAATACGGATTCGGCCCACAAGGGTGACATTTCGCGTGGTGACGTCTACGGTCTTTGGTATCAATATGTGCCAGGTACGACGAACAAGGTCTGGCAACTTGGGCTTGCCCCCGTGGGTTTCAAACTCCACGGTAATCGGCATCCGGTGAGTGAATGAGAAAGGAAATGGCATACAAAGAGGGTTGGATTGCCCGAAGGGCTCTCTTTCCAAACCCTTTCCGCGTCCCGCGAAGCGGGCTTCCGCGTTTTCCGCGTCAGCCCCGCAGGGCGTCCACGTCACCGCCGACCATGAACGAGCGCATCAAATACGATCCCGAATGCAGCCTGGTCGGGGTGAAAGGTACGCCGATTAGTGACGCATTACGACATCCGCATTTCGGTACTTGACAGAACGGGGGGGAATGGTTCATAATATGAACCGAAATGAACCAAGGAACGAACATGATTTCTCTGACTTTGCACTCAATGGACGATCTGCTTGCCAAAGCCTTACGCCAGCACGCCGAGGAACTGGGTGTGAGCTTGAATATGGCGGCGAAGCGCTTGCTTACCTCGGCTAGTATCTAAATAAGGTTTGAAAGAATATGTTTCCACGAAAATTCAGATTGTGCGAGCTCTTTGGGATTCCCCTGTATCTCGACTTCTCGCTGGCGATTCTGCTGCTCTTCTTTGTAACAGGGGGTGGCGGGCTTTTCGCCGGTTTGCTCGGTGCGGCGGTCTTGCTCGTCTCCATTACGGCACACGAACTCGGACACGCCCTCACGGCGCGTAGTTTCGGCTACGAGACGAACGACATCACGCTGTCGCTGCTGGGCGGCTGTGCTTCGCTCATCGCCTTGCCGCGCAAGGCGAAGCAGGAGTTTTGGACGGCGATTGCAGGTCCCGCGGTGAGTTTTGCGCTTGCGACGGTGGCGTTGGTCGCCGTCTCGTGCTTCACCCATGGCAGCGTGTGGAGCTTTGCGCTCTATTCTGTTTCCAGCGGTCTCTTGGGCGAGCTGAACTTGATGTACGAGCCGAGCTTCTATTGGATTGTCGACCTGCTCGTGAACATTGGCCTGATGAACCTCATGCTGGGGTTCTTCAATCTGCTGCCGGGTTTTCCGATGGATGGCGGACGAATCTTCCGCAGCGCCATGCGTGCGTTCATGGATCGCGCCCGTGCGACCTATATTGCGATG
>JAZUGW010000304.1:0-5148 GCA_045641465.1 Kiritimatiellia bacterium | reverse complement strand
CCACAGCTACGCGCAGGCCGACAAGCCGGCTGTCGAAATGCAGGATGCGGTCGGACACGCCGTGCGCGCCTGCTACTTCTACACGCCCCTCACGGGCGTGGGCGCGCGGCTGGGCGACGAGGAGCTCGCGGCGGCGGGCCGGCGGATTTTCGCGAACATGGTCGACTGCAAGTTCTATCTGACGGGCGGCGTCGGGGCGCGTTGGCGCGACGAGGCGTTCGATGGCGACTATGTGCTGCCGCAGCGCGGCTACTGCGAGGCGTGCGCATCGTGTTCGCTTGCGTTCTGGTGCAACGAGCTCCATGAGGCGGATGCCTCGGCCCTGCCGGAAGACGTGCGCGAGCGTCTCATCTACAACAACGTGCTCGGATCGATTTCCCTCGATGGGACGGCGTTCTTCTACCAGAATCCGCTCGACGACACGCGGCGTCGCGGCCCCTGGCATGGATGCCCGTGCTGCGTGGGCAACATTCCGCGTACGCTCCTCGCGTTGAAGGACCGGATGTTCGCGGTTTCGAGGGATGGCCGTACGCTCTATGTGGACCATTTCATGGACATGGAGAGTGAAGCGTTCAAGATGGAGACGGCTTATCCAGCGAACGGCAAGGTGAAGCTCACGATCAAGTACGGCGACTACGAGCGTGTGCGCGTGCGGTTCCCGAACCGGACCGAGTCGTGGATGTACCGCGCCGAACCCGAAGTGGCGTGCGGCTACCGCGACTTTCTGGGGAAGGAGGTGACCTTCTTCGAACTCCCCCTGCCGGAACAGAAGGTGGTCGCGTCCGACAAAGTTGCCGCTTGCCGCGGCAAGATTGCCTACCAGAAGGGTCCGATCGTCTACAGCTGGGAAGGAAACGATCCGCGCGCACTCACCTCGCGCGTCGCGAACTACGCGCGGTTGAACGGCAGAGAGCGGCGCAGCAGCGTGTGGCTCGACAAGGATCTCGCACCGGCCGAGGCGACCGTGAAGATCGACTGGAAGGGCGCGGCGGTGAAGACGACCGTCGACGATGTCTATGCGCGCTTCACGGGACTCGTCGCGCTCCATCCGTGGGAGACGGCGGCGGAGTTCAAGGACATCCGCGTGACGGACGTCGAGGGGAAGGACCTTCAGGTTGGCCCGCCGAAGCTAGCCGGCTGTCGCGCCGATACGGACGGAAAGTGGTCCGTGAAGGGCGAGACGCTCGTGCAGGAAAATCCCGGCTCGAGTGCGACGGCGCTGCGGTTCGGCCGGGACGATTGGCGCGTGGGACGCGTCTCGTTCAAGTTCCGGAAGACGGGCGGCCAGCACGGCGTGATGGTGTGGCTCTTCATGGGCGAGGGACGTCGCTGGCCCGTGTGCGCCAACCTCGCGGGCTGGGGTAATGCAAAGAATGCGTTCGAGGCGTTCGACGGCTACGAGGCCGATCGCTCGTTCCATCCCGGCTCGTTCGAGACGGGCCGCTGGTACGACATTGCGGTGACGTTCAAGGACGGGAAGATGACGGCGGCGGTCAATGGCAAGGTCGTGATGGAAACGGCCGTCAGCTGCGAGAAGCTCAAACTCGCCTCGTCCTGCACGGTCGATGCGAAAACGGGCGAACTCGTGGTGACGCTCGGCAACAAGGGACTGCGGATGCGCCCCGTGACACTCGCCTTTGAAGACGAGATCAATCCCAACGTGGTGCAGAGCGCGGCAACGGTGCGCGTGCTCGATCGCAAAACGATAAAAGCCTACGTCCCCGCCCAATCGACAATCGAGGTCCGCCTCGGACGGTGAGGCATGACAGAAAGGTTAGGCATGAAGCTGAATCTGTGGATTTTGGTTGGGGTTCTAGGGACTGTCGCGGGGTTGGAAGCCGTGGAGACACCCGTCATTCGCGGCGGCGACAAGACGGTGGCGGTGTCGATGGAAATCGCCAATGCCGAAGAGGTGAAACTCTCGGTGACGGTGGGTCCCGACGACTACGACTGGGACCAGGCCGTGTGGGGCAACCCCGTCTTTGTGATGAAGGACGGTACACGTCTCGACGCGACGACGTTCGAACCGTGCCGCGCCGTCGTCGGCTATGCGCAGCTGGGAAAGAACCGGAATCCTCTGAATTCGAAGACGTCCGTCAGCATTGCGGGCGAGACGTTCTCAAAGTTCCTCTTCGCGCATGCACCGTCCACGGTCATTCTGCCGGTGCCGCCTGGGGCCGTCCGTTTCGAGGCGAAAAGCGGTCTCGTTTCGCCGCCCGGCAAGGGCAGTTGCACGTTCGTTGCAGAGGCGGGCGAGTTTTCGCAAAACGAACGCAAGGCTGAATGCATCGCCCTCGCGACGAACCAGCTGGCGGCGATCGAACGCCTTTACGCGTATCGCCGCGCGGCGAACGATCCCGCCTGTGCGGCGGGGCTCGATCTTGTCGCCGACGAACTCGCAACAGTGCGCAAGGCCGTCAAGCTGCTGTCGGGTCGCGAACCCGTTCCTGCGGCCGTGTTTGCGGCCTCCGAACGCGTGTTCGCGAATATGGACGGCATTCGCCGCATGCTGATGATCGACCTCAATCCGGCGATCTCGTTCAACCGCTTGCTCTTCATCCGCCGCAACAACAACCGGCTCCATCTGCCGATCAATTGGCAGAGCAACTCGATGCTGCCGAAGGACGGACACGACAACGAACTGTGCAGTCTTGACATCCGCGGCCCGCGTGCTGGGCAGATCGAGGTCCTCTACAAGCCGGAAGCGGGGCGCCCGCTCTTCGACGTCGAACTGCACTGGGATGCGGATAAGCTGCTGTTCTCCGGCGTCGCCGCCTCGAACGCCTGGCACGTGATGGAACTCGACCTCGCCTCGCGCAAGGTCCGCCAGGTCACCCGCGACAACGCGCCCGACATCAACCACTACGACGCCTGCTACGTGCCAGACGGCCACATCGTCTTCACCTGCACGGCGCTCAAGTATGCCGTGCCGTGCGTGTGGGGCGATACGCCGGTGGCGAATCTCTTCCGCTGCCGGGCGGACGGTTCGGAGATGGAACTCCTCGCGAACGACCAGGAGCATGCGTGGTGTGCCGAGGTCATGCCCGACGGACGCGTGATGTACCTGCGCTGGGAGTACACCGATCTCCCGCACGCCAATTCGCGCATCCTCTTCACCTGCAATCCCGACGGTACGAACCAGCGTGCGCTCTACGGCAGCAATTCGTTCTGGCCGGGCAGCATGTTCTATGCGCGTCCGATCCCCGGCAAGCCCACGCAGTTCGTCGCGGTTCTCACGGGCCATCACGGTCTGCGCCGTCAGGGGCAGCTTGGCCTCTTCGACGTGACCAAGGGCACCGAGGAAGGCGAGGGCGTCCTCCAGCTGTTGCCGGGCTACGGCAAGCCGGTCGATCCGATTGTACGCGACCAGCTCTACAATGGCACGTGGCCGATGAACCTGCATCCGTTTCCGCTTGACGACACGACCTTCCTCGTGTCGCGCAAAAACAAGGGCGAGGCGAACTTCTCGCTCTATCTCGTCGACCGCTTCGACAATGAAATCTGCCTGCTGCGCGAAGCGGGCCACGACCTCTGCGAGCCGGTGCCGCTCATGAAGACACCGGTTCCACACGCGCAGCCCGACCGCATCGACCGCGCCTCGCCGACCGCACAAGTCTACATCGCCAACATCTACGAGGGTCCGGGGCTCAAGGACATTCCCGTGGGCACGGTCAAGAGCTTGCGCCTCTACACCTACACGTTCGGCTTCTGGACTGAAGGCGGCCTCTACGGTACGATCGGCCTGGACGGTCCGTGGGATATGCGCCGCACGCTCGGCTCGGTGCCGGTGAATCCTGACGGCAGCGCCTACTTCCAGGTGCCCGCCAACACGCCGATTGCGGTGCAGCCGCTCGACGCGGAAGGGAAGTCCCTGCAGGTGATGCGCAGCTGGTTCACGGCGCGCAACGGTGAATACCTCTCCTGCGCGGGCTGCCACGAGAAGCAGAGCTTCGTCGCACGCGCACCGGCGGTGGCGAAGGGAATGCCGCTCGAGAAGATCCGCCCGTGGCGCGGTCCCTCGCGCAATTTCGAGTTCGCCCGCGAGGTGCAGCCGGTTCTCGACGCGTTTTGTGTACGCTGCCACAACGAGCCCGACCCGCCCCACGCGGAGATGTTCGGCGACAAGAAGTGGAAGCCCGATCTTCGCGGCACGGTGATGCTCAAGGGGTGGAACACGCGTATGCACGGACACATCTGGGGTACGTGGGGCGGCAAGTGGAGCGTTGCGTATTTCAACCTCGTCCGCTTCGTACGCCATCCCGGCATCGAGAGCGACATTCACTTGATGACGCCGATGGAATGGCATGCCGACACCACCGAGCTTATGCTGATGCTCGACAAGGGCCACAAGGGCGTACAGCTTTCCAAGGAGGCGCGCGACCGTCTCATCACGTGGATCGACTACAACGCGCCGTTCCACGGTCGCTGGCAGACGATCGTGGACTCGAAGGACGCCATCGCGCGGGAGAAGCTGCGCGAAGAGCGCCGCGCGCGCTATGCGGGCATCACCGAGAACCACGAGACGATCACGACGCCTGCGCCCGTGCTCCAGCCGCTGCCGCTGAAGGCGAAGCCGCCGGCGGGTCCGGTGGTGACCGCAGCCGGTTGGCCGTTCGACCCGTCGACGAAGCCGGCGAAGGTCGCGCCCGCGCTCAAACTCGGCGAAGGCGTGGAGATGCCGCTCGTTGCGGTGCCAGGCGGTACGTTCGTGATGGGCTCGAACGACGTGAAGGCGAAACTGGACGAACGCGGGGCCGCCGCCGTGGCGGTGAAGGCGTTCCAGATGGGGGCGCGCGAAGTGACGAACCGCGAGTTCCGCCAGTTCGACCCGTCGCACGATAGCCGCTGCGAGTCGCGCCACGGCTACCAGTTCGGTGTGACCGGCTACGACGTCAACGGCGACGATCTTCCGGTGGTGCGCGTGAGCTGGCAGAAGGCGGTGGCGTTCTGCGACTGGCTCTCGAAGAAGGTGGGGCGCAAGGTGCGATTGCCCACCGAGGCGGAATGGGAATGGGCCGCGCGCGCGGGATCGGACAAACCGTTCTGGTGGGGCGACCGAAACGCCGACTTCGCGCAATACGCGAACCTCGCCGACATTTCGTTGCATTACTATTCGGGTAATCCCTATGTACAGGATGTGAAGAAGGC
>JAZUGW010000303.1:0-22343 GCA_045641465.1 Kiritimatiellia bacterium | reverse complement strand
CGGCCTGGCGGAAACGCTTCGCGATCGCCTTGTAGCGCATGAGCGCCGCGTAGTGCGCGAAGAGGTCCGGCGCGTGCTCCTGCAGGTACCGCTTGATGCCGCCCGCGCGGCCGAGGCAGCGCTCGCCCCCGAAGCGCGGGCGGTTGTCGAGGTAGCATTCGAGGTCCTCCAGCAGCCCGCCGGGGCGCAGCGCGGCCTCGGGGTTGCGCCTCACCTGCGCGTAGAGCGCGCGGATCGCCTCCAGCGACGGGCGCGGGTTCGCCGTCGCGCGGCGGCCCTGCCGCCGGCGCTCGCGCGCAAGCGCGAGACGGCGGGCGCGCTCCGCCGCGTAGTAGGAGGGGCGGCGCACGCGGTTCAGGTGGCGGCGGACAGCCTCACGGATGAACCAGAAGGCGAGACTCGCGCCGCCAATGAAGAGGTAGACCATGAGGATTTCGCCCGGGCGCGCGGCGGGGTGGACCCCGCGTTCGCGCTGCCAGCTCTCGATCGTGCGCGGGGTGCGGCCGATTGAATGGCCCGTGCGGTTGACTTCGCGCCAGAAGGCGCGGCGGTACTCCTCCGTGTCGAGGCCGAGCACGTCCTGCTCGAACCACGCGAACAAGGGCTTCGCGGGCGGTTCGTCCGGGGCGAGGGCGTGGCCCGCGGCGAGGAGGCGTGTCTGGATTTTTCGGTTCATCGGGTACGAGTATAGCAAAGCGGACGGGGAGGTTCAAGCGGAAAGTTTGATTTTGTTGTGGAATGGTTAAAGTACTGCGGGCGGTTTGGCGAGAGCCGAAGGGTTGTTGCTCTCGATGAATTGCAATTCCAAGGACCACCAACCCGTTTGGGTGTTGATAGTCTTGCCCGTTTATGTTATACTGTTTGTGCTATGAAAGCAATGCATTATCCACGTCTTTATGAGACGCTTGTTCGGGAGTATCTTTCCCGGTATCCTCAGCCAACTTCTTTAAAGTTCAATGAGCAGCCCGTAACCAATTACGTGGAGAATGCTGAGTGCGCAGGGCCTTCGGTGTTTATGGCGTACCAAGAAGGAATGGAAACAAGATGAAAATCGGTTTGATTGTCGGTCTCGCAATGGCCTTCATGATGGTGGGGCGTCCGGCTGGCCTGTCGGCAGCGGAAGTTCCTCGGGCACTGTTGGTGGCCAGTATGGATTTTGGCGATTTGAAACAATTGAACAATGGCGAACCGGTGTTGTTGCCGGGAATCGCCGCAGAGACCAAGTCGATGGCGTTGGCCTGGGATGCGCCAGCGATTTCCAATGCGATGGCGAACACCGACCATCTGCCGTTTGTGTCCGCTTTCGTCGACGTGAAGAATTTCGCCCAGTTCTCGTCCTCTGAGTTCGGTACGACGGACTAGGGATACTAGGTGTCTATCTGATTTACAGAACAGAAAGGAAAACACGCAATGACAAGTACATTTCTTCGGGAAAAAACGTCTGCGAAAGATTTGTGTCTGCGATTGAAAGAGGATGAAGTTGCATCGGCGAAGCCGTTGCGCCGTAAACGAATCAGCGTTTTTCGGAGATTGTCGGCAGTGGCCCAAAAGGGCGTGTTGGCGTTGATGCTGGTGGGGGCGATGTCGGCATCGGCTACTCGTTATTTCATTCGTGACGGCGGAGACGTCTCTGTGGCCAATAATTTCTCAGGAGGAGGCAATGTCTATTTCCAGGGCGGTTATCAGGGCGCAAGTTCGGCTTATTTGCCGGAGGGCAAGACCTTTACCTCGACGGTGATCGTCTACGTCTTCAACGATTTCACGCTCAACATCCAAGGTGGTGTGTTTGAGGCGCTCCTGGATGAGACGACTTCGGCGTCGAACCCGTCGTTCACGGTCGGCAAGGGCGTGGTCAACCAGAGCGGCGGTACGGTGAATATTGGCATGGCTTCGCCTGCGGCGGCCACCCGTACCTTGTGCCTCGCTTATAGCAATAACGGACACGCCCAGTACAACCTTTCGGGCGGAACGTTGAACGTTCGGGGCGATTCGCTTCTGATGGTGCGCAACAACCAACCGGCGACATTCACCCAGACCGGCGGCGTACTCGACTTGAGCGGCGGCCGCGGGCAGGCGGTGTTGCTGGGCGAAACGGGTTCGGGAACGGCGACGGTGAACCTTCGGGGCGGTGTCGCGAAGGTCGGGCGCTTCTACTCCAACATCGCGACGGCATCGTATCTCAACTTCGACGGTGGCACGGTACAGACGCTTGCCGCGTCGGCGGAGTTCATCGGTTCGGCGACTGACAGTAAGGGACTCAAGGCCCGCGTGCTGGCGGGTGGCGCGATCTTTGACGTCTGGCACGATGTCACGTCCTGTCTGCCGCTTGTCAGCGGCGTGACGGCACCGGCCCTTGACGGCGGCCTGACCAAGAAAGGCGACGGCGTATTCACGCTGGCTTCGGGCAACACTTACACGGGCCCGACGAAGATCGAGGCCGGCGCGTTGAAAATCGCGAAGGGGACGACGTTCTCCGGATCGCTCGAAATCGACAATGACGGACAGCTGCTGATCAGCGGCGTCACCGATGCCGACGTGGGGCAGGTGGTTGCGACCTTTGCGGGCGGCATCACTTTGGGCGAGGGCGTTTCGGCGGCGAGCGCTTTTGCGAGCGATACGGACATGTTCCGTCTCTTTGAAATTTCGCCGGACGGCAAGTCGGTCATCGCCCGTGGCGTAACGGCTGTTTCGCTGACGACATTGACCACCGACTGGAATCGTCCATACGCCGATTATGAGCTACCGGATGGTGACATTGATTTGAACGGACATCGTCTCGCCGTCCGTTTCACGGCGGCGTTTGCCACGTCGGGGCGGACCATCACCGATTCGTCCGCCCCTGGCGCGGGTGGAACATTGACCATCCTGGTTCCGGGCGGAATGACGGTTGAGAACTCGTCGATGCCGTTCACGGGCTCGTTGACGTTGTGCAAGGCCGGAGGTGGTACCTATCTTTCGTCGCGCGCCAATCAGTCCTACACCGGAGGCACCGTGGTCAAGGGTGGGAATTGGAATGTCAAGCTGGCGGATTCGACTTCGTTTGGCGGCATCGCCTCGGGGGCGGACAAGCGGATTGTGCGCATTGAAACGAATGGCACCCTTGATTTCGTCGGCACGACCTATGGCTTTTCCACCGAGCTCTTTGTCTTGGCGGGCGGCAGTCTTGTCAACGGCGGCGCCGACATCGGCGTCGACGGCAAGGGAATCGGCGACCCCGGCGGGCGTTCGTTGCTGGTCAATGTGAAGCTGGAAGCCGATTCCCGGATCGCCGGCAACACGATGCCGTTCTTGGCGAGCAGCTATGTCAAAACCTATCTGGATATGGGGGGACACAAGCTCACCGTCGCGATGAATCCCGATAAGCGCTTCTATCTCTGCAACACGTCCGTGACCGGTGGCGGCGTCATCGAAGTGACCGGCGGCTATCTGGTGATCGGCGGCTATTCATCGGGTGGAGATCCGAAGGGGTCGGCCATTTCAATGCCCACCACCTCGCTCGTCCAGAGCGGGACCGGCGGCGTGCGGTTGCTGTATGGACTTGAAGTGCTGGACTATACGTGCAAGACGGTGACGCAATGGATGCCACTGACGGGCGCATTGACAGTCAACGGTGCCTTGCGGCTTTTCACCGACAAATATCTAGCCCCGATTCTCAAGGCGGACGGTTCGATCGATGTCTCGACGGCAACGGAGCCGTTCCCGATGAACTCGACCATCGACAACCAGGGGATGCCCTCGTTGCCATCGACGGTGTTCGTAGAAACGGGAACGCGTGAGCTGAAGACGGGCGATAGGGTGCTCGCATGGAACGGCGCCGCCTACGAGGGGATCACTTTTACGGCCAATGCGGCGTTGACCGAGCAAGGATTGGGATTCGAGGTCAAGCCCGACGGACTCTACGTCCATTCGGTCATTTCGCCGGATTACGCCAAGTGGGATCTCTCGCTCGGCCAGTGGAAGTTCTTCACCAAGAATGACGTGCTGATACCTGATTGGGACCAGGGGGTGACTTCCGACATCTGGGTGCGTTTCGCCTCCGATGCCGAGTATCAGGCAATCAAGGCGACGGGTCTGACCGGTCGTGGACTTCTCCTTTCTCGTGGTGCGCTGCCGCAAAATGAGACGCCTACGACTTACGACTGGTCGGAGCCCGCGTTCGGCACGGACAGCGACTGCACGTTCGATCTCATGGGGAACACATTGATAATCCCCGCGTCGTTGTTGGCGGATAATTCGGTTCCGCGTACGTTCACTTCGTCGGTGGCGGGCGGCAGACTCAAATGCCGCGTCGGTTCGGGCGCTGTGGTCATCAGTTCCAGTACCGCAATCGGGTCTGGCATGACGTTGGTGAAGGAGGGTCCGGGAGTGCTCGTTTGGGCGCACAATGACGTCAACAGTTTCTGTACGGTTGCGGAAGGTACGTTGAAGGGCGGAATCAATAACGGACTCTTCGCCACGCTGACTGTTGAACGTGGCGCCATATTCGATTTCAATGGTTCCTTCAACCATACCGCGCTGAAGATCGTGTCCAATGGCGGTATGCTCACGGTCGACGGACAGGCGATCAACTGGAACAATCGGACTTTCGCGGAACTTGAAATCACCGAGGATACCACCGTCAATGCGAGCGTGGGCGGCCACAACAACGGAAAAGAATGCATGGGCTGGGGGCTCGGTTCCGGGGGGAAGATCACCCTCAACGGGAAGACGCTTCTCGTCAACATCCCGGCCAACGGAACGGTGTTCTGGCTCTTCGGCACGACGTTCACAGATGCGGGCACGCTGGAAATGAGGTCGGGTGCCTATCTGTGCTTGCATGCCTCCACCATTGACGCTTCGCAGGTGACGCTCAATCACACAGGCGGCTGTTTTATCCACAATGTCGAGGTGAAGGTCGCCAATTATTACGCCAACTTCGCAGCCGATACGTCCAGTTATGGTTCGGGTTCGTTCACCGTCAGCGGCGTCTTTGCGCCGAACAAAGACTGCTATATGAACACGAAACTGCTGAACGGCGCCACGCTCGATCTCTCGGCGCGTACGTCGCCGCTCTCCATGACGGGAACGGTCTCCCGTAATACCACGCGTCATTTGACTTTCGACGGTGGAGCGACAATCACGGTCGATGTGCATGGACGCGAGTTCACGGATGAACCGACTCAGGTGGTGGCCTGGGAGAGTGCGCCCGAGGGCGTGAATTTCGTTCTGGATGCAGAAACCAGGAAGAAGTGCTATATGAAGGCCATCGACGGCGGGCTCTATGTGACCAAAAGCGGTCCCATGGTCATGTTCGTGCGGTAGGAAGACTGGTGAACGCCAACGAAAGAAACGATGAGACGATTGGACGAAAACAATGAATGCAAAAATAAAAGTTCTTGCTGTAGGTTTTGGTTTGTTTGCGTGGACCGCCGGTGCTGAGCCGGTGGCGCCGAAGGAGGGCGTGGATTGCATCGATCCCTTCATCGGGACTGTGACGTATCCGGATGCGGCGTATATCAAGCGCAACGGCGGGCATGGCGGACACGGCTGCGGTAAGACATTCCCGGGGGCTGCGACGCCGTTTGGACAGGTCCAGCTGTCGCCCGATACGGTGACGGGCGGCGATAACGGTCCCGGCTACTCGTACCCGATGAATACCATCGAAGGCTTCAGCTTCCTGCACATGAGCGGCATCGGCTGGTACGGTGAATTCGGCAATCTGCAGATGATGCCGACGACGGGAAAGCTCGAATTCGATCGCGACGCGGCCAAGTCGTCCTTCAATCACGCGAACGAGGCGGCCAAGGCGGGTTTCTACCGCGTGTCGCTCGAGCGATACAACATCGCCGCCGAACTCACGGCGTCGCGTACGTGCGGTCTTCTGCGTTTCACCTATCCGGCGAACGAAACGGCGCACCTGAAGTTCGATCTGGGCCGTCGCATCGGCCAGCGTGGACATTGGCTGTCGCATTCCGAGCAGCATCTCACGGTGGTGAACGACCGCGTGCTGGAAGGGTACATGAAGTGCAATTCCGCCGACGGTGGCTGGGGACGCGGCGCGGGGCAGGTGAACTACACCGTCTATTTCCATGCCGAACTCTCCGAACCGCTCGTCGCGTGGGATTTTGCCGATCGCGGCACGCGGGTCGCGGGCGAGAAGCTGAAACAGTACACGGGTGGCAATGTCGTCTTCGTCGGCACGTTTGGCAAGCTCGCGCATCCCGTTGTGATGAAAACGGGCATTTCCTTTGACTCGATTGCCGATGCCCGTGCGAATTACCAGCGCGAAATCGCGACCGCCTCGTTCGACGAGGTCAAGGCCTCCGCGCGCGCCGCCTGGAAGAACGCAATCGACGGCATCCACGTGAAAGGCGGTACCGAGCGTGAGCGGACGATTTTCGCGACCTCGCTCTACCACGCGTTCCTCGATCCGCGCGAGATCGGCAAGGGCAAGGGCTTTACGCGCCGTACGGTGTTCTCGGGCTGGGATGTCTTCCGCAGCGAGATGCCGCTTTTGACGCTGTTGCGTCCGGATGTGGTCTCGGACACGATCTCCTCGATGATGGAGACGGTTACGACGGGCAAGCGCCGTACGCTGCCGCGGTGGGACATATTCGGCTGCGATTCGGGCTGCATGATCGGCCAGCCGATCATCTCGGTGATGGCCGATGCCTACGAGAAGGGCATTCGCGACTTTGATGTGAAGCTCGCGTTGCGTTTGGCGGACGAGTCGCTCGCAGCGGAGTCCGCCAGCCGCAAGTACGGATTTGCGCCCGGGTCTCTGTCGTCCTCGCTGGAATACGCCTATTTCGACTGGTGCTACGGACGCCTCGCCGAACTCGCCGGCGATGCGAAGGCGGCGGCACGCGGTTTTGCCTACGCGCAGAACTACACGAACAGCTGGTGCCGGGAGGTCGGCTGGATGCGTACGCGTCAGTCGAACGGCGCGTGGCTGCCGTGGAAGGGTCGTCACGTGCACGGGCAGGGATGTGTCGAATCGAATCCGTGGCAGCAGGGCTGGTTCGTGCCGCACGATGTGGAAGGCCTTGTACGCCTGATGGGCGGACGCGAGAAGTTCACGGCCGAACTCGAGACATTCTTCGCGGAGACGCCGCAGCATTTCGGGTGGTGCAATTCCTACAATCACCCGAACGAACCGTGCCATACGCTGCCGTTCCTCTTCGCGCATTCGGCAAAGCCGCAGTTGACGTCCTTCTGGACGCGGGCCATCTGCGCGCGCGCCTATGACGTGGGACCCTACGGCCTCTGCGGCAATGATGACGTGGGGCAGATGAGCGCGTGGTATGTTCTCGCGTCGATTGGCTTGCATCCGCTGTGTCCGGGCGACGGACGCTGGTATCTTTGCGCGCCGATCTTCAAGGAGACGACGATCCGTCTCGATCCGAAGTACTATCGCGGCGGCACGTTCACCATTCGCGCGCCGAATGCCGATGCCGAACATGCGACCATCAAGTGTGTGAAGCTGAACGGCAAGGTACTCGACCGCTGGTACATTACAACGGCGGAAGTCACGGCGGGCGGCGTGCTTGAATTCGACCTCGCCAAGGACAGTTCCGAGGCGGAGACCAATCTGGCGTTCCGTCGGGCGGTCTATCAGTCGAGCGCGGCGGATGTCAATCGCGTGGGCCATCTTGTGACGGACGGTTTGCGTACGGGACGCGAGGTGCGTCCAAGCCGCTTCTCCTCCTTGGACGAGACGAAGTCTCCGTCGAACGAACGGCCCGCTCAGGCGTTTGACGGAAACAAGGGAACGAAGTGGCTCCACTTCGGCGCACAGGCCTGGTTGCAGGTCGAGCTGTCGCAGGCGAAGAAGCCGACGGTGTATGCCCTGACTTCCGCCAACGACATGGAGGAACGCGACCCGAAGGACTGGGTTCTGCAGGGATCCGACGACGGGAAGGCCTTTGTGGACCTCGATGCGCAGACGAATCAGAATTTCCCGTCGCGTTTTGCGACGCGCACATTCCCGTTGGCGTTGACACGCGCCTATCGTTTCTACCGTCTCTCCGTCACGGCGAATCACGGGTGCAGCGAGCCGGAGAAGGGGGCGATCATCCAGCTCGCCGAATTCGATCTGCTCGATGCCGAGGGCCGCTCGCTCGCGCGTGCGGGGGCTCCCGAGTCCTTCGTCAGCGCGTGGGTTTCGCGCGGTGCGCAGAACGAATGGATCTTCGTCGATCTGGGTGCGGCGAGCGAGATTTCGCGCGTGCGCCTCGACTGGTGCGCGGCGGAATTTGCCACGGTATACGAGGTGCAGGTTTCGGACGATGCGAAGAGCTGGCGCACGGTCGCGACGGTGACAAACGGCGCGGGCGGAACGGAAGAGGTGCCGTTCGCGAAGACGAAGGCCCGTTACGTGCGTCTTTTCTGCCGCACATCCTCCGCCGGCCGTTTCGCGCTTGCGGAACTCGAAGTGATGGGTACGAATGGATTGAAGCCGTACACGACGGGGACGAATTGGCGTGTTCAGCGGGCGAGCGAGGTGAAGGCCAATGGCGAGGCGCTGACGGCGGGCGCTTTTGACGATTCCGCCTGGCTGCCGGCCGTTGTGCCCGGTACGGTGCTGACCTCGTATCTGCGGGCGGGGGCGATTCCGGATATGAACATCGCCGACAATCAGACGATGATTTCCGACAGCTTCTTCACGGCCGACTTCTGGTATCGCAAGACGTTCACGGTCAAGGCTCCGGCGAAGGGCGGGCGCGTGTGGCTCAATTTCGAAGCCATCAACTGGAAGGCCGAGGTGTTTCTCAACGGACAGAAACTCGGCCGGATCGACGGCGCGTTTCTGCGCAAGAGCTTCGACATCACGCAGGTCGCGAACTTCGCCGGCGAGAACCGTCTGGCGGTTCTCATTCACAAGAACGACTATCCGGGCGCGGTGACGTTGCAGGATCTCAAAAGTCCGGGTCTGAACGGCGGCATTCTCGGACGTGACAATCCGACAATCCATGCGTCCATCGGCTGGGACTGGGTGCCGACCGTACGGGGCCGCAACATCGGCATCTATCGTGACGTCACGGTGACGTATTCGGGCGATGTGACGCTGGCGAATGGCTGGGCGGTGACGGAACTCGACGTGAAGAAAAAGGATTTCTCAAAGGCCGAGGTGACCTTGCGGGCGCAGGTTCGCAATGCCGCCGATCATCCGGTCACGACGGTTGTCACGGGAACGGTCGAGCCGGGCGGCTACACGGTGAAGAGTGCGCCGATCACACTTGCGGCCGGTACGACGAGCGAGGTCGCGGTGGGCACGTTCACGATGGCGAAGCCGCGGCTTTGGTGGCCGGCGACATACGGCGACCAGCCGCTCTACACGGCGAAGCTGACGGCGGACGTGGAGGGACAGACCTCGCAGGTACATTCGTTCAAATTCGGCGTGCGCAAGTTCACCTACAAGACCGGCAAGCCGATGACGATCTTCTGCAACGGCACGCGCATTGTCTGCCGTGGCGGCAACTGGGGCATGGATGACGCGAACCTCGCGGCGACACCGCTGGACTACGACACCAAGGTGCGTCTGCACGCCGAAGCCAACCTCAACATGATCCGCAACTGGGTCGGCATGACGAACAGTGAAGACTTCTATCGTGCGTGCGACAAGTATGGCGTGCTCGTGTGGGACGACTTCTGGCTCGCGAATCCGAGTGACGGTCCGAATCCCGACGATCCGGAGATGTTCCTGGCGAATGCGACGGACAAGGTCCTGAAGGTCCGCCACCATGCCGCGCTCGCGCTCTATTGCGGACGCAACGAGGGGAATCCGCCGAAGTCGCTTTACGATGCGCTGCCGAAGCTCGTTGCGCGACTTGACGGTACACGCCACTACATCCCCGATTCCGCCGCCAATACGGTGAGCGGACACGGTCCGTATGGCGTCCGCAACCCTGAATGGTATTTCAAGAACGCACCGGCCACGCTGCATAGCGAACGCGGGCTGCCGAATGTGCCCGAGATCGATTCGATGCGCCGTATGTTGGGTCCGGACCATCTGTGGCCGATCGACAACGTGTGGGGCCAGCACGATTTCACATACGGCGGCGCTCAGAACTGCAAGGGATTCAGCGACTACATCCGTTCGTCCTATCAGGTGCCGCAGAGCCTTGAGGAATTCACGCGGCTTGCGCAGCTTGTCGCCTATGAGAACTATAAGACGCTGTTCGAGAGCGTCTATGTGAAGGGCGGCAATGGGATGCTCCTGTGGATGAGCCAGAGCGCCTGGCCGAGCATGGTGTGGCAGACCTACGACTATTGGCACGATGTGAATGGCGGCTACTTTGGCTCGAAGGCGGGCAACCAGCCGATCAATGTGATCCTCGACCAGTCGACGATGAAGCTCTGGGCGGTCAATGCGACACCAAGAAGGTTTTGTGGCAGGGTCTTGATTTCTGTCAATGACACTGAAGGGAATCCATATCCTTCTCAGACCTCGTGGGAAAAATTAGACCTCGCAAGCGATGCGCGCGTGGAAGTGGGGACCTTGCCGGACTATAAGACGAAGGACGGTATTGTGCTTTTGTGCGTGCGCGTTTGGGACGATAATCAGGCCGGCAGAAGAATCGTCGCTGAAAACAACATGTGGATCAACCAGCGTGAACCGAGGAACTACAAGGCGCTGTTGCCGTTGCTTGCGGGCGAGGCGACGATTCGCGACGTGCGTGTGACGTGTACGGGATCGCGGGCGAAAGGAACGGTAAGCGTTAAAAACAACACTGGCAAGCCGTTGCTGTTCGTGCGGTTGAAGCTTGTCGATGCAAACGGCACGCGCGTGCTGCCCGTGCATTGGTCGGACAACTACCTGTCCTTCCTGACAGGGATGGGCGAACGGACGGTCACGTTTGAGGCGACCGACTGTTCGGCGGCCGTGGGCGAGTTGAAGGTGGTGCAGGAGAAAGTCGCGTTCTCCGATCCGACGAAACTGCCGGATTGGGCGTTTGGACCGTTCAAGCGTCCGGAGGGCGTGAACCCCGTGATTCGTCCGCAGCCGACGTCATTCGACTGCCCGATGCGGAAGCGTCCCATCAAGTGGGAGGAAAGCGACACGTTCAATCCGGCGGCGGCGATCAAGGACGGCAAGATCGTGGTCCTCTACCGCGCCGAGGACAATACGGCCCAGGGCATCGGGTCGCGCACCTCGCGTCTGGGCTATGCCGAGACGACGGATGGCGTGACCTTCACCCGTGCGCCGAAACCGGTTCTGTTCCCGTGCGAAGACGACCAGAAGGCGTTTGATTGGGAGGGCGGTTGCGAAGACCCGCGTGTGGCGCAGACGGAAGACGGCCTTTACGTGTGCATGTATACCTCGTGGAACCGGAAGGTACCGCGGCTCTGTGTGGCGACTTCGCGCGATCTCAAGACGTGGACGAAGCACGGGCCTGCGTTCGCGAAGTTCGGAGGTGCGGGTTTCCGGAATCGCGGCTGCAAGTCGGGGGCCATTGTGCAGGCACCGTCCGCGAAAGATCCGTCCCGCTATGTAATTACGAAAATCAATGGCAAGTACGTGATGTACTGGGGCGAGGCGGCCTTGGAGATCGCGTACAGCGACAATCTGCTCGACTGGGTGCCGGCGGGACCGGTGATGCGCACGCGCAAGGGGTATTTCGACAGCGCGCTGACGGAAATGGGTCCTGCGGCGATTCTCACGAAGAAGGGCATTGTCGTTCTCTACAACGGTAAGAACAGCAATGGTAGCACAGCCGATCCAAATTACCCGAGGGGCGTCTACAGCGGGGGACAGGCCCTCTTCAGCGCGACGGAACCGACGAAACTTCTTGCGCGCCTTGACAGGCCATACTTCAAGCCAGAGGCCCCGTTCGAGAAGACGGGCCAATACAAAGACGGAACCGTCTTCACCGAAGGCCTCGTCTTCTACAAGGGCGCGTGGCACCTCTACTACGGCTGCGCCGACTCGTTCGTCGGCACCGCCGTCTGGAAGGTTGAAGATTAAAGGTTAAAGGTTAAAGATTAAAGATTAAAGGGTTTCAGGTTGAAGATTAGAGGTTGGTTCCGTGACGGGTCCAAACGGTAGGGCGCGCTCTCCGAGCGCGCCGCAATGAGAGTCAATTCATCCCATTAATTCCTAATCCCCTCTACCCCTTAACTTTTAACCCTTAACTTTTAACCTTTAACCTTTAATCTTTAATTTAACTCTACCAGAGGACGGTCGTCCAGAGGTAGCTGTAGAGGGCGGCGTCGACGCCTTGCCACTTGGCGCGCATGGTGTCGACATCGCCGCGGAGACGCGAGTAGCCGGCGGATTCCGTCTCCCACGAGCGGACCGTGTTCGGCGCGCGTTTGCCTGGCGCGGGGTTCGTCGGCGCGCAGGCTTCGACGGGTTTGCCGGGCGTCGAGCGGCTGTAGCCGCCGTGGTCCAGCGTGTAGCGAACGGCCGTGCGCAGATTGTCCGGATTGACATCGCTCAGCAGGAGGCTGGTACCGTCCAGCATATAGCCGCCGTCCGGCTTCAGCCAGTTGAAGAGGTTCTTCATGTGGGCTTCGACATCGGCCTGGCTGCCCTGCACGAGGATGTTGTAGTCGAGGCCGCCGCTGATGGCGAACTTGTCCTTCAGCTTGCGCGCGGCGGTTTCGGGCGAACCGGCTGTGAGATGGTAGATGAGGCTGCCGGCGGGGAGCGTGTGCAGCGTGTCGTAGTGCTTTTCCCAGTTGCCTTCGCTGTAGAAGAGAATGCGATAGCCGCGCGAGATGATTTCCTCGAACACGGGCTTCAGCGTCGGCCAGTAGATCGTGTCGAAGATCTTCGGCGTGATGAAAGGCACGCAGCCGCGGTGCGCCCAGATCGTAATCGGCACCTGCTTGGTGGGATCGGCGCCGTTGATGGCGTTTTGGACGATGTGGGGGATGAGCGCCTCGCAGGTCTTGCGCACGCGGTCGGGATCTTCAAGGCAGTCGCAAACCGTATTCTGATAGCCGCGGAACTTGTCCATCAGGATGTCCAAGGGGGCCTTGATCATACCGGCATTGGCGCTCACGATGCCGCTCTCGTATTTCAGCTTGTCCGCCGCAGGTCCCCAGGCGTTCATGTAATTGGCGAACGCCAGGGCGCCGCGCAGAAGGTTCGCGTTATGGTCCAGCGTGACGGGCGAGCCGGTTGGCACGACGTCGCGCGAGTTGCGGGCGAACCACTTGTTCAGCAGGAAGGCCGTCGGGTCGTCCGCGAATTCCTCGTATTCGTCGAAACGCAGGAAGGCTTCCTCTTCGGTCGGCGGTTCGGAGAACTGCAGCACGTTTTCCATCGTCGTGTCGACGCCCGGTACGTGCAGGTACTTCCAGGCGGCGGCCTTGGCGACCGAGTAGGTGCTCCAGATCGCATTCAGCATCATCGCATCGCAGCAGAGCTCTTCGCCGGCCTTGCGGGTACATTCAAAGGCGAGATTGTAGTCGAGGGCGACATCCTGGTTCGTTTTGCCGCACATGCGCGCGGCGGCTTCCTGCAGGAAGAAACGGATCGGCACGCGGTCGGGGGTGCCGCAGCCCATGGCCGTAAAATAACGCTCACGACGGGCTTCGTATGCAGCTCGGATCGCTTCAGATTTGAACATGGTTCGTCTCCTTTAAAAATGATTCCATTCTCGTTCGGAAAAATTTTATCATTTCTTCGTAATCGGGTAAATGCTATAATGATTTCAAAGTTGAATTTTAGATTGACCTAATGAAAGAATGATTATGACAAATCGAATGAGGATGATGGCGCTCGGCATGGGCGTGGCGTGTGGTACCGTACTGGGCGGAACGGGTCCGTGCTTCTGGCGGACCTACGACGGGAATCTGGACGACCGTGGATCGTTGAACGTCCCGCAGAAGGGTTCCTACATCATCCCCGCCGGGAAGGTGAAGGAGTTGAGCGGCGTAACCGGAAAGGCGACCTTTACGCCGGCGGTGTGCGGACAGGGCATTTGCCGCTATTCGCCCTGGTATGAGCATTCGACGGGAGGTGCCTCGGCGTTTTCGATTGTGGCGACTTTCCGTTGCGCGCCTTCGCCGAATGAGATCATTCTCAATCTCGGGCACATGCGTTCGCCCGATATCGAGTCGCTGATGCTGACGACGGACAATGCGAACCGTCTGCGGCTGGCCGTCGTGGCGGGCGTGCACCCGAAGGTGGTGCGGTCCGTGTTCGTGCCGGTCAAGGATGTTCGCCAGTTCCATACCTATGCGATCGTGCATGCGGCGGACGATACGGTGACGGTCTATGTGGACGGGGTGAAGACGCCGGCGACGTTGACGTTCAAGTCGACGAACGAGTGCTTCCAGGTGCTGGGCGGCTACAACAAGCAGCGTGAACTTGAGAACTTTGCGCACGGCTGCTACAACGCCTTCAATGTCGTGGACGACATCCGCATCTACGACCGCCTGCTGGACGAGGCGGAAATCAAGTCCTTGAATGCGCGTGGAACGATCCCGGCGGCGGTGGCCGCGGCGCAGCAGCCGATCGATGTCGCGTGGCCGGTGCTCAAGCACTATGACCAGCAGCACATCCAGCAAGTCGTGCTGCCGCTGGGCGGCATCGGCTGCGGTACGATCGGTCTGAAGGGATCGGGTGAACTCCGCGACTTCGAGCTCTTCAACAATCCGAATGTGTCCGAACCGGGCGAAGGGCTCGCGTTCGCCATTACGGCGCGCGGACAGAAGACGCCCGCCGCCAGCACGCTGCTGGCGGGTCCGATGGAGGACTTCCAGGTGGTGGGAGCGGGCGGCACGCGCCACCAGCACGCGGGCTATCCGCGGTTCGAGGAGGCGAGTTTCGACGCGGCGTTTCCGTTCGGCACGGTGCATCTGCGCGACAAGGCCCTGCCGTACAAGGTGGACGTGCGCGGGTTCAGTCCCTTCATCCCGGGTGACAGCGCGGCCAGTTCGACGCCGGTGGCCTCGCTCGAGTATGTGGTGGAGAATGTGACGGGCGAACCGCTTGAGGTCTCCGTGTGCGGATTCGGGACGGCGTTGATGGAAGGCTATCACGAGTATCGTGAAAGCGACACGTTGCGCGGACTTGTCACGTGCTCGGCGGCGAAGGGCACGGCGATCGGTGCCGGTTCGTACGCACTGGTGACGGATGCGACGGGTGACATCACCTATCGAACGAGCGCCAATGGAAATGGCTGGGGCGGTGCGAAGCTCGACTTCTGGGACGACTTTGTCGACGATGGCCGCCTCACGCCGCGCGAGTGCACGGGGAAGGCGCCGATGGGGGCGCTCTGCGTGACGAAGACGATTCCGGCGCATGCGAAGGTGTCGTTCCGTTTCGCGCTCGCGTGGAACTTCCCGAACCGTTATGGCTGGTGCAAGAAGCCGGTCGGCAACTGGTACTCGCAGAACTACGGCGACGGCTGGGATGCGGCGCAGAAGATCTGGCCGAAGCTGCCCGACTATGCGCGTCGTACGGCGGCGTTTGTGAACGCGTTCATTTCGAGCGACGAGCCGGAAGCCATCAAGGATGCGGCGCTGTCGAATCTGTCCGTGCTGACGAGCCAGACGGTCTTCCGCGACAAGGAAGGTCGCCTGATGGGCTATGAAGGCATGGGTGACAAGAACGGCTGGTGCAAGGGCACGACGACGCACGTGTGGAACTACGAGTTCGCGACGGGGTCGCTCTTCGGCGATCTGGCACGGTCCACGCGCGAAATCGAGTTCAAGTACTCGACGCTTGAAGACGGCTGGATGGTGATCCGCTTCGAGCTGCCGGTTGAGAAGCAGGCGCGCGACCACGGCTGGGATTCGCGCACGGCGGCCGACGGACAGATGGGCACCGTGATGCGGGCCTATCGCGAGTGGAAGTGGTCCGGCGATACGGCGTGGCTCAAGTCGCTGTGGCCGAAGATCAAGCTCGCGCTCGAGTTCGCGTGGAAGGGCGCGAGCCAGTGGGACGCGAATGCGGATGGCCTGATGGAAGGCGAACAGCACAATACGTTCGACATCAACTTCTACGGTCCGAATCCGCTCTGCGAATTCTGGTATCTCGGCGCGCTCCGCGCCGGCGAGGAGATGGCGCAGACGATGGGCGATGTCGCCTTCGCCGCACAGTGCCGCAAGCTCTACGAGTCGGGACGCGTCCTCCTGGAGAAGCAGCTCTTCAACGGCGAATACTATCGTCAGATCGTGCCCGAGGACAAGCGCGATGTCGTGTACCAGCTCGGCACGGGCTGCCTCTCGGACCAGCTGCTCGGCCAGATGGCGGCGCACATCCTCGGCCTGGGCGACCTTTCGGACCGCGCCCACGCGAAGAAGACGTGCGAGAGCATCATGAAGTACAACTTCAAGGAGGACTTCACGCACCACTACACGAACATGCGCATCTACTGCGCGGGCAAGGACAAGGGCCTGTTGATCGCGAGCTGGCCGCAGGGCGGGCGTGAAAGATATCCCTTCGTCTACTTCAGCGAAGTGTGGACGGGTATCGAGTATGTGGCGGCTGCGGAAATGATCTACCAGGGAATGGATGCGGAAGCGCTCAAGATCGTGAGCTCGGCGCGTGCGCGTCATGACGGACGGCGGCGCAATCCGTTCAATGAATTCGAGTGTGGCTTCCACTATGCGCGTTCGTTGGCGTCCTGGAACGTGCATCTCGCCTGGAGCGGTTTCCAGTACGACGGTGTCAAGAAGGAGATGCGCTTCACGCGCGACGGCACCTGGTTCTGGTCCACCGGCAAGGCCTGGGGCACGGCGAAAGTCGTGAACGGCAAGGCCGACATCCGGGTGATTGAAGGTTCTCTCTGAGATCAACGAAAGAGCAGACGATGAAGACGGACATTTCAAGAAGAGGTTTCTTGCGTGGGGGCGTGTTGGCCGGCGCGGCCGTCCCGATGGTGGCGGTTGAAGGTGCTTCTGTCCAGCCGGCAGGACTTTCGATCGCGGAGGCGGGCGAATACGATCTCGTCGTCGCAGGCGGCAGCTGCACCGGTGTCTTCGCGGCGCTGCGTGCGGCGGAGGCGGGCCTGCGGGTGGCGCTTCTTGAAATGGCCGGCGGCTTCGGCGGCACGGCGACGCAGGGGCTCGTGCCGATCTGGCATTCGCGCTATTCGGCGGATGGCAAGCGAAAGATCATCGCCGGCCTGACGGAACGGATGATCAACGAGCTCATCGCGCGCGGCGAGGCGCGTCTGATGGGACGTAAGGAGAATCCGGCGGCAGACGCGGTTCTCAATGTGGCGGGGCTGCAGATTTCGCTTGATGAATGGGTACTGGCCGCGAAGACCGTGACGCCGTTTCTGCATACGCGACTTGCGGCGGTCGAATGCGAGGCGCCCGGAACGGTCAAGTCCGTGATCGTGGCGGACAAGGCGGGCCTTCGCCGTCTGCGGGCGAAGTTCTTCATCGACGCGACGGGCGATGCGGACCTTTGCCGTTTCGCGGGGCTCGACGTGTGGCGCCTTTCGAAAGACCAGCTGCAGACGCACACGTGCTGTGCGATCCTTTCGGGCGTGCCGGCTTTGCACAAGCAGTATCCGAAGTTCTCGTTCGGCGAAGTCATGAAACCCGCGTATGGTGCGGGACTGAACCATCGTTTCGGCTGGAGCGCGGCCGTCGTCGGGGCACCTGACATCCAGTTCCACGCCTACACGCGTGTGGCCAATTGCGATCCGTCCGATCCGGCGGACCTCACGCGGGGCGAGATCGAAGGACGTGCCCAGATGCGCCGCTACATCGATGCGGCGAACCGCGCGTTCCCCATGCCGCAGGGACAGCGTCTCGCGCTGGTGTCGCTTGCGGCGCATCTCGGGCTGCGCGAGTCGTGCCATATCGAATCGCTCTATCGCATGACGGCGGATGACATCCTTCAAGGCCGTACGTTCGATGATGTGATCGCGCGTGGTTCGTATCGTGTCGACATCCACGAAGGCGGCGGCATCACCTTCAAGTACCTCGATGGACGGATGGACGGTTTCGAGGTCGTGAAAGGGCAGGTCGTGTCGTTTCGCGGGCGGCGCTGGCGTCCGAAGACCGAGACGAATCCGACGTGGTATGAAATCCCCTATCGGTCGATTGTGCCGCGCGGAGCCAAGAACGTCCTCGCACCAGGCCGCGCGCTCGACTGTACGCGCGAGGCATTTGGCGCCTGCCGCGTGATGGTGAACTGCAATCAGATGGGAGAAGCCGCCGGCCGAGCCGCCGCGAAAGCCATCCGCGAAAACCTCGACGCCGCCCAAGCCTACGCAGGACTCTAATCCTTTTTGCGAAGGTCTACGCATTATTAAGTGGAGAAATTATGAAATACATGACAAGTGTGGTCATTGTTGCATTTGTTGTTGTAGTTTTTCTCGTGTTTGCCCGTGAACGTGATGACGGCAAGGAGAAAGAATACGAGCCTGCCGAGACGGTGATTGATTTCATCTCTCGGACTCAGATTCGTGTCGACGATGAATTGTTGGAATGGTCGGGATACGATACGGCTTACCAGGTCCAAAAACGGTTTTGCGGCGGAATGCGTGTTGTTCGGATCAGAAACGCCCACAGGTGCATGTTCAAAGATGTTTGGTCCCTCTGTGAGTGCGGACGGGGGCCGCAGAGGGGGCATGAAGGACTGAAGTGGCCGATCCTCTTTTTCAAATTGGAAGATGTAGGTGGAAAAGAATGCAGTGTCTTTGCCGGTCCCCGGGTCACTCATATGCATACGTTTCGCTTCCCGAAACCGATATGTCGGATACATGCCGAAGACCATTGCAGCATTGATGATTTTGATTTAGGCGCAAGAGTTGTTTCCAATTCGTGCCTTGAGCTGCTTTTTGATCCCCGTTGCACGACGGGTCAGAAGATGCTAGACATTGTCGATGTGTTCAGGAAACATGTCGAAGGGATGCCGCAGGTCTATCTGGTTCCCCATCCGGTCTTTTTTGTCAAACCTTCGGATCTGGGACTCGGCAATACGGAATCGGCGAATGGATTCGTTCTGCGAAAATGCAAGGAAGCATTTTCGAGATGCCCATTGAATGTCGACAAGTTGACTGTTGTTATGAACGCGGGCTGGTTTGCGTTGGACGATACGTTCCAATCGGAACTCCGCGAAGTTTTGCTTCGGCGGCATGGGTGCTCTTATGCCCGAGCTTTGGTAGACGAGACCCTCTATGACAACCAATGGCTTCGTGGTAACAGAGCATCCGTTTGTTCGGCAATGCTTGAAACAAGGACATTTCGCGAGTTCTCCAAAATAGCGCAGAGTAGAGGCTTCTGCGGGAAAGTATATTTGAAAGGACATGATGACTTGTCCTTCGTCATTGATCAGTCGAAAACGGATTCGAATGGATGTCGCCGTAGGATCTTTGGAATATTTGGCGTCGCATTCGCCAAAAAGACTACAGCAGGGGAGGACAAATGTGCTCTTGCTTCTGTGGATGAGTTCGGGCAGATGGACTTTAGATGAATTGTCCAGTACTTTGAAAGGTCGAACTTAAAGCATGCAAGAGGCGGTAATTTATAGCGAAGGGTTTGAAAACTGCGCCCAAGACTATGAGGTGTTCGTGTGGCTTGTGTCGACGGTCGACTCGCTCACCGTGACCAGGCAGTGGTGCTACAACCGTCGCTCGGAACTCGTTGGAGCGAGCGGCACGCAGGCCCATCCCTACGACTACGCGTATTCCTACGATTCTGCCGGCAACCGGTTGACGGCTTCCGACGACTCCGGCACCGCCACCTACGCCGCCAATGGCCGCAACTGGTCCTCGAAACAAAAATCAGGCACCCGACATTGCCTGATAAGTGCCTGATTGTTTCGCTAGGACAGATTGGACGGATGGGACGGACGGGACCGATTCCTGTCTGGGATCGATAGGACAGATAGGATTGATTCGGATGGGTCTCATAGGACTGATTTTCATAATGGGTTCGTCGAACGGAGCATGAGTCCCCTATTGGTGAAGTGTCAAAGAACACCGCGCCGGGCAGGCTTTGGCCCATTACCAGAATCAATCCCATCCAACCGATAAGACCTCTTATGGGAACAAAAGTCAATAGCAAATCGCTTGCGATTACCACTTTTTTGCCGGTACTGCTCCTCCCTGCCTTTCCGCCGGTGTCGCCCGGTTCCAGATCGGCCAGTGATGTCTTCCTCTTATTCGCAATCCGCAGCCTTCGCCGCGCTTGCATGTTATAATCCGTCGTCAGGGGTGCAATCTATCCATCGCATTTCCGTGCAGGACTTATAACGCACTCACCTGGGACGGGACATCCTGTGCTTTTCCGAAGCCGGGCCCGCGGCCGAACGGCACTTGACGACTCTATCTTAGGAGATCGGCCCTATCCGTCCCATCGGTCCCAAAACAAAAACGAGGCGCCCGGCATGGCATGATGAGTGCCTTGTTGTTTCCGTCGGGACCGGTTCGTTGAGTTTCACCCGAAATTTTGGGAAATGTCCATTTCCCGCTTGCGGCGGGCGGCGTGGAAATGGTACAATCCTGACAATCATAAAATGTTAGCCGATAAAGGAGGGTTGATCATGAAGTTCTCGCTGCTTGTTGCGACAGTCGTCTTGTCGCACGGACTGCTTTTCGCCCTGAGCCCCGAGTTCGCGGACATGGTGGTGACCAACTACGTTCCCTCGAACGCGGCCGGCGACGCGCCGGAGGGCGAGGAGTACGCGACGCTCGTCACGGCCTACGACCACATGGGCTGTCCGACCAATAACATCGACATCGTCACGACCCGGAAGAGCGACAAGGCGGACGTGGAGGACGGCTTCGACGGCATCCCGTTTGCAGGGGATTCCGGAGGCGCGTGCGGAGCGTGCGGGGCCTGCACGGAGGCCACCGTCGTGGAGAACGGCTGCATCTCCTTCTTTCAGCGCTTCGGACGCAGCGCGCTGCACCCGGAGCTGCCCGCCGGACGGTTGCTGATATGCGAGGAGTTCCCCTCCGGGCGCATCCTCACGCCGAAGTGCCTCCAGTACGATTCGCCGTTCGAGCGGAAGTTCTACGGGCTTGTTGTCGGCCCCGCGATCGTACGGCGCCCCGGCCGCCGCGCCGCCGTGTACTACAACGGCCTCCCCGCGCAGGGATCCTCCTTCTCCCGTTCGTCGGTCTCCTACCTCCTCGACGAGGACCTCCACCGCGAGACCTTCGAGGACCGCTCCTCCGTCCTCTACTCCGGGCCGGACGCCCTGTACTTCGAGACCCCCGGCGGCGTGCGCATCCCGCGCGCCGAGTCCGGTGCGGCGGTGCTGCGCGGCGCCGACGGCGCGATCCGCCAGGTCTACTCGGAGGCGGACGGCCTCCTCGACGTGACGGCGCAGGCCGGCGGCTTCACGGTCGCGTGGTATCCGCCGTCCGGCGTGTCGGCCGCCGTCGGCGCGGACGGGCTCCACGCCTTCTCCGGCGATCCCGTCAAGACGTTCGTCTTCACGGCGGCCTCCACGAATTCGCTTTCGCTCGCCGAGTCGCGTCCCGGCTCCGCCCCGCGCAGCTACTCCTGGACCTGGTCCGGTTCGGGCGGTTCGCGCGGCTGGACGTTCGTCTCCGGATCCGGCTCCGACCGGCGCGTCCACCGCCGCCTCCATGACGCGGAGGGCGAGACGGAGACGGTCCTCGACAGCGCGGGCGCGGTCGTCTCGAGCCGGCGGGTCTACCTCACGCGCCTCCCGAACAACAACCGCCCGGCCTCCGCCGTCACTGCGACGGGGCGTCTGCTCTATTCCTGCGCCTATTCGGACGCGGACCCGTTCCGCAGCCGCATCGCCTCCGTCGCCGAGGTGCTCGGCGCGACCGTGTCCTACTCCTACGACGGCGCCGGGCGCGTGACGCGCCGCCTCCGCACCGCGCCCGGCCTGCCCGCCGAGGAGACGGTCTACGCCTACCGCCCCTACTCCTATCCCGGCGCCGTCGACTACCGTCCCGTCGCGACCACCAACCGCGTGGGCGGCGTCGTGATTTCGACATCGTCCTTCGCCGAGCTCTTCGACGCCTCCGGCTTCCGCCATGAGATCTCAGAGCGCGGAGGCCTTGTCACTGTGCGCGTGTTCTATCCCGTCGACGGGGCGTCCCCCGCCGCGGCGCGCGGCCGCCTCGCCCGCATCGAGCGTCCCGACGGCGGCGCCGAGTCGTTCGCCTACGCCGCCAACGCGCTCGGCGGGATCACGACGACCGCCACCCGCGGCCGCCTCGCCGCCGATGGCTCCTTCGCCGAGGTGCCCGGAAAGTCCACGCGCACCGTGTCGGCCACCGACCGGCGCGCCAACGAGGTTCGCGTCGAATCGCACGTGCTGACGACGGACGGCACGTGGCGACTCGTCTCCTGGGAGGAGCGCGAATACGACGCGGCGCACCGGGTCGTGCGCACCGCGCATTCGAACGGGCGCACCTCCTCGGCCGAATGGATCTGCACGGGACCGCTCTGGCAGGTCG
>JAZUGW010000302.1:0-5043 GCA_045641465.1 Kiritimatiellia bacterium | reverse complement strand
CGGGTCGGTTCCATCCAAGGTGTAGTAGACGGTCCCCGTGGAGGGCTTCGAGAGATAGAGTTCATCGCCGGTGGCTAAAACCTGTCCATCCAGCACATGCGCCCCGTTCACCGCCGTCACGCGCGGCGCATCGATGGACGGGTACCAGCCGCGACTACGGTAGGCTTTCAGCAAGGTCGACAGACGATTCTCGATGAACGAAAGGCGGTTGTTGCAGGCCGAGATCCATTGGTCGCGCGTATAGCTGGAGCTCTTCGCATAGCCCCAGCGCGCCGACTCGCACACCACGGCGTCATCGAGTTCCGCCATCCGCTTCTCAAAGCGCTTGCGTCCCTCGGCCGCCGTCATCGCCCCGCCCTCCTTCAGACAGTGCTTGAAGAAGAGGTCTGCCGCCATCATCTTGTACTCGGCATTGTCGAAGAGTTTGTACTGAAGTTCGGCCGGATTGAAGTTCTTGTACTGCTTCATATTGGCATGGGCTCTTTCCGTTCCACGCCAGAGATTGTCGGCCGTCACGCCATCGCTTGTGCCAAGCGAGTGTTCGGCGTCGTGGCGATGGTAGACCCAGCCCACCTTCGTGATGCCGCCGAGCGTATTCGTGCCGCTGTGGCGGTTCCAGAGCTGGGCGTTGTTGTTCGCCTTATCGCTGCCACTTGTGGACGGCGAGTCGGCATCGCTCGCAAAGTGCGACGTGATCATGTAGTTGAACACGTTCGTCGGATTGAGGTAGATCGGATAGGCAAGGTTACGCGTACCATCCGGATTGAGTCCCTGCACCCTCTTGTAGTTCGCCGGATAACCGGACCCATAGCCCTGGTTCACGGAGATATTCCAGAAGTCGTACCAGCCCGCCTCCTCGCCTTCCACGATCTGCGTCACATAGCCCGGCTGCGAGGTGCGCACCACATCGTAGTCCTCCGCCGTACCGCCGAAGTACGTCTCACCGAAATCGCCGCACGTGCGCTCTTCCGTCTGATAGACACCCCAGTAGATGCCGTTGATGAAGAGGTTGTAGTAACGGCTGCGGTGGTAGGACTCCCCGAGATCGCGCTGCGAATCGCGCGAGAAACATTCTTCGATGAACGTGAACTGGCCGTTGCCGTTCGCCCACGAGTAGTTCTGCGCCGTACGCAGGTCGACCTTGTCGAACGAACTCGCGCCCTCGTCTTCGAAGAGCGGATACTTGAGCTTGCTCATGCCGTACTCGTTGCGGAAGAAGAAGCGGAACGAGTGCTTCGGATAGGCGGTGCCGCGGCTGTAGGCGCCGCGAATGCGCACACCGCCCGGCACGCTGAAGCTCGCCGCCGCATTGGTGGGCGAGAACATCTCCAGCATCATGCCGCGCTCCCAGACGCGTCCACTGCCCGTCGCGTTCACATAGATGCCCGTCGACGAATTGAACAGATTCTGCGGATCGATCACGAGCGAGATCGTCGCAATCGAGTTCGTGAACCCGTTGAGCAGACGCGGCCGCCAGGTGGAGCTCCCCGTGATACCCGAGCTCATGCCATAGGCCATCACCTGGCTGTTAATCGCCTTGTTCCCCGGGAATCCCGTCGGCGTGCCGGACTGCGTCAGGACGTCGTTGAGGAACAGGTACGTAGCCGACGAATCCATCTGCAGGATGGACTGCGCATTCGGCACCGCCGCGCGGATGACGGTCGTGCGCGAAATCGTGAGCGGTCCCGTGTAGCGCGTCTTGCGCGTCGTCGGCGAGCTGCCGTCGAGCGTGTAGTAGATCGCCGCGTCCGGCTGGTCCGGACACGAAAGCGTGAGCATGAACGTCGCCGTCTTGTACCCGTGCGGTTCGGAGAAGACGACCTTCGGCGTGGGCCCGTCCTTCGCATCCACGCCGTTCGCCTTGCCCGGTGTTGCCTTCGGGAAGTAGTAGGCCATATCGCCACCCGCCTTGCTCCACAGCAGTTCGGCCGACAGCAGCATTTCCGGATCCGCCGGATCGTCGTTCGCCACCGTGATCTTGAGCGTGTTCTCGCCGGCGACGAACAGCGAACTCGGCACATCGAATGTTTCTTCCACAAGCGCCGCCCCCTTCGCGCGCGCACCACTCGGCACGACCTCGGCGAAGACGGACCCGTTCAGCTTCGCCGTGAAACCGTCCGCATAACGAATGTGCAGCTGAATCGTATCCGCCGGCGCGGGAACCGCGTCCAACGAGAACGACGCACGCCAGTCGAAAGCGCCCACGCTCTGCACCGCCTCGCGGATGTTCGTCGCGAGCTGGGCGGCATAACGGCCCGTATGCGTGAGCGCACAGCCTTCGCCACCCACGAACGTGAACTGCGCCGCATCTTCGTCCGGATCGAGTTCACCCGCCCCGACGCGCAGCTCGGGCGCGACCTGTCCTTCACGCGCCCACGACACGAGCCTGACGTCATACGCGCCCGCTTCGGCAAAACTGAAGGTGGCCGAAGTCGTCGGCGCCTCAAGTTCCCACGTCACGCCACCGCACGAAACGACGAGCGTTGTCGCACCGGCACCGCCGACGGCAAAAGTCCACAGACCCGCTTGCGGAATCTGAATCGTCCCTTCGGCGACAAGCGCACCATACCGCGCGGCAAATCCATTCGCCGCCGTGAGCGTGGCCGTCACATTCGTCGTCGGCACCGCGCCGGAGGCCCAGTTCGCCGCATCGGCCAGCATCGCCTCCGCCGTCTCGGCATCCAGCACCGGCGCTTTCAGCGCGCAACCCACCACGGTAAAACCCGCACCCACCTCGGCAGACGAGCCGATCGTGCCTTGCGCCGGCGTCCATGCACCTTCGTCCACACGCCATTCCGCTGCGCCTCCGCGCGCCACAAGCGTCTCGGCATGATTGCCCACGCCGATGGAGACGTCCTTGATCTGCTGTCCGAACGTCACCGAATGGACCATCTCGCCTTCCGGCGTCGCCAGGAACACCGTCTCGCCGTCGCTTGAAAGTCCGATGCGCGTATAGGCTTCGTTCGACGCGAAATCGAGGTAGCCGGTATCCGCCCACACAACCTTGTAGCCGCCGGCGGGGATGATGCACGTGCCTTCGATCTTCGACCACTTGGACGGCTTCTTCGTCGGATTGTCCGAAAGGTACCAGCCCGAGATGTCGACATCCGTTTCAGACTTGTTGTGGATTTCGATCCAGTCAAGTCCCTCCCCGCGATTCGCCGTTTTGAGCGTCGTCCCGTTCGAGGCCATGATTTCATTGATGACGAGAATTTCAGACGGCGGAATCACGTTCGGACGCCCCGTTTCCGGCAGCGTCATGTCGCCGGACATCGGAAACACCATCGTCGGATTGTCGAGGAACGCACCTGTGTGCGGCGCAAAGGTGACGGCGACAAACGCCCCCACGGGAACCTGATACGTTCCATCGGCCGCCGGCGTCAGCAACGCGCCGTTCGCCTTGACCGACACAAGCGACATCCAGTCGATTTCGGGAATCGTGAGCGTTGCGTTCGCCGCCTCCCGCGTCGTCTGCGCCCGCAAGTCCGTGAGCTCGCCCGAACCGATGCAGCCCATGCCGACGATCTCCGCCGACTGGTCGGCAAAAACGATCGGCGACCATTCGCCGGATGGCGACTGCAGCGCAACATCGCCCACCACATACTTCACCTGCCGCTGGCCGTTGAACGTACGCAGACAGATCTTGATGCATGCCTCTTTCTCGACATCCGGCACGGCGCCTGTCAGGCGCGTCCAGACATTCGACGTTCCACGCGCATCCTTGACAAGTCCCGCAAAGTACAACGCCCCATTCTGATCGAGCACCGTCACGGCGCCCTTCATCTGCGGATCGACTTCCGGCGTATCCATACCGGCCGAGAACTGGATGTTGAACGAAACCGTCACCTCGCCTTCGACCGTCGAAGCCGGCGCGAGCGGCACAAACTCCAGAGGCGTCGTTTCTACGGTGCCGAACAAAAGGCTGCGCGCGCCCGATTCGCCGGCGAGCTCGGCACCTTGCGTACCCGTCCATGTGCCCACACCGGGCACCACGCGATCGGCTCCGTCCTCCGGCCACACCAAGTAGTCGGCGATGCCCGTTTCAAACCAGTTCGCACCGAAGACGGACGAAACGCACAGAAGGCCCAGAAGGACCAATCCCCATCTCTGCATCGTTTTCATTTGTATCGGATCTCCCTTCTTCGCGACTGCGTACGCTGCCGCTCTTCCAACTTCTGCTGCCGCGCCGTCCGCTCGTCGGCCCGACGCTGGTCCGCCGTGCGACCCGCTTCCGAGTAGGAACGCTCCGTTCCCACCAGCACGGGACGCGTAAAGCCGTTTCGCGACAGAATCGCCATCACCTTGCGCTTCAACCGCCAATCCGCCATGTCGTCCGGCGCGCCGATGTAGATGGTGTCGGTCCGCTGGTAGGCCGAACGCCGAAGAAGTCCCGGCAGATCCTCAGGATCCACGAATTCACCACGGAACGTCACCCCGCCCGCTGCGGTGATCGCAACGTCGGGATGCTTGGAATCGCTTACATAATGCTCCGTCTCACAACCGCACAGGAAACACACGGTTGCAAGTATTAAAAACAGCGGGTACTTCATGATAGTTTAGATTATACCAAAAATCCGCACCGTTGTGTGACGAAAAATAGACAATATCGCCGAGAGACGGGATATGGGAACAATTGGAGCGGGCGATGGGAATCGAACCCACGTAAGAAGCTTGGGAAGCTCCTATTCTGCCATTGAATTACGCCCGCATTTCACCCACTGAACTTTCCCTCGCAGAATAAACAGAGGGAAATGGCGGAAAGGGAGGGATTCGAACCCCCGATACCTTGCGGTATGCATGATTTCGAGTCATGTGCATTCAACCAAGCTCTGCCACCTTTCCGTGGTGAACAGTTGGGTATTTTACCACAAGTGACGCATCCCCGTCAAGAGGCATCTTTAATTTTCACGGATTACAAATCCACCCCGCGTCGCGGCTTCGTCGCGCCGTTCGGTGGATTCGCATCCGCCTTCGCGGCCGGAACCGCGTGCCGGCAACGGTTTCAGGGCGTGGCAAGCCGCCCGACGGGGAGCCGACGGGACC
>JAZUGW010000301.1:0-37381 GCA_045641465.1 Kiritimatiellia bacterium | reverse complement strand
CCATCCCACGGAAGAATTCTCGTCCGGCTCCATACTTGTCGCCATAGTTCTTAACAAGGAACCGTAAAAGATTTTCATTGACGAAAAAGTATTTGAGGAAGCCTGGAGTCTGTCGTTCCATCAAGATGAACCACGGGGCGGCAATGGTGAGGAACGTCACAAGCCCGACAAGCCAATGAAAAGGGTTCAACAGATGTTTCCGGCGGTTGACCCAGACATCGATCAAAAGGGGGCCTACAAAGAGCGCGACAGCGACGGGGCCTTTGACGAGCATGCCGAGGGCCATCGGAATGAAAATGCCAAGCGACCATTTTTGCTGTTCTGTTTTCAGCAGGATGGCGTAGGAGAAGTAGGCACCGGCGATGCAAGGTATGAGAAGGGCGTCGGTCATGCAGAAACCCGAAAGGGCATAGGCTGCGACGGATGTTGAACCGATGCCAACGGCGAGAAGCGCCCGTCGACTGTCGGAGAGTGTTTTGACCGTGTACCAGAGGAAAAACATCATCAGGATCGTGGCGAGAAGGCCTGGAAGTCGTACGGCAATTTCCCGACAGCCAAAAACCTTGCAGGCAATTCCGGCCGTCTGAAAGAGCAGAGGGGGCTTCCCGTCAAAGCTCTGGTAGACGTCGTCATACGTGAAACAGGGAACGAGAAAATTGTTCGTACGTGCCATGTTGGCGGAAATGGCCGCATAACGAGCTTCTGATGTGTCGAAGACCGGTGTCGTCAAAGCGATGAAAAATCGGACGACGACGAGCACGATCAATGTCAGAAAGAGGTGTTGTTTTTTCATGCCCTCTAGTCTACTAAATAGAAGTTGTGAGAACCTTGCTCAAACATTACCATTTGGCAAGGAACCAAACATTTAGGATTTTAAAATATATTATTTTTCTACTTGCCAGAAGGGGAAATAAAGTCTATAATAGACGGCAATTTTTCGGGGCCCCAAGGTCCGAATACTATGAAAGTGAGGTGAAAAAGGCATGGCAATCCAGCTTAAGCTGAAGAAGGGCGAAACCGTCGAACGCGGTCTCAAGCGCTTGAAGAAGATCCTCGATAAGGAGGGCATCATCAAGACGCTGCGTGATCAGCGCTATTTCGAGAAGCCCTGCGTCAAGGCGCGCAAGAAATCCGCGCGTGCACGCATTCGGGCTCGTTCGCGCCGTCGTATGGCGGAATTCTAATTCCGTATCGACTAGGCTTACATGCCTTAAAAGGCTCGTCCTCGATATTCGAGAACGAGCCTTTCACTTTATGGCGATGGATGGGGAAGGGGACTAGTTACGCTTCATCAGTGCGGCGAGGACTTCGTCCTTTTCCGCAATCTCTTCCGGCGTCAGTCCTTCGATTTCGTGGGGGAAGACGATCCAGCGATCAAGGGTTCGCACGTGGAAGTCCGGCGAGAATTTAGTCAGGTTCTTTTCAGGTTTCCAGTAAACGCAGGCCATCTTCATTTCGCAACCGATCGCTTCGAGCTTTTCGTGCATGGCGGCAGCCGTACGTCCTGTATCGAAGACATCGTCCACGACGAGCACCTTGGTACCCGGCTTCAGATTCTGGAGCACGCTATCTGCATGTTCAAAACGGACTTCGACATTGCTGGTCCCGATACCCGTATAGCTCGAACATTTAATCGGCATATGGCGGACGGAGACACCTTGCGTCTTCAGGAATTCATGAATTGCGACACCGACCTCGGCACCGCCGCGCCAAAGCGCAAGAAGAACATCCGGCTTCCAACCGGAGTCAAGAACCTGGCGTCCAAGGCGCCACATGTCGCGGAGATAGTCACGCGCATCGAGATAGACTTTTTTCATGATGTTTCTATTATAGCAAAAGACCGTTCATCAGAGGAAGAACAAATGAAAGGATTGTTAGTAGGGCATTCTCCAATTCTACCATCGAAAAAACATCTAGTTGACATAACGCATATTATGCGCAATGCGGATTTCTCGAAGCACTTTCGTTTTATGAATTTGATATTGAATCATCAGCTGTAAATTGATAAAATAATACCTGTCACAAAAAAGGAACTATATATGAGCGACACAATCAAACCCGAGTCCGTACCGGAACCCGAACAGGCGATTCCGGAATCAACGGCTGTCCGTGTTTATGAACATGCAGATACTGCAACAGAATTTCCTGTGCTTAAGGCCTTTCAGGAATATCTTGAAGCCGAGCAGGCGAAAGCACACAAGCGCATGCTGTCGCTTTCGATCTTTTTCATTGTGTTGCTCGTGATCGTCGTCCTGACGTTTACAATCATAACGTCTTCAGTCATCAATCGCAACCAGGAGCTTTCCGACCGTCTGATGGACATAGCGTTGCGTGAGCGTACAGGCGGTCAGACACAGGCACCTGCGCCAATCGTAAACGTGCAGCAGCCGGCCGCACCTGTTGACAGCAGCAAGTCAGTCAAACCGATTATGGATAAGCTGGAACAGTTGCAGGCTGAACTGGCGAAGGCTCGAGCGGAAGCCGAGGCTCAGAAAAAAGCTGCCGCCGAAGCGCGTGCACAGGCTCCCACGGCCGCCGTCCAAGCCGGTCCGACCGAAGCTGACAAGAATGCGAATGCCGCGGCAGAGAAAGCCCTTCGTCAATTGGATGAAATCCGGAAGCAGCAGGCAGCCATCAAGGCCGCGCGGGAGCAGTTAAAGGCAGAACAAGAAGCATTGCGCAAAGAGCAGATTGAACAGCAACGGCGCCGTCTCTATCCTGAATATTATGCGCAAGAGGACGCGAGAAGGGCGGCTGAAGAAGCGGCAAAGAATCCGCCGCCCGCCCTTCCGAAGCCTCCGGTTCAACCGAAGGCAGACACCCTTCCTCCGCCGCAGCAGCCTCAGCAGACGCCGCCGGCTCCTGTAGCCGTTCAACCGACTCAACCGGAGAAGGCCACCCTTCCGCCGCCTCAGCCCCAACCACAGGTCGCAGTGAATCCCCCTCCTGCCAAACCAGCTCCGAAAAAGCCGTCTGCCCTTCAAGCGATTCTTGATGAAGACGATGCGCCGAAGTCCGCACCGAAGACAGCCAAGTTGTCTCCTGAAGAAGCGGCAAAGGTCCAGGCTGAATTGAAAAATCTGATGGAACAGGCTGATCGTCTTGAAGAAGAGGCGAAAGAAATTGCCAGCCAGAAGAAGAACGCCAAGACGGCTCCCCTTCCCGAATCCAACCCCAAACCTGAGCCGGCCAGAGGAACTGAATCGCTCGAAGTGGGTGGCAAGAACGGTAAGACGATTCCGTGGTTGCTCTCTCTTCCGGGTGAAACACCGGTCCCTGAAAAAGAAGATGACGGTGAAAAGAAGCCCGCTCCACAACAGCCCAACATGAAGTAAGGTAGGTAAGCAATGTCCGTGAAAGCAATGGTTTTCATCGACGGTGGATGGCTCTACCGCAATCGGGGTGTCCTGTTCACTAAACTGGGCGAAGAGAATTTTGAAATCGACTATGCGAAACTTCCAAAGATATTCTGCGAGGATGTCGCGAATTTTCTGGATGAAGACGTTTCGTTGATTCGGACCAATTATTTTGGTACCATCCCTTCTGCGCGTTCCGGATTCAATACGAGCAAGCAGTACGCCTTCTACGACTTCCTCGAGAAGAACTGCGGCTATGAAACGGAAATCCACGAAGTCGAAGTCGGTACCGACGAAAACTGGATCAAGATGTCTCTCGCGTCCTCATTGATGTTCTATGCCGCACAACCTGCGGCATTTGACACGGCCATCTTGATTGGTGACGATCCAGACTACGCTCCGATTCTTAAACGGACGCGTCTGTTTGGCAAGAGGATTCAGATTGTCGGCGCCCATGCACCTGAAGGCAAGGAATTGCCGCAGACATTAACACTTGCCAACCGTTCGCATGTCAGCGACTTCCCCTTCTTGTACATCGACGACCACGCCGCGGAGATGCGCTTGGTACGTGCGCTTGTCAAGCGGACGTGCAAGCATTGCGGAAATGAAGAAGAGACGACTTGGGCAGGCCCCGAGTTCTTCTGCTCAGCCTGTCGCGGTCGTTACAGGGGTTAAGCCCAAGCGCGAAAATCGCGCCACAACGGCAACTCTCCAAAATAAAGCGCGTGCCATGTGGCACGCGCTTGTTTATTCGTTGAAAACTGACGACACTTCGTTCAGTCTCTGTTGCCGAGGAAAAGACGGTAGGCCGTATTCTGAGAAACGTCATGAAAGACGTAGCCGAGATCTTTAAGCGCGTTCCTGAAAGCCTTGCGCTCAGAAACGGGCACCTGAAGTCCGACAAGCACTTTACCATAATCTGCACCGTGATTACGGTAATGGAAAAGCGTGATGTTCCAACGGTCGGAAATCGCCTCCAGGAAGTCCATCAACGCGCCTGGACGTTCCGGGAACTCGAACGTGTAAACGACCTCATCATGGATGCCGCGCGTATGGCCACCGACAAGATGCCGGATATGCTCCTTCGCCAGGGCGTCGTCGGAAAGATCGATCGTCCCGATTTTGGATGTCGTCAACTGCCGGACAACCTGTGCGGTCTCCTCGCGGTCCTTGACTGAAAGACCAACAAACACATAGGCCTGATCAGGATCGAAGTAGCGGTAGTTGAATTCGGTGATATTGCGTTTACCGATCTTGCGGATGAAATTCTTGAATGCGCCACGGACTTCCGGAATACGGCACTCGAGAATCGCTTCACGCTGCTCACCGATTTCCGTCTGCTCCGAGACAAAGCGGATTCGATCGAAATTCATATTCGCACCGGAAATGATGCACGCATATGTTTCGCCCTTGACCCCCTTCTGGGCAGCCAGCTGCTTCGCAGCGGCAAGTCCCAGGGCACCCGCAGGCTCGCAGATGGCACGGGTGGCTTCAAAGATGTCTTTAATGGCCGCACATGTTTCGTCTGTGGAGACGCGGATAATCCCGTCGAGGAAACGCCTGCAAAGGTCAAATGTCAATTTGCCGGGCTTCTTGACGGCAACGCCATCGGCAAAAAGGCCGACTTCAGGAAGTTCGACACGGCGCTTCGCTTTAATCGACTGATCCATGCAGTCTGAATCAATCGGCTCAACACCGTAGACCTTCACATTCGGACGAACCGCCTTGATATAGACAGCAACACCTGCCGCAAATCCACCTCCTCCGACGGGGACAAAAACGGCATCAAGGTTGGAAGGACGCTGACGGAGGATTTCCATTGCAACAGTACCTTGTCCGGCAATGACCTCCGGGTCGTCGTAGGGAGGAATGAACGTATAGTCATTCTCCTTCACAAGGCGAGCTGCTTCAGCGGCGGCGTCAGAATAGGAATCGCCGGCAAGAACGATCGAAGCGCCAAAGCTCTTGACGGATGAAATCTTGATTTCCGGCGTTGTGATTGGCATGACAATCGTTGCCTTGCAGCCAAGCTTCTGCGCACTCAAGGCAACACCTTGCGCGTGATTCCCGGCAGAAGCGGCCAAAACGCCCTTCTCAAGCGCCACACGGGGCAACTGGGACATCTTATTATAGGCGCCGCGAATCTTGAAGGAATGGACGCTCTGAAGGTCCTCGCGTTTCAACAGGAAGGTGTTGCCAAGTTTCTTCGAAAGAGCCGTCGCCTCCTGCAACGGACTTTCAATCGCAACGTCGTAGACTTTCGAGTTCAAGATACGACGCAGATACTGTTCTAGCAACGACTTATCGTTCATGGCAATTCACTCACTAAACGCGAAAACCGCTCGGCATCACCGAACGGTTTCAAATGGGGCAGGAGACGGGACTCGAACCCGCAACCCACAGAATCACAATCTGTTGATCTAACCAATTGATCTACTCCCGCCATCGTGGAAAACGAGGTATATTATAGCAAAATCCCGCCTTGAATACAAGACGGGATTTTTATTTTTTAATAAGGAAAATCCGGCTGGATTATGCCAGCTCCTTTTGCAGGAGACGACGCGCCGAACCCGGACCCGCGAGTAGCGCGAGGAAGTAGGCTTCAATGCGGGACGCCAACGTCGTTTTGGTGAGATCTGTACCAAAGATGGACGCATTGGCAAGGATGTTCTTAAGTTCGCCCTTGTAGGAAGAGGGATCGTTCCAGACGATGCCCTTCAGCTGCGCCTGGAGATCGTCCTTCAGCGGATCGGCCGAAACCTCCATCGCCTCGCCCTGGTCGTTCACGGCAAGGAGATAGCGCATCCAGCCGGCCAGAGCCAGCGGAATCGCCACGAGCGTCTCAAGATCGCGCCCCTGCGCCAGATAGCTCTTGATCGTCTCGCCGAAGCGAATGCCGACCTTCTGCGACGTGTCGGTCGCAATGCGGCGCGGATCATCGGGCATGAACGGATTCGGCAGACGTTCGTTGACAACTTCGTCGATGAACGCCTTCGGCGACAGGATCTTGGGATCCACCACGACGGGCAGCCCTTCCACATAGCCAAGGCGTTTCACCAGGTTGACCAAATCGGAATCCTCCATCTCCTTGCAGATGAGCGTGTAGCCCAAGAGGCACCCGTACATCGACATCGCCGTGTGAAGCGGATTGAGGCAGGTCGTCACCTTCATCTTCTCAGTCATATTGACCGTGTCGCGGTCGCAGAAGTAGACACCGGCCTTTTCAAGCGGCGGACGGCCATTCGGGAACTTGTCTTCGACCACGAGATACTGCGGCTTTTCGGCATTCACAAACGGCGCAATGAACGTCTTCTTGGACGTGATGATCGGCTCCATGCCTTCGATGCCGTCCTTCGCGAGCGACTCCTGCACCATCGGATGCGGACGCGGCGTGATCTTGTCGATCATCGACCACGGGAATGCAACCTTCGACTCATCCTTGAGATAGGCGAGGAAGTCGTCACCGACAAACCCATTCGCCTTCCAGGCTTCGGCCATCGCCAGAACCGAGCCCATCAGCTTCTCGCCATTGTGCGAACAGTTGTCCATCGAGACAACGGCGAGCGGCAGCGCACCCGCCTGGAAACGCTTGAAGAGAAGCGCACAGACGATTGCCATCGCGTGGCGGGCCTTTGCAGGCCCCTCCTGCATATCCGCTTCGACAACGGGCAGGAAGGTGCCATCCGGCTTCTTGAGGGCATACCCCTTCTCGGTAATCGTGAACGACAGCATCTTCAACGACGGAGCCGTAAAAATCGCCGTCAGCTTTTCGACACTCGCCGGATCGGCGAAGTTCGCCTTGACGCCGCACGCAACACCCGCGAGCACTTCACGTGAAGTCGTACCATCCGGATTGAGCAACACGTTCAGCGTGAGCGAATCGTGCGCATCATAGATCTGATCAATGATGTCATAGTCGAACGTATCGCAGGCGATGATACCCGTCTGGGCAAGGCCCTCGTTCAACAGACGCTGATTGAGAGAGCCGATAAATCCGCGGAAGATATTGCCGGCACCAAAATGCACCCACTCGGGCGTTGCCTTTGTCTGGGCGCGAACCGCATCAATGTTGAATTTCGGCAGTACAACATTGGCCGCCTGCCACTCGGCCGCCTGGGTGCGGATCGAGTCAAGAGTCAACTTCATAATAAACTTCTCCTCGTGTTTCAGTAAATGCAATTAGAGTCCATAAGCCCGACGCAGACCGCATTCGAGTCCGCGCAGTTCCGAGAGACCAGTCATACGACCGACGAAAGAATAACCCCAATAGCAAGGACGATCCTTGTCGATGAAGAACTGCCGGCCATGATCGGGTCGTAGGAAAATCTTTTCGCCACGCCGCTTCTCTTCGCGCAGCAATTCGAGTACGAGTGCAGGCATGTCGACCTTGCCGGTCAAATGGCTTTCCGACTCACGGAACACGCCGTTCGGCGCATAGACGAGATTACGGAAGTGGCAGAAATGGATGCGACGCGCAAACTCATGGAAGATTGCAACCTCGTCGTTCGCAAGGCTGCCGCCGAGCGATCCCGTGCAGAGCGTGAAACCGACTCGCTCGCTCGGACACGCCTCGCACATCTTTCGCATGTCCTCTGCATTCGAAAGAATACGCGGCAAGCCGAAGATCGGATACGGCGGATCATCCGGGTGGATGGCCATTGTCAGTCCGGTCTCCTCAAGAACCGGCGTAATGTCATTCAGAAATCCGTAAAGGTGATCGCGCAGCCCCTGTTCGCCAACAGATGCATACTCGCGCACCTGTGAAAGGAACTCGTCAGGGGTCAGATCGTCAACGGTACCGGGCAAGCCCATGAGAATCGTCTTCTCAAGACGCGTCTTTTCCGCGTCCGTCGCCTTCGCCCAGACCTCTTTCGCCTTCTCGACAGTTTCGGCATCGTAGGTCTCGGTCGCTCCAGGACGCTTCAGCGCGAAAATGTCAAATGCGGCGATTTCGTAGGGATTGTACGTCATCACGATCGAACCGTCGTCCAGACGAGTCTGCACATCGGTGCGCGTCCAATCCAAAACGGGCATGAAATTGTAGCACACCGTCTTCACCCCGCAGGCCGCCACGGCACGAAGAGAGGCTTTATAGTTCTCGATGTACTGCTTCCAATTCCCCGTATGCTTCTTAATGTCTTCATGGACAGGTATCGATTCAACCACTGTCCACGCAAGCCCGGCGGCACGCACCTTCTCGGCACGTGCGCGGACTTCGTCGAGCGGCCAGGCTTCCCCCGGTTTCCGCTCATAGAGTGCAGCGACAATATCCTCCACTCCCGTCTGGCGGATTTCCGCCAGCGAGAGTGGATCACCGTCGCCGAACCATCTCCAACAGGCTCTCATGCGATCAGCGCCTTTGCCTTAGACGCGCTTGGACTGCACATCGCGCTCGTACTTGAGCACTTCGGCCATCCAGCTTTCGTTCGCCGGCTGCTTCGCACGCGCGCAGAATTCTTCCCACACGGCGCCCATCGGATACGTCTTGAGCTCTTCCTGAAGGACGAGCTGTTCGGTGAACTGCGCGCCGTCCTGAAGCGTCTTCAACGTTTCCTTCGGTTCGAGCAGCGCTTCCAAGAGCGCCTTCTGCATATTGCGCATGCCCAGCACCCACGCCGCCACGCGGTTGATGGACGCATCGAAATAGTCAAGCGCAATGATGAAGTTCTTCGGGCCCATACGAACGATTTCGTGCGCCGCATTGCGCAGGTCGTCGTTCACGCGGATCACGTGGTCGGAATCCCAACGAACCGGACGCGAGATGTGGAACGCCACCTTGCCGAAGAACATGAGGAACGAGCTGATCTTGTCCGCCACATTTTCGGAGAGATGGAAGTGTCCCATATCGAGCAACGCAAGGATCTTCTGCTTGAGGGCATAACCCATCACGAACTCGTGCGAGCAGACCGTGTAGCTTTCCACGCCGATGCCGAAGAGCTTCGACTCGAGGAACGGCACGCAGGCCTTCTTGTCGTAGTTGTACTTGAAGATCTTGTCCAGAGACTCCGCCATGCGCTGACGCGGACCGAGACGATCGCTCGGTTCGTCCTTGAGACCGTCGGGCATCCAGAAGTTGATGCCGCAGGGGCTCTTCAGCTCCTTGCCGAAGTACTCGGCGATCTTCAGGCACTGCACGCCGTGCTTGATCCAGAACTCGCGGATCTTCTTGTCGGGGCTCGACAGCGTAAGACCGTCCTTGACGTTCGCGTGCGAGAAGAACGTGGGGTTGAAGTCGAGCTTGACGCCCGTCTTCTTCGCCCACTTCACCCACGGCTCGAACTGTTCGGGGCCGATCTTGTCGCGGTCGACGAGTCCGTTCTTATGCACACCATAGCAGGCGTGAAGATTGAGACGATGCTTCCCCGGAATCAGGGACATCGCAAACTCGACATCCTGCATCAGCTCTTCGGGCGTACGGGCCTTGCCGGGATAGTTGCCCGTGGTCTGAATGCCGCCGGTCGCACCGGCGTCATTCTCAAAACCACAGACGTCATCGCCCTGCCAGCAATGCATCGAGATCGAGATGCTCTGGAGCGCCTTGATGGCCTTCTCCGTGTCGACGCCCAATGCGGCATACTGCTTTTTCGCAGCTTCGTACTGTGCACTCATGGTAGACTCCTTGTTCTGAAACGGGATTAAACCACGACTTCCCAACCGTTGCGGCAGTAGTCACGCTTGAGCGAGATGCCCATCTTACGGCAAGAGCAACCTTCCGGGAAGTCCATCTTGATCGGATCCCAACCAAAGCCCGTGTCATAGACATAGCTCATATTGCAGAGCTGGCACAGCACGGCGCCACGGCCACCGACTTCAGCCGGCGAGATCGTGGGCTTGCGCGTGAAGTAGCATTCGACGAAGTTCTGAACCTGGTTCGGGCTCTTGTAGAGCTGCACCGGCGCAGTCGCGAGGCTGTACTTCTTGTCGAGCGCATCGCAGGTGCCCGCGAGGCGGTTATCCGTCTTCACGAGGCAGTCCGTACCATAGTCCTTGCCGACGGAGGCGGCGATGAGCTTGAGGCCGGCGACCGGCTTCATGTCGGCGAGCGCCTGACGGATTTCCGGCGTGGGCGTACCCACTTCGCCTTCCCACACGGCGATCTTGCCGCGGTTGACCGCCACAACACCCTTCGTGCCGTAGAACACCGTGCCCCATGTGCCGAACGGACCGTGATAGAGCTCGATGTCGCCGGCCTTGCCCTTGAAGAGCATCTTCATACCGAACTGACGGCGGCCGCCATGGTTGAGGTCGGTCGAATACGGTTCCATCGAACGGATGATCTGATACGGACCGCTCTTGTCCATATCCATGCCCCACTGCGCGATGTCAAGGTGATGCGCACCCCAGTCGCCATTATAGCCCGTCGCGAAATCATCATCAAAACGCCAGAACATCGGGTACCAGTTGTTCACACCCTTCGGCGCGAGCTGGTTCGAATACGGACGCCCCTTCGCCGGGCCGAGCCACATATCCCAGCCCCAAGCGCCGAGCTGCTCGAAACCTTCGCTCTCCTTCGCCGCGTTCTTCGGATCGTCGAAGAAACGGATCGGGTGGCTCGGACCGCCCAGCTTGTTACCACCACGGCCGTAGTTCGCATCCACGAACTTGAGGTCGCCGATGAAGCCGTTGCGCACGACCATGCAGGCCGTACGGAACTCGCGCCAGGAGCGCTGCATCGAACCCGTCTGGAACACGCGGTTGTACTTCGCCTGCGCGGCGATGACCTTGCGGCTCTCGTCCACATTGTACGTGAGCGGCTTTTCGCAATAGACGTCCTTGCCGGCCTTCATTGCCTCGACGGCGATGTAGGCGTGCCAGTGGTCCGGCGTCGCGATGCAGACCATGTCGATGGACGGGTCCTTGAGCACGTCGCGGAAATCGGCCACCATCTTGCAGTTGCTTTCGATCTTCCGCTTGCCGTAGTAGCTGTTCACGCGCTTCGCGGCCTCTTCACGACGCGTCTTGTCGACGTCGCACACCATCACGACCTTCGCACCGCGATCGTACTGGCTGAGGAACTGCGGCAGAAGCGCGGTACGGCCCTGAATGCCGAGACCGATCATCGCCACATTCGCCTTTTCACCGGCCTTGAGCACGCGCGGCGGAATCGCCGTCGCCGCATGGCCCACGAGCGTCGCCGCCGCGGCCGAGCCAAACAAAAAGTTTCTTCTGTTGAGATTCATCTGTTTTTTCCTTTTTATTCTACGCTGAATTGTTGCTGTCGATTTTGATCTGTTACTGTCGATTGCCTAGCAACGTCCGAGACGCTGCAGGAACTTGAACGATTCCGAGACTGCCAGAAGCGAATCGAAATGCGTGCTGCATTCGAAGATCCACCACTTCACGCCATCGGCGTCGCAGGTGGCGGAGACTTCCGCCCAGTTGACGCCCTTGTATCCCGGGGCCGGCTTTCCGAGGATGCCGTCGAACGACTTCCCCGCCATCTTGCGTCCGCCATTTTCCCGCGCGTGCATGGTGATCGAACGATGCGGGTACTTGCGCCACTGCTCGCAGGGATCGTTGCCCGTCGCGAGAGTCCAGCCCACATCGTGTTCCATGCACACTTCAGGACGCGTATGCGAGAAGAAATAGTCCCAGTAGGTCGTTCCGTCCTTCATCTTGAGGTCGAACTCGGTCGTATGGTTGTGAAGACCGATCTTGCAACCATACTGCGCCGCCGTTTCAGCGGCCTTGTTGTAGTAGTCGACCAGCCGCTTGAGGAAATCATCAAGCGGCTGCCCTTTGCGCGGGAAGTTCCCTTCACCCGCGCAGATGAGCAGATTGTTGCCGAACGTCCGATGGAATTCGCTGGTCGCCTTGATTCGCTCAGGCGAGAAATCCTTCGTTCGAACATGCGCCCCGCACGCCACAAGACCGGTGTCATCCAGGATCTTCTTGAGCTGGGCGGCCGTTTTGCCCCAAAGGCTTTGGAACTCGACGGCCCCGTAACCGATCTTCGCCACATCCGCAAGGGCCTTTTCTAGACCGTTCTTGCGAATGTAGGCAATGAGCGAATAGAGCTGAACGCCGACGATCTTCTTCTGCGGCGGGGGAACCGCGAGCGCGGGCATTGCGCATGCCGCGCCGAGGCCCCCCACGAATGCACGTCGTGAAATGCAGGACTGTTGCATGTTCAAACGTTCCCGTCGTTAGCAGCGGCCGATGCTCTTGAGATACTCGAAGGACGGCTTGATGGCGTCGAGCGTATTGTCATGGCGCTCGCATTCGACCACCCACCACTGCACGCCGTCGGCATCCGCCGCCGTCATGAGCTTCTTCCACTGCACACCCACGGCGCAGACCTTGCCTTCCGCGTCGCAACCCGGCTTGCCGAGAATGGCATCGAACTTCTTGACGCCGCGGCCCATGCCGTTCTCCTTCGCGTGAAGCGTGGGGGAACGATGCGGATACTTCTTGTACTGTTCGCACGGATCGTAACCGGCGCAGGCGGTCCAGCCGACGTCCTGCTCCATGCACACGTTCTTGTGCGTATTGGTGAAGAAGTAATCCCAATAGGTGGTGCCGCAGGAAAGCTTGCGGTCGAATTCGCCGGTATGGTTGTGCAGACCGACCTTGCAGCCAAACCCGGCCGCCTGTTCCGCCGCCGTGTTGTAGTAGTCGACGAGCATCTTGAGGAAGTCGTCAAGCTTCTGGTTCTTGCCCGGGAAGTTGCCGCCGCCGGGGCAGATGATGGTCTTGTTGCCGAACTCGAGGTTGTGTTCGCAGGTCTTCTTCACATTGTCAGGCGAGAAGGCATCGCGGCCAACATGCGTACCGCAGGCGATGAGGCCGTTGTCCGCCAGCATCTTCTTCCACTCCTTGCCGCTCTTGCCCCACTCGCCGGCCAGCTCGACGCCCTTGTAGCCGATCTTGGCCACTTCTTCAAGCGCCTTCTCGATGCCGTTCTTCTTGATGAAGCCGCGGATCGAATAGAGCTGCACAGCCACGTTGCCCACGGGCTTGAGAGCACCGAACGAAGGCAGCGCGAAAGCGGCACCCGCCGCACCCATGGCCGCCAGAAAATCTCTTCTGTTCATCTTCATTGTTTTAGCCTTTCTTTGGATTACAATCAATTAGACTTTGTCTTATGGTCTTAGCACTCTCTAAAACCTAAAACCTAACACCTAAAACCTAAAACCTAGCCGTTGAGCTGCTTCATGGTCACGACCGGAAGGTCCTTCGTCGGGGCCTTCATCGGCTTGAGCGCGGCTGTGTCGAACGCAAAACCGTTCGCGCCGAGATTCCAGATGACCGGCGCCGTGTTGAGGATGGTCGCCTTGAAGCCCTGAAGCGTGGCGCCCATATTGCCGGTGTGGGACGAATTGCATCCCTCGTTTTCGATGACGAACGGGTTCTTGAAGCCCTTCTTCATCAGCGTCTGGAGGAACTTCGTCCAATCGCATGAATCGCTGCCGCCGAAGCCCGGCAGACGCGGCTCGTAGTTGAGACGCGCCCATTCGTTCGCGGCAATCGGCACACCGGCCTTCTTGGCGAGTTTCGGGTCGACCACCTGTTCCGGATAGAGACGGCCCCAATGCACGGCATCCGCCGTGGTCGGGAAGTTGCGCGTGCCCTTGATGTGGACACGGCGCAGACGCTTGAAGTCCATCGCTTCGATCACGTCGCTCGGATCGATATGCTGCCAGATGTCGTGCGACGGATCGTAGGTCTCCTGCAACGACCACGAAATGTCGTCGTCAAGAATCGCATACATCAACTTGCGCGCCGCCAGGCAGCCCGGCAGGTTGTTATAGCAATCCGGCGCCGAAGCCGACTGCCAGCCTTCCATCGGACAGTTCTCGACGCAGAGCGTCACACCCAACGACTTCGCGTAGCGGAGGATCGGCGTGAAGACTTTCTTGAACTTGTTGAGGTTCTTCTCGAACCCGCCGTCCTGACGACCCAGAATGTGATCGTAGCCGACGAACGTGCCGCACACGACGTCGTTCGCATCGCCGCCCAGCAAGGCCGCCATGCGGATGAGCTTGAGGATGTGGTTCTGGTTGATTTCCTGCAGCTGTTCGGTCTTGGCGCCGATGAGGTTGTCATACGCGCCAATGGAAATGCGCATGCCCGTCTTGTTGCAGAGCTCGATCACGCGCTTCGCTTCCTCGACGCCGAAATGTTCGTAGTCGAGGTGCGTGGCGATGTGGTCCGCACGGTCCGTGTCACGACGGAACACGCAGACTTCCAGTCCCTGCGCGCCAACACTCTGCGCACGCTTCACCACATCTTCAAAGGTACGATCGCCGGCGAATGCAGAGGTCATCAGCCAAATCGGATTGTTCATCGGCTTCGGAGCGCCCTCGCCGAATCCCGGCAATTCCGCACCCTGGGTCCGTCGACCCACCGCCGCCACCGCCGCAGCAGCCGCGCCCATCTTGAAAAAGTCTCGTCTATTCATTTGATTACCTTCCTTCAATTCCGTGCGGAGAAAAATGTCCGCACGGAGATGATGTAATTATATCACAAATTGCCCCCTTTGGGCAAACCTCAGAAGAGGCCGAAGAACTTCTTGGCGGGACCGCCCACGGGCGTGAGCGTGACGCTCCAGGTCTCGTCCTTCGTCGGGAAAAGATACTTGCCCATCGGACGCGGACCGCAGCTCGCGCCGCCCAGGCCCATCTGGCGCAGGTCGAGGTTCAGCATCACTTCCGGACGTTCCGACAGGATGCCGCGGAAACGCTGCTGACCATTGCGATGACGCGCGAATTCGAGCTCTTCACGTCCATAGTGCAATGCCTGGACGAAGAGCGGTTCTTCGCAGGTGAACTTCACGCCACGGCCCGACTTGTCGGTGAACTGCACCGTCCGGACATCGCACTTGTAGCCGTTGTCCTGCGGGCGCACATACGGTTCGTACTGCTCGGTCACGGTCGATTCCCACCAGCCGAGGAACGACGCCGTCTTGCGGTCGATGTAGTTCTCGCGCGGACCGCGACCATAGTACGCCATCTGCTCGAGCGACGGATCGAGCTGCCACGTCGTACCGAGGCGCGGCAGACGCTCGGGCATCGTGCCGTGCGGCTTGACCGTGTTCTTGACAGTGGCCGAACCATCGGCACGGAACGTCCACTCGGCCGTGTGTGCAAAACCGGCGCTCTTCGAGCCCGTCACCTGCACCTCCGCAACGACCGTCACCACGCCATCGGCCTCCTTGACGGTCAGCGGACGCGCATGATAGCGCAACTGGGTGAGACCGCTGGTGTAGAAGTTGTTGCGCAGCCAGCAGTCATTGTCGGTAAATGCACGCTCGCACGTGAGCTGCGGACCCGTCACCACACCGGGCACCGGATCCTTGAGGATCGTCTTGCCGTTCATTTCAAGTTCACACAGCGTACCCGACTTGCGGCAGAACACGGCAGTGGTACCGCCCGCCTTGACCGTCACCGTCTTGTCGTTCTCAGTTACCTTGGCCGAACCGGCAACCGGCTCGCACGCGATCTTCTTCGCAGGACGCACAAGCATCTGGTCACGCGCAATCACGTAGCCCTTCTTCGCCCAGCACGTATCGGCCTTGAGACTGAATTCGAAGTTGACGAAGTATTCGACGCCGGGTTTGAAGTTCGACGGGTTGAACGACACCGTGAACGTCCCGCGGTCAAGCGGCTTCACCGCCGGCACGTCAAACGTCTTCGACTCGACCGGCTTGCCGTCGGCGAGCAGCGTCCAACGACCCGCAAAGGCGTCGGCGCGGGTGAACCCATTGCGGTTCCAGAGCTTGGCGACACCCGTCTGCGCATTGAAATCTTCAATGATGAGGTTCTGGTAGACGTGGCCGACTTCGACGAGCTTCGCCGTCACCGAACGCAACGGATCGATCACGCCGTTCACGCAGAACGGACCGCTATTCGGCTGTTCGTCGTGATCAGCGCCGAATGCGAAGTAGCGTTCGCGCTTGCCGGTCTTCGGATCGACCCGATCCGTGTACTTCCAGATGGCCTGGTCGATCCAGTCCCAGATGCAGCCGCCCGAGAGGCAGTTGTAGCTGTAGAATTCGTCCCAGTACTCTTTGAAGTTGCCCAGGGCATTGCCCATCGCGTGGGCGTATTCGCACATGAAGAACGCCTTCTTGCCGTTCTGTCCACGCGAACGGAGCCATTCCACGGTCGGGTACATGGTCGAATCGACGTCGGCATCCTGGTTGCCGCGTTCCCAGTGCACGGGACGCGTCGCGTCGAGTTCATGCACGGCCTTGATTGCCGCACGGAAACCGTCGCCATGTCCCGTCTCGTTGCCCATCGACCAGAGGAAGACGGCCGGGTGGTTCTTGTAGTTCTCGACATGACGCAGATTGCGCTCGAGAATCGTGCTGTACCATTCCTTGTGGCGACCGAGACCGGCAGCGCCATAACCCGGCTCGTGCCCTTCCACGTTCGCTTCAGCGCACACGTAGACGCCATACTTGTCGCAGAGATCGTACCAGGTGTGGTGATCGGGATAGTGCGAGGTGCGCACCGTGTTGATGTTGAACTGCTTGAAGAGCGTCACGTCGCGGACCATTTCAGCAAGCGAAACGGTACGGCCGTTGTCGGGCGAGCATTCATGGCGGTTGACACCTTTGAACTTGATGTTCTTGCCGTTAAAGTACAACGTGTCGCCAACGATCTTGACATCCTTGAAACCCACACGGCAGGCACGCACGTCTTCGCCCGCCTTCATCACGAGCGTGTAGAGGTACGGAGCTTCAGCACTCCACTGATTCGCGTTCTTGACCGTGAGCTTGCCATCCTTGTCAACGTCGCCGACCTTCTTGAAGTCGGCATCGTAGAGCGTCGCGGCGACGGGATTCGTACCGCCACGCACGGTGGTCTTCAGCGAAAGCGTCCAATCCTTGAACGCGGCATCCGGCGTGGTCTCGACCTTGAAGTCGTCAAGACGCACCTTGGGCGTCGCGAAGAGCGACACATCACGGTAGATGCCCGAGAAGCGGAACATGTCCTGGTCCTCGAGGTAGCTGCCGTCGCACCAGCGGTAGACTTCAACCGCAACGAGGTTCTCTCCGTTCGTCAGGTACTTCGTGATGTTGAACTCGCTCGGCAGCTTGGAGTCTTCGGCGTAGCCCACCTGCACGCCGTTGATCCACACATAGTAGGCCGAATAGACGCCGTCGAAACGGATGAAGACGTCGCGTCCTTTCCAGTTCTCCGGCAGCGTGAATGTGCGACGATAGGACGACACGGGATTGTAGTCCGGCTTGCCGCTCTGACGATCGAGAATCAACGGCCACTTGTTCGCATGCGGATAGGTGGCATTCGTGTAGCCGGGCGAACCGAAGCCACGCATCTCGACGCAGCTCGGTACGTCGATCGTATGCCAGCGCGAATCGTCGAACGACGTCTTCCAGAAATCCGTCGGACGTTCCGCCGGGTTACCGCACCAGCTGATCTTCCATGTACCGTTGAGCGACTGGCGGAACGGCGTCTCGGGTTCGAGCGCATCCGTGAACGCGGCCTTCTCGTCCGCCAACGGCATCGAATAGGCACGCGCCGGTTCACGGTTGATCGAATTGACCTCGGTATTTTCCCAGTCGTTGACAGCCCACGCCGCAAGCGATGCGGCGAATGCAAGGGAGATGACTATCTGTGTCTTCATGTTGTCCTCGTATTGTCTTCAAACAAAAGACAAGGTGCGGACATTCACTTTGGATGTCTGCACCCTGTCTTTCATACTCATTGGAATGATTAGGCGAGCTTGCCCGTGACCGTCGAATTGTAGCCGACGAACACCTTGCCGTTCACCATCACCTGGCGCTTCTTGGCGTCGAACGTGGCCTTGCAGCCCGTGCGGCTCGCGGCGTTCGCCATGATGAGGGCGATCGCGTGACCATAGCCGGCCTCGACGCTCGCGTTCGGATTCTTACGCGCACGCACGCATTCCATCCAGTTCCACATATGCGCGCTCGTGAGCGGATCGCTTCCCGTGTTGGCGGCGGTCGCCGCAGCCTGGTAGTGTTCCGTGAGCTTGCCTTCTTTACGCTTCCTGCCCTCCACGCCTTCGTTCGAGAACTTGCCCGCGCAGAGGTCGATCGTGCCGTTCGGCCCGTGGTACTTCTCGACATTGCCGCGCGCGCTGTTCGTCTGGCGCGAGGAGAAGATCGCCTGGAAGCCCTTGTCGTTCAGCTTGGACGGACCGTACTCGAGAATCGTCGTGAACGTATCGTAGCTCATACGGCCGTCGTCCCACGCATAGATGCCGCCCGACGAGACGGCGCTCAACGGATACTGCAGACCCGTATACCAGCCGACCGTGTCGATCTGGTGGCACATCCACTGACCCGGAATGCCCGAGGAGAACGGCCAGAAGAGACGGAACTCGAGGTACTTGCGCGGGTCGAACGCATAGCTCGCCGGATCGCGGTCCAGCAGCCAGAGATTCCAATCGATGTCCTCCTTCTTGAGGGACTTCACCAGCTTCTCGTCACGACGCCAGCGGCGGTTCTGGTTCACGTTCCAGCAGAGGTCCACAAACGTGAGCTTGCCGAACTTGCCGCTCTCGAGATAGGCCTTCGCCGCATGATACGCGGGACCGCTCCGGCGCTGCGAACCCATCTGCAGCACGGCGCCTGGCGCGAAGCCGGCGTTGCGCTTCGCATTCACCGCATCGAGCAGCATGTTCGCGGAATACATGTCTTCCGCCATCGGCTTTTCGCAGTAGGCGTCCTTGCCCGCATTGACGGCATGCGTCGCATGCTGCGCGTGCTGGAAGTCGGCCGTCGAAATGATCACGGCATCGATGTCCTTCGCCTGCGCGTAGAGTTCGACATCGCTGCCGTACGCCTTGATTTCATGTCCAAGCTTCTTCTCGAGTTCCGGCTTCGCATGTTCGAACAGACGCTTCTTCCACAGGTCGGCCACGGCGACCATGTCGAAATTAAGCTTGCCCTTGTGCGAGCAGAAGCTCGGCAGCAGCGAACCGCGGAAACGGTCGGAATAGCCGACGCACGCGACACGCACGGTCTCGTTCGCGCGGTAGTACGCACCCTTTGCGAGCGCAGGGGCCTGCTCGGCCTTCAGGATGCCCGGCAATGCCGTCATAGCCGCACCGGCAGCACTCAACTTCATGAAATCACGACGATTCATCTCTGTCTTGCTCATACTCATTGCTTCCTTGTTCATTATTGACTTTAAAACTTGCGCCAACCTATTGTCCTCGAAGTCAATTTTAGCAAAATGAAGGACAAAAGGCAAGTGACTCATTCGTAACGCAGGCAGTCGATCGGGTTGAGGCGGCTCGCCCGCCAGGCGGGATAGAAACCGAAGAACATGCCGACAAACGACGAGAAGAGAAACGCGATGAGCGTGGACGTGCTTTCGATGAGGATCGGCCACCCCAGCATTTCGCCAAGCGATTTTGCCCCGGCGACGCCGAGCGCGACACCGATGCCGCCGCCGACGGTCGAGAGCAGGATGGCTTCGAGGATGAACTGCGACAGGATGTTCACCGGCGTCGCGCCGATGGCCATGCGCAGACCGATCTCGCGAATGCGCTCCGTCACGCTCACGAGCATGATGTTCATGATGCCGATGCCGCCGACCAGGAGCGAGATTGCCGCCACGGCGGCGAGCAGAACGGTCATCGTATTCGAGACGCCGCTCATCGTGGACGTGATCTCGGCCATGTCGATGATGCGGAAGTCGTCATCCGCCGTATCGCTCAGACGATGACGCTGACGCAACAACGCGCCGATCTCCTTTTTCGCTTCATCGATCTGATCCATCGAGTAGAGCGAGAGTTTGAGCTGGCGTACGTTGTCTGGGAACGTCGACGCCTGCAAGACGCGTCGCACCGTCGTGTAGGGCGCAAGCACGGCGTCGTCCTGGTCCTGCCCCATGCCGCCGACGCCCTTCACTTCCATCAGGCCCTTGACCTTAAACGGCATGTTGCCGATACGAAGCGTCTGGCCCACGGGATCGCGGTTCGGGAAGATGTTCTGTGCAACGGTCTGTCCCAGCACGCACACGCGGGCGCACTGCTTTTCCTCTTGTTCCGAGAAGAAGTCGCCTTCGATGATCTGCCAGTTGCGGATGACGGGGAATTCCGTCGAACACCCGTAGACGGTCGTGTTCCAGTTCTTGTCCTGGAAGACGATCTGCATCTGCGTGCGCACTTCGGGACTTTGCGCCTTCACCAGATGGGCAAGTTCGCGGCGAATGGCGATGCCGTCGGACGCCGTGAGGCTCTGTCCTTCGCCCGCACCGCCGTGTACGCCGGCGGCCGCGTGGCGCTGTTCGGAGAAGATCATCACCACGTTGTCGCCCATCTTGGCGATCTGCGCGACCATGTTCTGGCTCGCGCCCTTGCCGATGGCGAGGACGATGATGACCGCCGCGATGCCGAAGATGATGCCCAGCATCGTCAGGGACGAACGCGTCTTGTTGCGCCAGATGGCGCGAATCGACACCTTGAGGATCATGAAGATGTTCATTGCACACCTCCCTTGTCGTCCTTGATGAGATGTCCGTCGCGCATCAGCAGATGGCGCTTGGCGTAGGCGGCAATGTCGTCTTCATGTGTCACCATGACGATGGTGATGCCTTCGTTTGACAGCTCGGTGAAAAGCTTCATGATCTCAATTGAACTCTTCGTGTCGAGGTTGCCGGTCGGTTCGTCGGCGAAGAGAACCGGTGGCTCGTTCATCAAGGCGCGCGCAATGGCGACGCGCTGTTGCTGTCCGCCCGAGAGCTGGGCGGGCGTATGGGTGCCTCGTCCGCCGAGTCCCACGCGTTGAAGCAGTTCGAGCGCGCGCTTCCGCCGGGCGGAACGTCCGAGGCGGTTGAGATAGAAGTCGGGCAATTCCACGTTTTCGATGGCACTCGTTCGTGCGAGCAGGTTGAAGTTCTGGAACACGAAACCGAGCTTGCGGTTGCGAATGTGCGCGAGTTCCGTGCGCGTTCGACGGGCCACCTCGATGCCGTCCAGCAGATAGCTGCCGCTTGTCGGCGTGTCGAGGCAGCCGAGGATGTTCAGCATGGTGGATTTTCCACTGCCCGAGGAACCCATAATCGCCACGAATTCCCCCGTGTCGATCGTGAGAGAGACACCATCCAACGCCGCGACCGGTTCTTCACCGAGCGCATAGATCTTGCGCAAGTCGCGGATTTCAATCAAATGGGCATTATCTTCTGTTTTCATTGGCGGTTATTGTACCATAACCCCACCCCAATCCGCAATGGGAAAGGACGAGAGGCGGAACCTTTGCGGTGGCCGGAGGGATTTGGCGCGCGGCGCAGTAGACGGCGAGGGCGTCGGAAACGACGTCGATGACCACGGGGTCGATTTGGCCGAGATTTCGCGTATGGCGGTAGTAGTAGTTGCGGCTGAGTTCGCGTTCGACTTCACAGGCTTCGGGCGCACGGGCGCCGAGCGCGAGCGTGCAGACAAGCCGATAACCGCGGCGATCGTCACGCGGGGTGAGAAACGCGGTCACGAATCCGCCGACCTCGCGCGCCACAGCTGCAAGCGCGTCCGCAACCGGACCGGGATGGAGCTTCTCCCCGTGAAGATCGCTCACGCCGCCCGCGCGATGGAGGAATGTAAAGACCGGCGTGCGTCCCACACGGCCCGTGCAGCAGACGACATCGCCCAGCGGGGCGTTGTGTGAACCGTTGCCGGTTGAGAGGTAGACGAGATAGCGTCCATTCACCTGGGCCGATGCCACCGGCACGGCCTCGCCTTGCGGCTCGTCTTCTTCATTCACAGGAACAAGTGTGACGACATGCGAGCGCACGGCCGCCACACAGTGACCGAACCACGGTACGGTGACCACCCCTTCCGTGGCGAGGAGGCCCTTGCCCTCGACCTCCACATGCGGAAAGAGCGCGCGTAGGCGTGCTGCATCTGTGGCCGCGAACGCCTGGTCCCAGCAGCTGATGACCTTCAGGTGCGGCCACACGGACGCAAAATCGCCGCGCGCAAAGGCCGCACGGACTTGGTCCGCACGCGCCGGGAATCCACGAGCCGCCACGGCTGCCGCCACCGCATCGGCCTCGCGCGCGGCGCGTTCGAGAAGGCGCAGCAAGGACGACGGATGCCACACGGAAATGAGTCCGAGCCGCGGTGCACAGACGAGTCCGACGAGCGTCAGGAACGCATGGCGTTCGGGATCCGTTTCCGTCGCCACAAGCGGTGTGACCGTGAAGAGCGTGCGCGCGCTCCATTGCTGAATCGCGCCCAGATACTCGCTGTCGTCGCTCGCCTCACGGGACGCCTCGTCCTCGGCTTTCGTGAACGGCGTAATCGACCAATAGTGCGAGGAGAAGAGAAGCGTCGGATGCCGCACATAGAGGGAGAAGATCCACGGATCAACCGCCCGCGCAAATTCGCAGAGCAGTTCACGGGTATACGGCACCCACTTCGTCGCGCCCGTCGAACCGCTCGTGGGCACGCGCCGGATCACCGGTTCGCCCGCCGTCCGTCGAATCCGTGCCGCCGTTCGGTGCTGCGCCCGAGCAGGGAACAACAGGGCGAGCGCAAACGCCGCAGCGGACGGGAGCGTTGAGAAGAACCAGAGGAGATTGGCAAGGAAGATCTTCACAGCATCGCCGCCTCAATGTAGGGGGCGCCGCCGAAATCGACGGGACGTGGATCGGGCGCATAGGAGAGCGTATAAAGACGGCTCGCATAGCGAATCGCCTTCAGGTCCGCGACGAGCGGAAAGAACGGATCGCGTTCATGCAAAGAAAAGGAAAGCGACTCGTTCGGACGCAAAGCCGCCCCTGCACCAGCCAGCAAGGCCCGAAACGCCGCCGCATCGCCGGCGCGCACTTTACGAAAAGCGAGGTAGCGGAAGGCGAAATCGTTTCCGGGCGCCGGGAGACGCGGCAACCCCTGTACTGCACTCGCGAGATTGACGAGCGGACGCAAGAGACGCAACCCCGTCGAATAGTCGACCACATGCACTTGGCGATGAGCGGACTGATCCCACAAGGCCGCTGCCGCCACAATTGCGCCTGTTCCCTTCTCGCGGACAAGTACGAAATCGCTCCAGTCGAGTCCAGGCGGCAGCGGATCGGCCAGCGCCGGGAAAAGCGGCTGCATCCCGTCCGGATCGTCGTAGAACGCCCTGAGCGCCGTCGCGTCGGCAGCCGTAGCCCGCGCGAGGACGAGCGAGGGAGGCAACGGATTCCGCAAGGCGCGGGCAACGGCGGAAAATGTGACGATGCCGCCCGCATCCAGATAGGCAGGCAAGCCCGCCCGTCGGCTCGTGAGCAATTTAATCGCGTGGACATTCGCCGACACAATCGTCGAGGTGATCACCGCGAGCGGATCGGCCGCCTCGACGCCGCGCGCCCAGCGATAGGCCACCAAAACGGCGCGTGCATTGTGTCCGCTCTTAAAAGCCCGAAGCGTGCAATAGTACCCCGTACGCCGCCACGCACCGTCGAACCAAGCCCGCCGCACGACGCGCGTACCGCAGCCAAGAACGGCATTCGTCGCATCCGTCAGCACTCCCGTTCGCGCCTCGTCGCCCCGAATCCGTTCACCGAGAAAGAAATCGGGCGCCTGGCGATAGGACACCTGAAAGGCACCTGGCATCGGCACTTCGGTCAGCGCCCGCAAAGCGGGTTCATCGGCCAGCACGGCCTCTCGAATACGGAGGGCTCCACTGTCCATTATCGGGTCTCCTCTCGTTTCCCGCAGTTTCCCCGTTGGCGCCGATCCTGATCGAAGCGGCAGCCGTAGTAGTAACAGGGTGGACACACCGTCCCCTTTCGCGTCAAGACCCCGCTGAAACACCGTCCGATGCGCTGTGCGTCAAGGCGTGTCGGCGGTTGCAGGCATGAAACCGAAAACATCTGCAAATGGTCTGCGCTCGCCGCTTCAACCGTCCCCAATGCATTGCGTAACATGGCGAGACGCCGCCATCCGAACGTACCCACGTATGTGGCGAGGAATTTACTCCACTTCAGCCAACGCGGTCCCGATTTCATCTTCTCCATCTTCGCGACAAACTCGGCATAGGGCAGTTCACGCTCAATCGGCACCGCCTTCCCGTCCTTGACCAGCCACAGCAAATACGTGGCACAATCGGGATGCAGGCAATAGCCCGCGGCAGGGACGGATGGCGAAATACGGAAATCGTCTTCCGTCAATCCCGGGATGACGCCCGAAGCGACAAGCGTTTTGACGATCTCCTCCCGATCGACGCTCTCCAGACCCGGTACGACACGGCCGACGGGCTGGAAGCACTGAACGTCGTACATAGTCATGCGGCCGGCATGCGCAATGACAAACGCCGCGATCTTCGGCACTTCCGGGAGCGACAGACGGCACCCTGTCGTGACGAGTCCACAGTTCAATCCTGCCGCTTCGCAGTTTTCAATGGCCTTTAACTTCAGGTCCACGAGATCGCCTCGTCCGCGCATGACTTCGCTGACTTTCGGATCGAATGTATCGAATGAAAGTGAAACGCGGGCAAGTCCGGCTTCCTTGAGATCGGCCGCGAGATTCCGTTCCCGTCCAAGCCGCACGCCATTTGTGAGGACCGAACAGTGGAAGCCGCCCTTCTTGGCGAGTTCACGGACGAACTCGAGTATCAGCGGATGTTCCGTAGGTTCGCCACCTGTGAACATCACATTCGATGGTTTCAGTTTCCGCACGTGCGCCGCAAGGCCGTGGAATTCGTCAGAGGAAATCCGCCAACCGGAACGGGCGGCATTCTCGAAGCAGATCGGACACTGAAGCGAACAGTCGTCGTTGATATGGACGATGCAATTCGTCAACGCTCGGCGATACCAGTCGGGAATGGGACGCGCCTGGGCGCGGAACTTCCGGAACAAGGTCGCGTCAGAACTCAGTCGTTCCTCGCGCACACCCTTAGGACAGGCGATCCGCCAGAAGACCGCATGATCATGTTCGACCAATTCGGCGGGATGGAACACGCCGCATGTCGGACAAAAGATACGTGAATGGTCTAAATCCCTCATCTCTTCCATAATTTCTTTCCCTCTTTCTAAAGCATCCAGACAGGTGACACATCGGCGATGACACGACGGCCAAGGCGATTGAGGTTCTCCATCGCGAGCGGAGCCAGACAGGCGAGTTCATCGCCGGTCCGCCACCCGGGATTCAACGCGCGGAACCGTCGCGATTCCGCATCCATCCGCAGCACATCGTCTTTCAGGCGATCCTTGCCGGCACCAAAATGCAGCACGCCGGTACGCGGATTGAATGCGTGCGGATAGAGGCGCGCGGCAATGCGGTGCAACAGGCCCGTAAGTTCTTCATCCGTTTGGGCACCGGGCACATAGCGCGTGAAGAACGTAGGCAGGAAGCGATAGGTCCGCGCTCCCTTGCAGATGAGGAACCAGTAGGGAGTCCGCGGGTCGTCCGCAGCCGCGAGGCGAGCCATGACATGGCCGAACGCGCCGGCAAGTCCCGTTTGGTTTCGACAGGCGGCATCCACAACCGTATCCCCGCTGAAAACCACGCGCACGTCCTCGACATCAAGGCACTTCAGCGTGGAAAAGCCGCGAACCCCTTCGGCATCCCGCAACACGATTGCGAGATCCTTCTCGGCAAGATCGTGCTGGAACGTCTCCTCCGGCGCTCCTTCATAGTAGGCGCGGTAGAGGCGTTCCATCGCGGCACGATCGTCCAAACCGATGCGTGCCACGCGCCAGATCTCGACTTGCATTCCCGACTTCATAACGGCGCGTCTTCGCTGATGTCACCGAGGCAGACCGGGCGCAGTGTCCCCTTCTTCACGGTTGCGTCCGGACAGTTATCGCAGAATTCAATTCGACCGTCGCCGAGCGAATACGGCGGAAGCTGCACGATGATGTGCTTTTCTTTCAACGTCCAACCCGCCAAGGTGGCACGGAGCGCGAAGAAAAACGTTGAAAGGTGTCCACCGGTCAGACCGTTCACGAGGAGGCGCACCTTGAGTTTTGCCGAGGTCGTCTTCACCCAATGGAGCGAGCGGTGACACAAGGTGGCGTATCCCCAAAGGAAGAGACGCTCCACAAGCCCGGGACGCATTTCATTCCAGGCACGTTCCTTGCCATCCTTGTCCAGGGCCTGAACACTCTGGAAGATATACCAACGCGGCACATCCCGATGGATGCGACCGCCCACGAAGACGACGGGACGATAACCCTCCGCACGGAAGGCCGCAAGCATCGGCTCGCGTGGCACATCCTGCTGTGCAACCGAGCCGCGGATTTCCTCGAACTTGCGCGCCACCGTCACGAGCGCATATTCGAATTCGGGAGCCGTACGCAGGAAATGGGCGAGCGAACGGAAACCGTCACCGTCCTCTGCATACATCGTTTCAACGAGGGCCGGGAAAAGTCCGTGGGCACAGGCGATGCGCCCCTTTTCACGACGAAGTTCTTCAAGTGTCCGCCCTTCGATGTCGGGGCGTTTCTGTCCTTTCTGAATATGAAGCGAAATCAACTCGAGCCCCGCCTCGGCGAGTTGCGCCGCCATTGCATCGTCGAAGAGAATGGCATTCGTCAGCGAGTCGACCTTCAAGCCCTCCTCGTGATGAAGCCAGCGGATGATGTCAAGCACTTGGGGATGCATCAAAGGTTCTCCGCCGCTGAGGGAGATCGTCGTCAGATTCCGCTTCCGTCGGATGACGGCGACCTCGGCTTTGAGATCGTCGATGGATTTGCAAACCACCTGCCGATCGGCGTTGTAGCATTCCGCACAGCGGCAGTTGCAGCCACGCAAAATATCCAAAACGGCATGAGGTACCGTTTTACCATACCAGGGAAGTCTCATCATTGTTTTTCCTCCTGTTTTATAAGGTGTTCACCACGTTTGAAAAAATCATCGGATAATCCCGCTTGGCGAAAGAACGAAACCCAGGCGGCAAAAATGTTCACAGCGTTCTTTCTGAAAAAATGGGGATAGGACGGGTAGTCCGTTCCAAAGACCAGTCGCGACGCAAGAGCCGGATCGCGTAAGATGCGTCTCAACCAAAAATGCCGCACACACCCGCAGAATCCGCTGGCATCGCCATAGACATTCGGGTAGCGACGCACAAGCCGAATCCAGGACCCGAGATCATGGCGTTCCTGGAGCATCATCTGGCAACCGCAATGGGCACAGACCAGCGTTACGCCCATTTGGGCAGCCGTTTCAAGGCGTGCGGGATCGTTGAAACGTCCCGGCCCGCCCGCAAGCGTGTGCTCGGGTCCGGTATGGACGAGCACCGGAAGGTTGTACGCCCGCATGAGTTCCCAAAACGGACCGCATCGTTCATCGGCAGGATCGACCTTTTGAAATGACGGCAGCAACTTCACCAACACGGCCCCCGCGCGAACGGCCGCACGCGTTTCCTCTTCGATCGTCGGCGAAAGCGGATTCAAATTGACGCCGTAGAGGAATCCCGGATGAGAACGGCAGAACGCCAGGACTTCTTGATTGCCGGCGGCAAGAGGCGTATTCTCGATTGCGCAAAGCACCGCCTGCCCTACAGGGCCGGCATTGAGATCCGTGACGATCTTTTCACGAAACGCCGCCACGGAATCAACGCCCATCATGTGCTTCAGCACACGGTTCCAAAGATTGAACCGCGTCTGTCGTGCGTCGGCTGTGCTGCCGACAAGGTGAGCATGGAAGTCGAGGATCATTTTACGATTCGCCGATTGTTCTGCCACACGCTAAACGGTGGCGCGATCAGAAATGCCTTGGTCGACTGGTCGGCCTTGATCACGGCACCGGCGGCAAGCGTCGAATAGGCACCGAGCAGGACACGATCTTCGATCTCCACAGGAGCGAGCCAGAGTTCTCCCTCCACATGAAGGTGGGGGCACACGCGCGACCCCAATCCAAAATGAACATGATTGCCAATGTGAAGGAACGGACGATCCATGACGAGCGTACCGGGCGTCCAATAGACGAATTTGCCGATCTTCGCCCCCCACGCCCGCAGCCAAAGGCTGTAGAAGCCAGGAACAACGCGCAAAACCTCTTCGAGAAACGGGAAACGCAGATAGACGAGTTGAGCGCAGTAGGAAAACCACCACACAAAATAGTTCGCTGAAAACATCTGGATCTTCGTCTGCCGCAAGGGGTGAATCGCAAGCAGCAGACGCACCAGGATCAGTGGAACAACATAAAGCCCGGCGAGGACGGCTCCCACCTTCCCCCAAACAGTCGGCACCCAAACGGCGCAACAACCGCATCCGACGAGGAGGAATAGCGTAAAGTAATTGCACAGGATGGCCGTGAGCATCTGGCCTTTGGTCATTTTGAAAAAAGCCATGCATGCCTCCTCACTTCATCGGACCACCACCCCAGGGAAGACCGCGACGTCGAACGACTTCCTTTTCCTGCGAGAAATTGCTCGCGAGGAAGACCGCCAATTTCTCCCATCCGTGGGCGTTGCAGGGGAAATCCCAACCACGATGGAAAATCGAACGCAGCGAATAGAACTTCAGGCGATGTTCCTGGCAGAGATCGGCAAGTTGCTGCGGTTCAAAATGCTTCGGACGGAAAACGACGTCGCCGAATGTATAATTCGGGTCCAGCCACCATTTCTCGGAAAGGAGGCGTCCTTCGTTTTTGAGTCGGGTGTAGACATCCGTACCGGGAAACGGCACGAGGTGGTTGAAGGCCGCAAAGTAGAATTTGCTTCTCATGGCGAACTCGTAGGTCCGTGCAAACGTCTCCGGCGTGTCGTCGTCATAGCCGAAGACGAACGTGGCGTAGATGGCGATGTGGTGACGCCGAAGATTTGCAATCGCAGGGGCATAGTTGGCACGAGACCGGTTGACGTCTTTGCCCATCTTCTGAAGCGTGTCGGCCGACAGCGATTCAAACCCGATGAGTACCCCTTCGCAACCGCTCGCTTCCATCAGAGCGAGTGTTTCATCGTCGTCCGCAACGTTCAAACCCAGCTGGGCCACCCAATGGATCTTCAGGGGCGCGACGGCCCGACAGAGTTTTTTAAGGCGCGCGACGTCCATCGCAAGATTGTCGTCCACAAAGAAATAGTAGCGCCGTTTCAAGGTCTTTAACTCCGCAACCACGTCTTCGATCGGACGCGGCACGTAGGCGTGGCGGAAGTATTTGCAAATCGAACAGAAGTCGCACCGCAGGCGGCAACCGCGCGCCGTCTCGATCAGGCAGAGCGGACCATACCGATGCGTGCCGAACAGGCTGCGATCGGGGAGTGGACCGAAACGAGGCGGCTCTGCGCTTTCGTATCGTGCACGCAAGGTCCCGGCTTGCAAGTCACGCCAGAAATCGGCCCAGACGTTTTCGGCGGCACCAAGGAGCAGTGCATCTGCATGTTCGGCTGCTTCATCCGGATTGAGCGTTGCATGGAAGCCGCCCATGACGACTTTCGTACCATGAGAACGGAACCGATCGGCGATTTCGTAGGCACGTCGCGCCGTATAGCATTCTGTGGAAATGAGCACGGCATCGGCGGGAACAGTCGTATCGACCTCGCCTAAACGATCGTCCATCAATTGGCGTTCACAGTCCTTGGGGAGCAACGCCGCAATGGTCGCGGCCCACAAGGGTTCCATAATCCATGTCTTCGGATAGGTTTCCGCACCCGGCTTACGGCCGACGGCGGCTTGAACGAAAATCACTTTCATGCTTGATATTCCTTTGCAAATGCGGTGTCCGTCAAACACGGCGGCACGAGTTTTCCATCCTGGATGGAGGCATCGACGCACGGATCGCAATATTCGGCGCGTCCATCGGGCAGGAGATCGGGGAACGCTTCGACGAAGACGTTTTTGCCGACAAGACGCTCTCCACGAATGATTGTGCCGAGCGCGAAGAAGAGATTGCGGAACGGTCCACCTGTCAAGGCGTTGAGAATAATGCGAACCAACACCGCCGCAGGCGATGGATCGGTCCGCAGCGGGAGTCGTTTTCCGCAGAGGCGCAGCAGCGCAAAGATCGACCGTTCGAAAAGCGATGGTGGTACCGTGGCAAACCCCGTCTCGCGTCCCTGGGCATCGAGCCGCTGATAGGCATGGAAGATGAGCCAGCGCATCTTTTCCGGATGGATGCGTCCGCCGATTCCCGCAAACGGCAACCACCCAAGGCGGCCCAGTTCGATACGACATGTTTCGACGTCATTCGTCGCGGCAAATTTTTCCACCCCGGCATCGATGGTCTGCATGCTCCGCTCCAGCGTGAGAAAGGCATGGCTGCAGGCACGATTCCGGCGGAAAGCGTCAAGTGTCAACTTCAGCAATTCGGGCTGGTCGGCGCGAACGGTCGTCGAGACCGCGGCGTCGATTCCGGCCGCACGGGCGATGGCACATTTTTGGGCGGCCAATTGTTCCACTTCCTCCCACGACTCGCTCTCCTTCAGATCGGGTCGACGTTGTCCCGTCTGGATATGGAAGTAGACCATCTTCAACCCCGCCTCGGCGAGTAGTTTGGCAATCTGCTCATTCCAGAGGATGCCGTTCGTCAGCATCACGGCCCCGACGCCGCGCGCCTTGACCATCTTGACGATGTCGACGATCTGCGGATGGAGCAACGGTTCGCCGCCGAGGATTCCTAGGAACTCGACGCGCCGAAGCGAAAACGCCAAGTCGATTTCACGCGCAATCTGTTCGACCGGTTTCGCGCCGAGTTGCGTTCGGTTGTAGCAGGTCTTGCAAATACAGTTGCAGCCGCGAATGACATCCAGCGTAGCATAGGGGACCTCTCGTCCCTTCCAAGGCAAACGCAAGACTTTCATGATCTTCCTCCTTCTGTTTGTTCCCTGCAAAACGAGGGATTGAACGAGATTGTGTACGTCAAGTAAGTACTCCCGCCCATGTCGTATTTGTATCGTTCCGCGCCGCGGCCCAGATCGATCCGGCAGATCCGACTCTGTGCCGTAAGCCACTCCACACAAGCCTTCAGCATCAAGCGTCCAGGACGGAATCGCGCCAATTCGTCATCCATCCCCAAACGCGGCACTTCCAATGCCTGGCGCCGTTCGTTGACATAGCCTTCCATGTAAGCGCCGATTCGATCCCCAATCCAGAGGACACATAAGAATCCATTGCATCCAGGTATGGAAAGCGACACATAGGTGGCATGCCGGAAAAAGAATCCGACCCCTCGCCTGTCATGTCCATAGCGAACGGCCTGATGCCGCACGTAAACGGATCGGCAACGCCGAAGCACACGCCGTCCCGTCGAGGTGTCCAGGGGCAAGCCCAAACCGCAGGCAGAATAGAATTCAAATCGTGCCGAAACGCCCTCACGCGCCATCCGATTGGCGGCCGTCTTGAGATTCTGCCGTGCATTCCGGCTCAAACAAGACCAATACGCCTTCGCGTCTCCCTCTGGGAACGAGATGCAGACATTCGGGATTTCTGCCAGGGGGGCAACGCCCGAACCCGTCAACCAAGTTGCTACCGGACTTGACTCCGGCAGATAAAACCACGTGAGATGCCGCACGCCATCGGCGGCCAGACGTGACATCACCAGCTCAAAGGCCTGTATTAAATCGACTTGAGGACGATCGGCATAAAGGAAATCGGTTGTATCCAGGAAAATGTATTTGCCCACGGCAACAGTCCAGGATTGTTCGCCCATACCCTGCAGGGGAACCGCACAAACAAGCCGGTTCTGTTCGTCACGCACGACATAGACTCGGAAACGCGCACCTGTACAGGCGGTTCGTCCCCAACGCCGCCAATACGCCATTGCATGCAACCGCACCGTCCGCTTGAGACTCCGTTCAAGTGCACAGAGGACAGAACACCGCTGATACGAAAACGACGGACTCGGGAACGCCCGAAGCACTTCGGCCGCCGCCTCGATCGAATCATATCGCTCTATTTGAAATCTCTCCATAGAGACGACCAGCCGATTATGCTTCATCCACTTCCGACGTGGCAAAGCGATGCTGCCCTTTCAGGAGTTTCGCCCGATAGAGACGATAGGCGAGATTGCCGGCGAGGGCTACGACGAATTGATTCCGCTTGGGCGAGAGACGGCGGAAGATCGACTTCAGCGAATAGGTGTGCGCCCAGGCCCGACGGAAACCCGCATCGAGTTCCTCGGGACTCATGTTCTTCGGTTGAATGACGACATGCTGCGTATCGTACCACGACCAATTGACCTTCGGAAGGAGGCGCCCTTCTTCGGAGAGGCGCCGATAGCAGGTCGTATTGGGGAACGGTGTGTAGAGGGCGTAGCGGGGAATGTCGATTTCAAGTTCGTCGACCATCTTCGCCGTTTCATCGAAAACGGACGGTTGGTCGTTGTCGAGTCCGAAGATGAAACAGCCTTGGATCATCATCCCGCGCGCATGCATGTTCGAAACGATGCGCTGGTAGTCCTCAGGCGTATTAAAGCCCTTGCGAATGCCGGCAAGCGATGTGCGCGAGGCGGATTCAAAACCCAGGAGCATGTAGCAGCAACCAGCTTCGGCCAGCGCATCGAGCATTTCTTCGTCATCTGCCGCCTTGAGGGTCATGAGGCCGCCCCATTTTTTCTTGAGCGGTTTCAAGGCCGCACAAAGGTCCAGGGCGTAGGCGCGGTCTTCACAGAGGCTCACGTCATTGAAGGCGAAGCGAAGTCCGGGAAGCGCCGCCACCTCGGCCGCCACTTCGGCTACGGGACGCGTATGCCAACCGAACTTCGCTGCGGTAACGGCGCAGAAGTCGCATGTATTCCGGCATCCGCGCGTGGCGAAAACGGTTTGCGGCATCATGTAGCCGAAACGTTTCTGCAAGTCGCGTCGCGGTCGGGGGATTCCAGCCAGATCGGGCGAACCGCCATCATAGCGAGGCTTGAGCGACCCCGCACAGAAATCACGACACATCTCCGGCCAAGTCGTTTCCGCAAATCCGGTCATCACCGTATCGGCATGCGCCGCCGCCTCGTCGGGAAGAAGCGTGGCATGTACGCCGCCGATGACCACCTTCGCCCCTTTGGAACGGAAATGGTCCGCAAGGCGATAACCGCGCGTCGCGGTTCCCGTGATGATGCTAATGGCCACAAGGTCAAAGGATCTGTCCAATGGTACGGGAGATACACTCGCATCGCAAATGCGGACTTCAATCGGAAGATCCCCGGGCGTAAGAGCGGCCAACAAAGTCGCCGTAAGGGGAGCCTCACGAAATGACGTTTTAACAAACGGTGGAATGACAAGCCGATGGAGCTGCCCTTCCGGCAATAAAATCAAAACTCGTTTCACGAATCTATTCCTTCATTTAAACTTGTACATGCGCCGCTTTCTGTAAGCATTTGATTACGCCTGTGGCTTAAGAAAAGGGTCTGTCGCCCGGTTTGGTTGTCAGACCCGTCTCCAAAGAGTGAAAGCCCTCTTTGTAACCACGCGGTTATTTTATCATATGCCAGTATCATTGTCAAATGCTCTTTCAGTTATTTTCGCTTTTTCTCAATACTTGATCTGAGTGAAACAAAAGGCAGTATTTTGCATATACCCATTGGTGATAAGACCACGGAACACACCGAAACCCGCTTCGCGGGGCGCGGAAAATCCGTTCGAAGGAATCCCTTCGGATCCGGCACGGACGAATCTCCCGCGTCGCTTCGGGCGGAAGGCCGATGGGAGCGCGAAGCGAAAATTTCCCATCGCCTTCCGCGTCCGGCGAAGCCGGTTTCCGCGTGCTCCGTGGTGAAGGAGACCACCAGGGACTGTCCCCTTGAAGTCGCATGCAGCATAACGCACACACAGATCGGCGCCGTAGCAGTACGAATCCGATTCATGTGTATGCATTGATATGGTATGTGACTTTGGGCGTACAAGTACAGTCTCAATTCCAAGGTGAAGTTTGATTGAGTAAATACAACACCGACATTTCCTTATACAGAAGCTCACCTCAACATAAGTATCGTTTTCTGCCGGAGGTTTGGTGAATCGTTCCTCATCATCAGTCCGAAAACATTGATGACGTTCAAAACAATCAGTCTAAAGGCTCCTTCACCATTAGTAACAATCAACGAGTGGGAGTTACCTCCTTCACATCCAACGGCGACTTTGCAGCTGCGGGCGGACGACTATATGGAGGTGGTTCTGGCAGATTCAGGGACTTGAATTCAGCCTTTAATCTGGTTATTTCATCGTAACACGCTCCGATTCTAACGCTGGCATCTTCAATCGCATGGCGTAAAGGCCTTACTGCGACTTCAATCTCATTTTCTGTGGCTCCCTTTGCTTTCATTGCATCCTTCAATGCATCAATTTCTTTTCGCTTATCATAGATAAACTTATTACGTAACTTCGACATCTCGTCTTCCAATGCGTGTTGGCGACTGATATTCACCATTCGAGCTTTGACATCAGGATAGGGGGGATACCGATGTTCGTCTCTCAGCACATGAAGCGCCGGGAAAGTGAAATCAACCCAAAGCCACATCAACTCACCAACGCGAATGTTCTCAAAAACGCGGCCCCCAAAAGGATTGACATCATACTGGCAAAGCTTGAATTGGAATTCCGTCTCTTTATTGTTTTGCAAGGGTTTCTGCCAATACACCATGGCATAAACCTGTGGCGAAAACGTTTTCAAATACAAAGTAAAAGTTCGAGACTGAAAGTCTTCCCGCGACACCTCGACACGTTTCGCATAGCCGGATTCAGGTGCTACATAAACGCGGTTCGTAGTTGCGATGATTCCGGCATTTTCATTCGTCGTCCAAAAAGACATGACCCAAGACTTTTTTATTTCGTCAAATGATGGCTGGACTAGAAAATCAATGTAGTCCCCTGGCCTTGACAGTCGTCCGGGATTCAACAGGGAGACCGCTAGCGGTTGAGGCGACGGTTTGCCACGAATGGCTTTAACCGACAGGTCATCACAATCACCTTGCAGTCGAAGGAGCATCTCCTTTTCCTCATTCCGTTTGCGAAGGACGATTTTGAATGGCGCCTCTTTGGGATGAATCCGATCCTGTTTTTCAGAACGGATGTCAGGATTCTGATAATCTTCAAGAACATATCCCTCTTTCTCTATACCCCTGACAGAAACATGTCCGGCGTAAATATCGCCGCGATTTGGGATGCCCATAGACACACGCCCATCCTCATCGCTCAGACAAGATTCCGTTCCTCTATTGGTAACGATTTTGCGTCCTTCGTGTGCAAAGGTCTGCCACGACAGATCAACCTTTGCGCCAACAACGGGTTGACCAGTATGATCGACAACCATATAATGCGTCGTCACCTTTCCTGCACCGAAAATGGACAAGATACCAAACAACACTGAGCTTAAAACATTCATTTTACAAGTCCCTCTTATTTCTTAATTTCATCAATTCGGGCATGGGCGAATCTCCCGCGCCTCCTCGGGCGAAAGGACGATGGGATCGCGAAGCGAAAACTTCCCATCGCCTTCCGCGTCCGGCGAAGCCGGCTTCCGCGTACTCCGTGGTGAAGGAGACCACCGGGGACTGTCCCCGTGAAGTCGCATGCAGCATAACGCACACACAGATCGGCGCCGCAGCAGTGCGAATCCGACGCATGTGTACGCATTGATATGGTATCTGACTTCTGGTGTACAAGTATGGTCTCTATTTTGAGGCAGAAAGTAGATGCCGAAAGGCGTGCTTCAATCTCACGGCATCTATTTTGTTCAGCGAATGGCATCAATCTTTGTACGAAAGTTCCAGATCAACCTTTCCGTACTTGTCCTTCTCCGTCATGCCCGGCGGAAGGTTGAGGGTCGGAAGGATGTCATCCAACGCATCACGAACTTCCCTTAATTTCCAGTATTCAGAGTTTTTCAACTTCATCTCCCGGTTGATGGGTTCAAGCGCTTTGTCGATTTCATCTTGCGGTCGATCCTTCATCTTATGACATATCTCTTCAATCTTCTTTCTCAAAATGTATTGTTGATTGCTAATTTGTTCCATAGGCGCTTCCAATTTCCACCACTGCCGACGGTTCTCAATTCGCGCTGGGACGTCGATGCGCGGGGGGATATTCCCCTCTTTCAACACATCCCAGATCGTTTTTCCCTTTTCAACCAGGTATCTGCCGCAACTACGCACATCACATTCAAGGTTACGACCACCGTACGGATTAATGTAAACCCTATCGCAGCCGAAAATGAGATTAGTACGATACATTCCATAGTTTGCCTGAATTTCCCTTTCCCTAAACGGCACCATCGCATAGAGCCCCTGAGGTCGCGTCTTCAGATAGAGCGTGAATGACGGACTCAGATAATCGGACTTCGCGACATCCACACGCGCGCGATAACCGCTTTCAGGTGCCACGTACACCCGATTCGTCGTCGCGATGATCCCGCAGTTCACGTTCGTCGTCCAGAACGAGAGCGTCCACTCCTTTTTCTGATGGTCGCATTTCGGTAAAACGAAGAGGTCGACATAACCGCTTTTGCCAAGATCGTCACCGTTGCCGAAAATCGAGAACGGCTCGGAGGGCGGTTCATCATCATACCATTTCCTAAAACGCCAGTCAGGGTCTATGTCGATGGCCTCCGGCTCGGGTTCCATCTTGCGGATGACAATCGTGTGCGGACGTTCATAGGAGGTCTCCCCGGGCCTGGCAATGCCGAAATCAAATGGCTGTAAGAAATTACGACCGCGCGTGTCGTAACCGACCTTCTTGACACGAAGAACCCGACATCCCAACCGATCCTTAAACGTCATGGAAAAGCGCCCGTCGTCGTCGGTGGTGAAAAAGTCACGTCCGTTGCAATGCCAGATGAGCAACTTCGCCTTGGGAACGGCAGCCCCCGTCTGGTCTACCACGCGGATGAACACCGGCCCCTTTCGTTCATCCCGGGCAGAAACGTCCTGTGAAATCAGGAAAAGAACGGAAAATAAGACGAGTGTCTTGAGTAATAACTTCACTTTCATTTGTTGGCATCCTTTCTTTTGTTATCCTTAGGACGACCGATGGGGACTATCCCCGTGGATTGAAACGAAGGCAGTCGGCAGATCGACCACGGAACACACCGAAACCCGCTTCGCGGGACGCGGAAAATCCGTTCGAAGGAATCCCTTCGGAACCGGCACGGACGAATCTCCCGCGCCGCCTCGGGCGAAAGGCCGATGCGGTTGCGAAGGCGGATCGGAGCCATGTCGTTCTGTGGGCCAAGGAGTTGCTA
>JAZUGW010000300.1:0-33304 GCA_045641465.1 Kiritimatiellia bacterium | reverse complement strand
CTCCTGTTCTATGTCGTGCCGTTGCACCGCTATCTGGTGATGGAGGTGAAGACGGGAAAATACGAGCCGGCGGATCTCGGGCAGTTGAGCGGTTATCTGGTGATGGCGGAGCAGTGTCTCAACACCCCGGCGGACAATCCTTCGATCGGTGTGCTCATCTGCAAGGAGCACAACCGCGTCCTGGCGAAATTCCACCTCGACAAGCTCGGACTCCCGATGGGTATAACCGATTACGAGATCAAGAAGATCCTTCCGACTCCGGCTCAGCTGGCGAAGTGCTATACCGACGCCGAAGCGCAATTCGCCTCGTCCATGTCGGCAGCGGCAACCAAGCCGACGGTCAAAAGATCGCCGAAGAAAGGTGGCGTGAGATGAGTCAGGTAAACTTGTTTAGGACCCTAGAAGGCCGAGAAAAGGATTTCAGTAGTTTCCTTGATGCTCGGTATAAGACGATTGCATCATCTACAGTCCAAGGATTTAATTTCAGGTTGTTGTATCGACACCCTGATGGCTGTCAGGACGTGAACTGGGGATGGGTGTTCTCACTTTTTGACTGTGCTGTCGAGAAAATGTCTGTTATGCCGAAAGGAGTTCTGCTTCTGAGGAGGAACGTAGACGATTCCCCTCTTTATGCGGTTTCTTTCGGGGGGGCGCATTTCCACGTCGATCAGTTTGCCGATCGAACTTTCGGTTTTGATTTTGTCTGTCGCGTGGCCGTAACGCAGACTCGGTTGACGGCGACGGTGAACACTAATTCGAAACGGAATAAGACCATCAGTTCGTTCAAGGAGCTTGATAAACTTGAAATTAATAGTGGTGAGTCGTACACCAAACTCAAGATTTCAATCGATCAAGGAACCGTTGGGGATATTCTCGATGAAAGAATTGAGGTTGGAACATCCTTAAAGATGAATCTGAAGGAAGTGTCCTTTGAGAATTTCGCCAAACTCATTGATTATGTGGAGAACGTTCTTAAAAGGAAGAAACAGACGCTGATACCATTTTATCGCGTGGTGACGAAGGCGGACGAAATCGAGAAGTTAGACTCGAAGCTTAGGGAAGATTTTGAAAAAGAGGATTCGACGATAACGGTTTCAGAATTCGATGTTGTTGGAACTGATGAGGTCTTCAATCGAGCTGATTCCTATGAGTTACTCTGCGGGAACAAGCGGGATGAAGTCTCAACTCTTGATTGGACAGCGCTTCGGTGTTTTTTTGAGAAAAAAAAGATTGATCGTGCTGAGGATAAATTTTCCTCTAAGGTGCGGTTTCTGATCAATGGTAGCAGTAGTGTTACAAAACCGATTCGTGGGTTGATTGATTATTTGAATGAAGATGAACGCGCACTGCTCGTGGCCGGGAAATGGTACAAGTTCAATGATGACTATGTGGAATGCTTGCATCGTTCGTTGTCAGAGCTTCCTGTGGTCTATGATGCAAAGTATGATTTGACAAGCGAACAGTATCAGACCTTCATTGATGAAATGTATCAAGAACACAAGTCAGAAGAGGAGTATCTTCATCTGTCGGAATTCGACTGCAAGAAAAAGCTTGGGAATAAGTATTATAAGGAATATGCTTTTAACCTAATGCGGAAGCGTGAAGGTTTTGAGTTGTTGGACAGAGAGCCTGTTGTTTTGAAGTCTGGCGAAAAGATTGAGATCTGCGACCTTCGGAAGGATAAGGCAATCTATTCCGTTAAAAGAGGAAAGGGATCTGCAGAGTTGTCATATCTCGTGACCCAATCCGAGGGTGTGATTGATCTTTATTCAAGCAGAGAATTGCCAAGAGGGTCAAAACCTCAGAAGGTTGTTCTTTGGATGATTCTTGACCGAAAGGATCGTCTGCCGATTACGGACACAGTCCTAGATTGGAGTAAGTTGGGAATGTTGCTATTTAAGATGAAGGTTGATGCCTGGAAGAAGAAGGTACGTGAGGTGGGAATGATACCTGAGGTCTGGTTGAATTATGAAGTAACGGCATAACTTCTTCTTCTCCTATTTCGTTTGAAAGTTTGTTTGAGGATTTCTTAGTGATGGCAAAGCGGAAATACACTTTTATTGATTTGTTCGCCGGTTGCGGCGGATTGAGTGAAGGTTTTTATCAGAAGGGCTTTAAAGCCTTGCTGCATCTTGAGATTGATAAAACCGCTTGTGAAACTTTAAAAGCACGTATGCGCCATTATCAATATCAAGAGGCTGAGATAGAACGGTCTGTCTTGTGCGACGATATTACGAGAGCGGGGATTATTTCTGAGATAGATAGTCGCGTAGAAGGTGATGTAGATGTGCTGGTCGGTGGGCCACCGTGTCAGGCTTTTTCATCTGTTGGACGAGCGCGCGACCCAAATTCCATGCGAGATGATCCTCGCAATTATTTGTTCGAGAATTACATCGCGATTCTTAATCATTTCAAACCCAAGATGTTCGTGTTTGAGAATGTGAAAGGGATCTTAACGGCTAAGCCTAACGGCGGATTTATTTTCCCCAAGATCATCGAACGAATGCGTGAGAATTATGATGTCGTTAGTGACGCAAAGATTTTGTTGCTAAATGCATCGAACTATGGGGTCCCACAGAATCGTGAGCGGATCATTATAATCGGAGTTCGTAAGGATCTTAATCTTGATGCCAAAGACATTTATCGACGGTTGAAGAAGACGAATGGTGAGGGTCTTCGACCCTTCTATACTGTTCGTGATGCAATTTCTGATTTGCCCAAATTGCGGCCAGGCGAGGGGGCGGAGAAGGTTGTTAATATAGAAAGAACAGTGAATGAGTATTTGTCGTTGCTAAATTCGTCCAAAGTGGCAAGCCCTTACATTTTGAATCATCGAGCACGCAAGCATAATACTGCGGATCAAGAGAGGTATCAGATTCTTAGCGAGCATGGAGGTTGGCAGCTAAAGGATTTGCAGATTGTTCGGCCAGACTTGATCCATCACGATCCTCGTCATTTTGGAAACAGGTATACGGTTCAAGAATTTGACAAACCCGGTACCACGATTGTCGCTCATTTGTATAAGGACGGGAATTTGTTCATTCATCCGGACCCTACACAATCGAGGACATTTACTGTTCGTGAGGCTGCAAGAATTCAGTCCTTCCCCGATGATTTCTTCTTTGCGGGGTCTAGGACTGATCAGTACAAGCAAGTAGGTAATGCCGTGCCTCCCCTTTTGGCAAGGGCCATTGCAGGTGCTGTTGTGGAAACATTGGAGGACCTATAAATGGGAGCCAAGTCATATAAGTTTATCGATTTATTTTGCGGAGCTGGTGGATTCTCCAAAGGTATTGAGCTGGCAGGCTTGTCTTGTGTCGGTGGTATTGATAACGTAGAACCTGCTGTAAAGACCCATGCATTGAATCACAAAAAATCCGTCTCTATTTGTGAGGATATTCGTACGATTAGCCCTCAGGAGTTTGCGAAACGGATTGGAAGTTCAAAAGTCGATTTAATTATCGGAGGGCCTCCTTGTCCTACTTTTTCTACCATTGGAGACGCGAAGATTAGATCTGTTACGAAAAGGCCTACAGCTGAAGATCCGAGAAACCAGTTGTTTTTAGAGTACCTTAAATACGTAGATTATTTTCGCCCAGATATCTTCGTCATTGAGAACGTCCCGAATTTCATAACGAAGTATAATGGAGCGATCTTCAACACTGCGGTCTCGATGATAGAAAGCATCGGAGGATCTTCCCCTGGGGACGGCATTTATGAAGTAGTTAAGCCTGTGCAGGTGTTGAATAGCGTCTATTATGGGGTTCCTCAACTTCGCAAAAGAATGCTTTTGGTGGCACATAAAAAGGGCTCCACAAAGTTTACCTATCCTATGCCGACGCATTGTTTTGATCAGGAGGATCAATCTTCGAAAAAGCTGAAACCTTTCGTTACTGTACAAGATGCGCTTTCGGATTTGCCTGAAATTACTGACAATTGGCGTGTGTCCGAAATGCCGTATTCAGCCGCCAGCCCTCTTAATGCATATCAACGGGAAATGCGTAAGCGGTCGGATGGTACTGTGATGAATAACATCTGCCGAATGTCTAATGCGCGCGCAAAACAGGTCTTCCCTCATATGCCGCAAGGAGGGAAATACATGGATTTGCCACCCGAAGTCCGCAGGATATTACCCTTCCGTGAAGATATTTTTGCCGACCGTCTGAAACGATTGGTTAACGATCAGCCATCATGGACGGTGATTGCGCATATTGGTATGGATGGGTATATGTATATTCATCCGACAGAGAATCGGACCTTGTCTGTTCGTGAAGCCGCGCGACTCCAATCATTTCCAGATGACTTTGTTTTCGTCGGGAACCAACAGGAGACATATGTCCAAGTAGGCAATGCAGTTCCGACCTTGCTGGCTAAGGCTATGGGCAAGTCAGTGAAGAAGTTTCTTGATGAATTCAATAGTTAATAGGAGGTTCACATGGTTTACATCACCAAGTTCCGTACCAATGACCTAGCCCCCTCATCGGGAAAACAGATTGAGTTTTATAAAGGCACTATTGACTCGTTTTTTAAGCTTACTGAGGACAATTGTTTTGTTGAATTTGAATGCCGTTCTCTTGCGGATGATTCATATAAAAAGGTTGTTAACGTACGCTTAGGGAGAAGTAAAGAGCGTGGTGATTATAAAATATATCCCGTCGAAGGCGAACCTAATTTAAAGATGGAGGTATTCCTTCAGGATCTTCACCTTTCATCAATTGCAAACATTGATGATTATTTTGCGATTCGAAAGAAAAAGGATGACAGGTACATTCTGTACTATATTCCCAAAGATTTGCTTTTTTCTAAATTCTTCCCAATAGTCAATGGAGATTTGGATTTAATAACCGATGACAATCCTCCACCCACTAGGCCTAAAGTAGAGGGGGCATTGCAGCTCATTACCTATGGTGCTCCGGGGACAGGGAAGTCGTATAAGATTGATAAGTGTACGAATGAAAGTAACTCCATTCGCGTAACATTCCATCCTGACACGGATTACGCCACTTTCGTTGGCGCATATAAACCTACTATGGACGAGCAGGAACGGTATGCGCTCGACGCGACGGGGACAACGCACAAGATCGAGGCGAAGGAAAAGGTCATCGTTTACTCGTTTGTCCCGCAGGCGTTTATGAAAGCGTATGTCGAGGCATGGCGGCGATGGTGCGACACGTCGCTGGATTCTGATGCGAAAACCTATTATCTTGTCATTGAGGAAATCAATCGCGGCAATTGCGCACAAATCTTCGGCGACTTGTTTCAGTTGCTTGATCGTGCGGATAACGGATTCTCCGCGTATGCGATTACTCCCGACGACGACATTCAGAAGTTTCTCGAGAAGGATAAGGATTACAAACTGGTCGATATTCCTCTCACCGAGGATGTCAAGAAGACGACCGAAGATGGGGAGAAGGTAATTGCCACTGCGGGTGATATCAAGACCGGTAAAAAGCTTGTCCTGCCGCCCAACCTTTGCATCTGGGCGACGATGAACACGTCCGATCAATCGCTATTCCCAATCGATAGCCCGTTCAGGCGCCCCTGGGACTGGGAATATGTGCCGATCGAAGACGCCGGGAAGGGATGGAAGATTGAGGTCGGCGGTGAGAAATACGAATGGTGGTCTTTCCTTGAAAAGATCAATGCAGTGATCGCGACCGAGACAAGTTCAGAGGACAAGCAACTTGGCTACTTCTTCGTCAAGGCGAAAGACAAGGTGATTGACGCAAAGACCTTTGTCGCGAAGGTGATTTTCTATCTTTGGGGCGATGTATTCAAGGATAATTTGCCCGATGAAGATGTGTTTAAATATACCTTCAAGAAGGACGGCAAGGATGACAAGAGGCATATTCGTTTTGCCGACTTCTACCATCCCGAGGCTGGTAGTACCAAGGAACAGTGGCGTGATAAATTGCTTGTCTCGTTCTTGGAAGCGTTAAAGGTTGTGAAAGAATCTCCTGAAGACGGCACGTCCGGTGCGCCCGGTCCATCCGGACAAAATTTGGTATCTGCTGAAGGTGGTTCCGCTAGGGACGGCGAATGAAAATCCTTTTCGAGGGACATCATTACGATCGCGGGCTTTTAAAGGGAGCGCTCGCCGGTCTTGACAATAGCCTTTTCAACCGACTGACCAATCAGGTCAAGGTTGATTGTGTCGGCTATTATTTTGATGCGGAGCTAAATGATTGCGTACTTGTTCTTCCAAAGGTGCTTTTGGATGAGAATGATGCAATGGCGCTTAAGGATTTCACGCCTGAACAGTTGATTGATTTTACCGCTGCAATTGATGTGGAGCCCAAGCCGGGAGAAAAGCCGATCGATAAGGGAACGGTCGATTTTCTGCGTGAATTCGCGGTGTGGATCTATCGTGCCGTCTCGGTCTACCGCAAGGCGCATCAGGATAGTGAATTGATCGACGATGGCGACAATCGTTCGATGGCGGAGGGCGGTGGCAAGCGGGTTAAGAGCGACACGATCCTCGACATCGTTTTGGAGATGGCGCGTTTTAACCGTGACAACCAGGACTTCTTCACCTTCATCCTCAAGAACATTCATCGCGGTTACAACAAAATCAACTGGCCCCGGACGATTGCAAAGGGATCTGCAGTTGTTCAAAAAGGCTCGCCAGTCTATCTGAGGATGGTGAATCGCAAGCGTATCATCAATTTCGATGAAGAGTTGCTCGTCATCTTCTTCTCAGTTTTAAATTATTGCAATGAGAAGTATGGTTTCAATTGTCCGTTGCGGTTTGGGTTTGAACTGATTGACGACAAGAAGATTGAAAAGTGGTGTAAAACGGGATATGGCGCGAGGCGGTTGCGGCAGATTCGTTACAAGTACTTTTCGGATAAGGCACTGCGTCTCTGGGATCTCTGCCATGCATTCTTCGACCGTCATCATCGACTTTGGGTACAGGAGAATCGGCACGAACATTTGCTCGTCAAGGATTTCAATGTGGTTTTTGAGGCAATGATCGATGACTTGCTGGGAGATCCAGAACTGAACGAGACAATCTTCGATCTTAAAAACAACAAGGACGGTAAGCGGCTCGATCATGTGTATAAGTACCTTTCGTTGACTAATCATGAGGACGACCGCGAGATTTATTACATCGGTGATTCGAAGTATTACAAAATAGGCGCAGATCCGGGCGAAGAGTCCGTTTACAAGCAATATACCTATGCTAAGAATCTCATTCAGCGGAATCTTGATATTTTCCTCAATGAGCCCAATGCTCAGTCCGCGGAATCTAAAGCGGGTGTACCCAAGTATCGCGACGATGTGACGGAAGGGTATAACGTAGTTCCGAATTTCTTTATCAGCGCACGGATGTTTTTTGATGATGGGGGACACAAAATCGACCTGAAAGGTGGTTCGGATGGGCTGGGAATTGATGCGCACCGCGATACAAGCGGCGAAGCGGTCGTTCATCTTTCGCGGCAGTTTGAGAATCGGTTGTTCGATCGTGACACGCTGCTTATTTGCCATTATGATGTGAACTTCCTCTATGTACTTACCCTTTACGCGCGGCAGAAGAAGGGGGCGAAAAACGAATGGAAGGAGAAGGTCCGCCAGAAGTTTCGCGAGGACATTCAGAAGGCGATAGAAAAGAGGTTTGATTTCTACGCGATGTGTCCGCATAATAATGTTGATGCGAAACATTATTTTCGCGAGCATTTCCGGGAGTCTCTCGGGCGTGTCTATCAGCCATTTACAGATAAGCGGTATTATTCGCTGGCTTTGAATAAAGATAAGGCGTTTGAGGCGGCAAATACGAAGTTGCTTGCCGAATTGCAGCAGGCATTCCATGTCGCGAAGTGTGCGATTGGTGAAGATCCAAAGGCAAATGCAAAACTTCAGCAGCAGATCGCCGCAGATCCGACGCAAGCTGCCACGGCTGAACTTAAGGATGGCGTGTTGGCGGTCATGATGGAGAACTACGAAGTTAAATCCACATCCTTCCTGCCAGCCGGATACATTGCAATTGGATTGAAGGATACAAAAGAGGGCAAGGCGATCGTCTGGAATCTTTCAAGGATTCAGTATTTGTTTTTCCATGTTCGGAATAATGTGGCTGAGAAGAAGCATCTATTCCACGTACACGGAGTGGCGGTTAAAACAGCAATTGAAGTTGGGTCACTTTATAAAGCCCCGACTCATGCAGAACGCTATGTGGTTGTGAAGTTCGATCATAATTTTGAACTTAATTCTGCCTCGCTCGATGCGTCGCGCATGCCCTATGAAAGGACGACTCGTTATGACCCGCAGTTTATGCCGCTTGATTCAATTAAGAAGTCATAAAGTGAATTTGGTATCTCCTCACTTATCTGTGCCAATTCGTTATTTTCAAAAATCGCGATTTTTGAAAATAAGCACTTTCTTGTTTTCACAGCGTGCAAATAAGAGTTAAAGATGACAGAAATGAGGTGATTGAGTGAAAATTGAAGAATTTAAGGCGGGCGAAGCGCGGCATCGTTATCAATATGAGTGCTTTGTTCCGAGTTTTGTGAATCATGATTGGTCATGGGATTCGGCAGAACTGACCTTGGCGTTGGAGCGTGCCGTTAAGGGACTGGCAAGTCTTGATGCGTGTTCCCAGTTTGTCCCTGACATTGACCTGTTCATTCGCATGCACATTGTTAGAGAGGCGAGTGCTTCAAGTCGTATCGAAGGGACGCAGACCGAGATGGCAGAGGCGGTTCTGCCAGAAGAATCAATTGTCGAGGAGCGTCGGAATGACTGGCGGGAGGTTAACAACTACATTGAGGCCATGAATTGGGCGGTTGATGAATTGAAACGGTTGCCGCTTTCGATTGGGTTGTTGCGAGGGGCGCATGCGCGATTGCTCTCAGGGGTGAGGGGCGAGGCGAAACATCCGGGGGAGATCAGGAAGAGTCAGAACTGGATTGGCGGAAATTCAATCGTTACGGCACGGTATATTCCTCCCGCAATGGAGTATCTAGCCGATTTGTTGAGCGATCTTGAGAAGTTTTGGCATAACGATGAGATTCGAGTGCCAAATCTTATTCGCTGCGCGATTAGCCACTACCAGTTTGAATCTATCCACCCGTTTCTTGACGGCAATGGGCGCGTGGGGCGTCTGTTGATTCCATTCTACTTGATCAGTAAGGGCGAATTGTCTTGTCCGTCGCTTTACATTTCATCGCATCTCGAACGCAATCGTGATTCGTACTATGAGTTTTTGTCGCGTGTCCGGACGGACAATGATCTTATGGGGTGGGTTTTGTTTTTCCTTGAGGCGGTTGCTGATACAACTCGAACAGGATGTGAAAAGTTCAAGCGCATTTTCTCCTTGCGTGATGAGATGTCCATGGTATCGGCAACCTTTTCAAATGCCGAGTTGGCGCAACGGGCGTTCAGATACCTTTACAGTATGCCAAGAGTTACTGTTAATCAGCTTTCGGAGGCGTTGAATTGCGGATATTCGGCGGCTAATCGCTTGGTTAAGTCGTTGGTCGCCCAAGAGGTGCTGAAGCCATCTTCGGATGCAAGGCGCAACGCGATATATGACTTCAAGAGATATTTGGATATCTTCGTGGATTAAGGTAATTCCATATTGAGCGTCTTCATTCACTTTCTATTGCAGTCCTTGCGCAGTGTTTGTTTGTCGAGTTGTATGGAACTCGGGGAATTGCACAACAGCCTGTTGCGCGATTGGAGTGTATCGCAGATGCCGACAATCGAAGAGGTCGAAGGCGAGTTGACGCGCAGGATGGAGATAGCCGATCCCGTGGGGACTGTCCCCGTTATGAGAAAACAGGTCAGACCTGTTTTCTCAAATTCGATGGGGGCGTTCAGCCGAAATTGTCATGTCGGTCCACAATTTGCAAATTGTGGGGTGGGGTGGGGATTGTCCCCCGACGGAGAGGTCACTGTTCGGGCGCGGGCGACTGTTTCCAAAGGATCGATTCTCAAGTATTGCAATACTTTGGAATCGACTTGAACCTCCGAAGGGGACGTGACGCGCGTGATTTGGTTGTCGTGGCTTCGTGGCCTGTTTGTGATGGTTGGGGAAGTAGTCACTCGACGGTTCGAATGCTCAAAAATTTTGGGGAAAATACAAGTCCGGTCTTGCCTTTCGACTTAGAGTATGAGACAATGTCGGTAACACACGCGCCGGACCGCTTGCCCTTCAGAGGGGAATGTCCATAAAAGGGCGCGTTTCTTTTTATGATGATCACAGTTTCACATCCGTGTAAAAAACTTGGTTGGACTATGCAAGTCAGGTTCGTAGATTGGTCGAACGTGGTTTGTTGATTTCAGATCTCGCTTCAACCGAGCATTTCCTTTCATACTGTAATTATTATAGATTTACAGGACGGCGCGGGGACAGGCCCCAGCGATCGGAACGGCCCCCGGGGCGGCGAGATTACGGCGTGGGACCGATACCGAACCGTAGTCGCGCGTTAGTCGTCCTGCGGCGTGGGGACAGGCCCTTTGGTTGAGCGGCCAGGGGCTGTCCCCACAACTGGCGATGTCCGTGCAGGTTGCATTGTATGATGACCGGCTGGAAATTTCGTCTCCGGGATCCCGGGGGACTGTCCCCGCTATGCAAAAACAGGTCTCCATTGCCGACCACCTAACCCCGGGGTGTGATTTTCTCGCGCCAGGAGGTCGAAGATCGGTCAATGGAATGTCACCTAAGAAAATTACACCTGTAAAGAATTGCAGCCTCGCTTTCAGATTGACTTCTGTCAGACAATTCTGCTATAATGTACACACAATTCAAAGGAGGACATATCATGACCAATGACGCCCGCTTCAGCATGCGATTGCCGCAAACAATGCTTGACTTCGCACAGGGATACGCCTCGCAATGCCAAATGAGCGTGACCGAGCTGTTTCTCGGGTATCTCAACCGTCTGCAGGAAGCGGTCGCTGCAAAGCCGCCGAAACGCCACGGCGTCCGCGACATTCGCAAGTACCGTGGAATCCTCAAGCGCGACCATTCTCTGACCGATGAAGACCGAGACAAGATGCGCTTCAAGCACCTCTCGGAGAAATATACATGAACATCCTCATCGACTTGAACATCATCCTCGACTACCTTGAGGATCGAGCGCCTTTTGCCGACGCCGCTGAAAACATCATTGGGGACAAGCGTAATCAACTGTTCGTCTCCGCTCACATGGTCACGACAGCGTTCTATCTGATGCGTGACCACGGAATCGAAGCGCAAAACAGCGCCCTGGACTTCATCTTCGACAACTTCACCGTCGTTCCCTGCAACAAGCAGATTCTGAGCGACGCTCGCGCCCTTGAATTCACGGACTACGAAGATGCCGTTGTCGCCACGTCAGCCAAGAAAGCCAAGTGCGCCTACATCATCACCCGAAACAAGCGTGATTTCGCGAACTCGCCAGTTCCAGTACTGACCCCCGGGGAATTCCTGACGCTCTGAAGGGCTCTCCTTCCACCTGCTTCTTCTTGCGAAAACAGGTCTGACCGGTTTCTCAAGGGAAAAGTGAGCGGCAAGTGTGGTACAATATCCGCAGTTCACAAGTAAACTACTGAAAAATGTGCGTGCGCACAAACTCCAACTCTTAAAGTCTGTAAAATGACGATCAAACACCAAGATTATTTGAACCGATTGATGGTGTTCGGCGGTATGATATCAAGGGCAGAGAGTGTATTTTCTCAACCCTCTGCCATTAGGATTTGATAGACCATGGAAATCATGAATGTTTAAGAATACAAGACTTGGATCGGCGGGATTGCCCGGTGATACAGGTAGAGCCAAATCAAGGCCGCGACGGCAGTCAATGCCGAGATGCTGAAGTTCTATTGAAGATACTGAGGGGACAGACCCCACCTTGTTTGACTTTTGCTCTGTGTGGGGGGATGTTCATTCGCTTTGCCGGTGCGTGGATTCTCAAGTATTGCAATACTTGAGAATCCACGGCTGTGACCTCGTGGTGTGCTTGTCCTGTCCCTGGGGGGCCGTTGAATGATTACTCGGCAGGTCTGGTGGTTGGTTTGAGGATTTTGTCACGTTCATCACGCCGTCAAAGGATGTCATGTCTTTCATTCATTTCATCATTCAATCATTCGAGCATTCATTCGAGCATTCAAACATTCCACCATTCGAACATTCGAACATTCGAACATTCCCGCATTCATTCGAACATTCGTGAGCAGAAGTCCCTCAAACAACGATGCCTCCGGCGGCGGGATTTTTGGTATAATACCCGTCAAAGGAGACAGAGGAAACGAACATGGTGATAGAAGTCGTGGGCGGACTCATCCGCCGAGGAGAGAAGTATCTGCTGGGCAAGCGCGCGGAGGGAAAGTCGCAGGCGGGACACTGGGAGTTCATCGGCGGGAAGATCGAGCCCGGTGAAACACCTGAAGAGGCGCTGGTGCGCGAATGCCAGGAGGAAATCGCCTTGCCGCTTGTGAACCTGCAGGTGCGTACTTCGGTTGTACACACGTATCCCGACAAGACAATCCATCTCACGCTGCTCGACTGCGAACCGGTCCCCGGTGCCGAACCGACGGCGCTTGAACACGCCGAACTCGGCTGGTTCACCGTCGCGGAAATCCCCGCTCTCGACCTCTGCGCCGCCGACCGCGAACTGCTGGCGCAACTGTGACGCCGCAGATTTCCTCACATAAAATTGATTTCTTTGTTTTTGTGAGGAAAAAGAGCGAGTGAAAATTCCTCACAAAAAGACAATTTGTCTTGTTTTGTGAGGATTTTCAGTTGACCAAATACGGATTAGGTGATATTTTTCATCCGAAATTCGTTGAGAAAGGTGAAAAATGAATTTTTTTGGTCGTGAAGAAATCATCCAACGTCTATCTGATCTTTGGGGGAAGAGGGTTTCATCCCTTGTGACGTGTCACGGGAGGCGTTCCTAAATATCTGGAAGAACTCAATCCAAGTCTTTCCGCGAACGAGAATATCCGGCGACTTGCATTCGAGCCGAACGCCGTCCTTCGAATGGATTTTGACGAAATGTTTACGGACGTCATTCGCCGACAACCGAAGTTTGCGGGGCGGGCGTTAAGAGCTTTAATGGACGGCCCCAAGACAATCTCGGAAATCGCGTCAAAACTGGGTGTGAAGCGGGGGGGCGACCTGTCGGAGGCGATGGCCCAGCTTGTGGAGGCCGGGCTGGTTGCTCGACAGGGGGGAGAGAATCCAATGACGGGTGTGTCGACGCGTATGGCTCGTTACCGGATTCGCGATAATTACTCGCGTTTCTATTTGAGATACCTTGAACCGGCGAAAGCCATGATTGACGAAGGGGCATTTGCCTTTCATGAATTGGATCAGTTCAAGGGCTGGCAAATTGATCAGGGGTATCAATTTGAAAATCTTGTGTTGAATAACTTTCGTGAGATTCTTAAACCGCTTCATCTTGAGAAGTCTCTCGTGAAGTCGGCGGCGCCTTATGTGAGGAGGGGGTCTGAAAAAACGGGTCGAAAGGGCGTGCAGGTTGATCTTCTGATTCAGACGAATATGTCCCTCTGTATTGTCGAGGTCAAGCGTCAGAAGCAGATTGGGCCTGAGGTCATTGCCGCTGTGCAGGAAAAATGTCGCCGCGTGCCGCACGGGCGCGATGTCGCGCTTCGTACAGCACTTGTCTATGAAGGCGATCTTGCGCCCTCCGTAGAGGCCGAAGGCTATTTTGACGCGATTGTACCGTTTCATCGCCTGTTGGGCCTTTAGGATTTTTTTCAAGGGGCTGTAGATTCGCTGTCGCTGTTGCCTACTTGCATGTGGACAAAGCCAACCAACTGTCCGTTACCGCTTCAGGTCCTCCCCATACCCTGAAGCGGATTTTTTTGTCTTTCGCAAGTCGTCTGTCTCCTGGATTTGTGCAGCTTCGCCCAAAAGGGACTCATTTTTTGTGCAGATAAACTCTCGGCAACTTGGTTCTCGCGGATTGACGCCAAATATGTTAAAATATGACCTCATTTTTTGGAAGGAGTCTAGTCGAAATGTCAGAGAAACGCCGTATTGTCGTTACATCCGCGTTGCCGTATGCCAATGGCGACATCCACTTGGGACATCTGGTGGAGTATATTCAGACCGATTTCTGGGTTCGGTTCCAGAAGATGCGCGGCAACGAGTGCCTCTACATCTGCGCCGACGACACGCATGGCACGCCGATCATGATCCGCGCGAACAAGGAGAAGATCACGCCGGAAGAGCTGATCGCCCGCAGCCACGCGACGCACCTGAAGGACTTCAACGACTTCGAAATCTCCTTCGACAACTACTACTCCACGAACTCGCCCGAGAACAAGACGTTCAGCGAGCAGATCTTCGCGGCGATGGAAAAGAGCGGCGCGGTGACGAAGCTCACGACGCCCCAGCTCTACTGCGAACACTGCAAGATGTTCCTGCCGGACCGCTTCGTGAAGGGCGTCTGCCCCAAGTGCGGGGCGGAGAACCAGTACGGCGACAGCTGCGACAAGTGCGGCAGCACGTACGCCGCCGAGGAACTCGGCCATCCCGTCTGCACGACCTGCGGCGGTACGCCTGTGGTGAAGGACTCCGAGCACCTCTACTTCGAACTCGAGCCGCAGCACGACTATCTGCGCGCCTGGATTCCGGACCACACCACGAGCGATGTCTCGAACAAGCTGCTCGAGTGGTTCAATGAACCGCTCCGCGGCTGGTGCATCTCCCGCGCGGCGCCGTATTTCGGCTTCCAGATCCCCGGTTATCCCGATAAGTATTTCTACGTGTGGGTGGATGCGCCGATCGGCTATCTTGCCTCCCTCAAGAACTGGTGCGAACAGCACGGCGAGAAGTTCGAGGACTGGTGGCAGAATCCGAAGGCCGAACGCTACCATTTCATCGGCAAGGACATCATCCGCTTCCACTGCCTCTTCTGGCCGGGCATGCTGCACACCGCCGGCTTCGAGCAGCCGAACAAGATCTTCGTCCACGGCTTCCTCACGGTCAACGGCGAAAAGATGTCGAAGTCCAAGGGCACGTTCGTCAACGCCCGCACGTATCTCGACCATCTGCCCGCTTCGGCGCTGCGCTACTACTACGCATGCAAGCTGGGCGGTACGACGGACGACATGGACCTCAATCTGCAGGACTTCGTGCAGCGCGTGAACGGCGATATGGTCGGCAAGATCACGAACCTCGCCTCGCGCGGGGCGCAGATGCTGAACAAGAACCTTGAAGGCAAGCTCGGCTCGCTTGACGAGGAAGGCCGCCAGCTCGTTGAATTCGCGCGCAGCCGCGCCGAGGCGATCGCCCAGTTCTACGAGGACCGCCGCTTCTCGCAGGTGCCGGTGGAAGTGGCGAAGATCGCCGATGCGGCGAATGAATACTTCGACCGCCGCGAACCGTGGAAGACCGTCAAGACGCCCGAAGGCGCCGAGACCACGCGTACGACGCTCACGACGATCCTGAACGTGTTCCGCATTCTCGCAATCTATCTCAAGCCGATTCTCCCCGCATACGCGGAGAAGGTGGCGGCGCTCTTCGGCGAAAGTTCCTATGCGTGGGACGATGCCGCGAAGACGGTCGAGAACTGCACGATTTCCAAGTACGAGTACCTCGCCACGCGTATCGACGCCAAGCAGGTGGAGGCAATGGTCGAGAAGGCCAAGGTGAAGCCGGCCGATTCGGGCGAGGTCGCGCACGAAAGCCGCGCCTCCAAGAACAAGGACAAGAAGGCGACGGCGGCCGAATCCGCGTCTGCTGATGCGAAGCAGCCCGCATTGAAGCCCGAAATCGCCTTCGCCGACTTCGAGAAGCTCGACCTGCGCATCGCGAAGGTGCTGGCGTGCGAAATCGTGCCGAAGAGTTCGAAGCTGCTGAAGTTCGATCTCGACTGTGGCGTGCTCGGCCGTCGGACGATCTTCAGCGGCATCCGCGGGGCGTATCCGGATCCCTCCGCGCTCGTGGGCAAGGAAGTGCTGTTCGTGGCGAACCTTGCGCCACGCAAGATGAGCGTGGGCGTTTCGGAGGGGATGATCCTCTTCGCGGGCGAACCGGGCCAGAACGGTGGCGTGCTGGTGCCGTTCGCCGAAGCGGGTGCGGGCACGCCGGCGACGTGAGCGAATGTAAAATTGAAAATGTAAAGTGGAAAATGCCGGAAGGAGATGGACCAATGGCGATCAGCAAGCGTGAGTTTCTGAAGCGAATCGGACTCGGCGGTGCCGCACTCATGGGCGCGCCGCTCATGGCAGACCAGGCTGTGCCGTCGAAGAACGGTTTGCCGCCGGGGTCCGTGGGCGACCCGGACAATCCGTGGTTCGGCAAGGACATCTTTCCGCTCGGCCATACGATCGAAGACGGTGCCAGCTGTGCGCTGCAGAACGGCAAGGTGATCTGTCCGGCGCGCGAGATTCCGATTTTCCACAAGACGGATGTCGTCGTGGTCGGTGGCGGTCCGGCGGGGTTCGCCGCTGCCGTTGCCGCCGCGCGTACCGGCGTGAAGGTTGCGCTCGTCGAGCGCTACGGATCGCTGGGCGGCCTCTTCACGAACGGCATGGTGCTGATCATGCTCTGCACGTCGCGGCGCGAGCCGGGCAACAAGTGGCGCCTTGTGACGCGCGGTCTGGCGGAGGAATTCGCCGATCGCGCGATCGCGCTCGGTCCGCGTGCGTGTCATCCGCGTCCGGCGGATCTCGCCAAACGTCATTGGCAGCCGACGGTCGATCCCGAGGCGGCGAAGTATCTGATGGATACGATGGTCGCGGAAGAGAAGATCGACATGTTCTTCCACTGCTGGGGCGTGGACGTGATCCAGAGCGGCAACCAGGTACAGGGCGTCGTGTTCGAGTCCAAGCAGGGCAAGCAGGCGATCCTGGCCCGCGAAGTCGTGGACTGCACGGGCGATGCGGATGTACTGTTCCAGGCGGGCGGCAACTACCGCCAGATCACGCACGGCATCGGACATGTCGTGCGGCTCGGCAATATGGACCGCATCACCGCGAAGGTGGCCCCGCGTGATGAGAAGGGACGTGTGAAGAGTCCGGTGCTGAACCGTTGGCCGACGCGTTCTAACGAACCGAATCCCGAGATGTGGTGGGGCAATTTCGGTACGGGTCCGAAAGGAAACGGACTCGACGTGCGCGACCTGACGCGCGCGGAAATCGACTTCCGCAAGAAGTGGTGGGAACATGTGGCGGCCATGCGCAAGGAACCCGGCTGGGAGCAGGTGTTCCTCGCGGGGACATGTTCGCAGATCGGTCCGCGTGCATCGCGCCTGATCGACGCCGAACTCGTCATCGACCGTGCGCTGTTGAAGAAGCCGTTCGCGCCGAAGGATACGGTCGGCTGGTTCGGCCAGGACGGCCGTCATGCGGCCTTCCCCGTGCCGTATCGTGCGTTGCTGCCGAAGCAGGTGGACCATGTGCTCTGCGCGGGCCGCATGCTCGGTGCGCCTGATACGATCGACACGTTCCGCTTGATCTGTCCGTGCTTCGTCACGGGTCAGGCGGCCGGTACGGCGGCGGCGCTCGCCGTGAAGAACGGTTGCACGCCACGCGCGCTCGACGTGTCGCAGCTGCAAAAGGAACTCGTGCGTCAAAAGGCGTTCATTGCGTAAGGCGTTATGAAAAACATCCTGCTTCTCATCCCTTCGTTTCTCGCTCTTGGCAGTGCCGTGACGGCCGCGTTTCTGGCGTGGCAGGTGACGACGCTGCGGCATGCGAACGACGAGTTGTCGGACGACAAGGTGGCCTTGCTGATCGACCGGGAGAAATGGGATCGCGAACGGCAATCGTCGGCGGAAGAGCAGAAGCGCCTCAGTGCCGAGTGCCAGGCTTTCGAAAAGGAACTCGCGCGGGTCCGTGAGGAAAAGGATTCTTTGGGACGCAGTCTTGTGGCGACACTGGACCGGTGCGCCAAGCTGCAGACGGAGCTGAAGCAGAAGGACGATCAGGTCGTTGCGGCGGAAGCCAAGCGGGCGGAGCAGGAAAAGACGATACAGGAAAAGATCGCCCGCGAGAAGGCGGCGTTGGAAAAGGCGACACGCGAGCAGCGGGCTCGTGAAAAGGCCGAAGCGGACCGCCTTGCGGTACTGGCCCAGAACCCGCTTCGTGTGGAACACCTGAAGCCGATCGATCCGAAGAAGGCGCCGAAGTCGGACCAGGAAAGTCTGGAGGAATTGCTGGAGTTGACGTCTCAGAAGGGTTCGAAGGGGACCCAGACGAAGGATGTGAAATGAAATTATTTGTCGCAACACACAATGCGCACAAGCTGCGCGAGATCGGCGAGATTCTGCCGGGCTTTGAGATCTGCGCAGACGATCCGGATGCCGAAGAGACGGCGGAAACATTCGAAGGCAACGCGCTGATCAAGGTTCGCGCGATCGCCGCGCGTCATGTGGGCGCCTGGTCGATGGCGGATGACTCGGGGCTGGAAGTCGAGGCCCTCAATGGCGCACCAGGCGTGCGGTCCGCCCGTTATGCGGGCGAGCCGTCGAGTACGCCGGCCAACAATGCACTCCTCTTGAAGAACCTCACGGGGGTGGCGAATCGTGCCGCACGGTTCGTTTGCGCGGTGGCGCTGGTCGCACCGGATGGCGCGGAACACGTGGTGCGCGGGGAGTGTCCGGGACGCATCTCGACCGAACCTTCGGGTGCGGGCGGCTTTGGCTATGATCCGCTTTTCGTGCCGACGGGATTCGACCGGTCGTTCGCTGATCTGGGCGAAGTGGAGAAGAACAAGATTTCGCATCGCGCGCGCGCGCTTGCTCAGGTGAAGACTCTTTTACTCGGATAAGGAAAAGACATGACACGAGAAGAAATTGAAAACAAGCTCAAGGAGACCATCGTCACCGCGCTTGACTTGGAAGACCTGACGGCAGCGGATATCGAAACCGAGGTGCCGCTGTTCGGCGAGGGGCTGGGACTCGATTCCATCGATGCACTTGAACTCGGCATGGCCATCAAGAAGGCGTTCGGCGTGACGTTCTCGTCCAACCCGGCCGACAACAAGAAGACATTTTATTCGGTGAAGACGCTGGCGGATTTTGTGGAAGCCGCAGCCAAGTAAAAGTTCAAAGGGGACAGACATGACGGAAGCAGAAGTCGAACAGAAGATCAAGGACATCCTTGTCGAAGAGTTTGAATGCGACGCGGCGAAGCTGAAGCCCGAGACGAATCTCTTTACGGAGCTCGATCTCGATTCCATCGATGCGGTCGACTTGGTCGTGCGTCTGCAGCAGGAGACGAAGAAGAAGGTGAACCCGGAAGACTTCCGCCAGATCCGCACGCTCAACGATGTGACGAAGGCGGTGATGAAGCTCCTTGCGAGCTGAGTGCGTCGTGCGTTCTCGCAGGGGATGAAGGCGGGATGACCTTGTTCAGGAAATATTGGACCTTGCTCGTACTGGCGGCGTGCATCGCCGCCGCGCTTGTTTTCAAACGTTTCGTTTTCGTGGCGTGGTATCCGGTGTTCATGAGCGGTTTGATGGCGAGTTCGTTCGGGTTGTCGCTGCTGGGAAGGGAATCGCTCTGCTACACGCTCGCAAAGAAGATCCCGCCGCATATTCTGCCGCCGGATGCGGAGGGGTATTGCCGCACCTACACGATCTTCTGGACATCGTGGCTGGTGGTGAATGGCCTGATTGCCATTGGAACCATCTTCGCGCCGGGTCCGATGTGGCACCTTGAAAAGGCGGGCATTGACGTGCCGTGCGTCTGGGTGGTCTGGAATTGCTGCCTCTCCTATTGCGCAACGGGATTGATCCTGCTCGTCGAGCGTCTGATTCGTGCGCGCCGTTTCGCGGCGGTGTTCCACACCTCGGGTTCGACGGCGACGCCCAAACGGATTGTGAAGCCGTTTCCGACGCTGGCGAAGGAGGTCGCCTATCATCGTGCGCATCTCGCCTGTTTCGCGTCCGGGAAGAAGGGCGACGTCAAGCCCGTCTTCCTCGCGACGATCGAAGCGCCGCACATGTACGGGATGCTGTGGCGTGTTCTGCTGCCGCAGGCGACGGGATGTACGGTCGATCCGGAAGTGATTTTGACACCCGAATCGCTGCTTGCGAAAATGCGCGCCGCCGAAAAGGTTTTTCTCGTGACGACCCCGAGTTTCCTCGAACGCTTCTGCGCGTATGCAGACCAGTACGAGGTGCCGCAGAACTGCGTGGAGATCGTGACGAGCGGGGCGCTGCTGACGGCCCCCGTGAGCGCCGCGACGAAACGCGTGTTCGGACTTGCCCCGCGCGAGATCTTCGGCAGCACGGAAACGGGCGGTGTCGCGTGGCGGCGGCAGGATGTGCCTGATTGCGACTGGCAGGTGTTCGATCCCGTGAAGGTGCGGGCCGATGCCGAAGGACGTCTGGTGGTGAAGTCCCCATTTTCGTATGCGAAGGAATTCGTGATGGGCGACGGCGTCGAACTGGCCCCCGATGGACGAAGCTTCAAGCTGCTGGGGCGCCGCGACCGGCTTGTGAAGATCGCCGAGCAACGCGTGTCCCTGCCTGAGATGGAAGCGAAGATGGCGGCGCTGCCGGATGTGAAAGAAGTGGCGCTGGCGAAGTTGGAGGGCAAGCACGGTCCCATGCTGGGTGCCGTGGTGGTGCTCGCGCCGGATGTTGATACGTCGTGCGGGAAGAAGGCGCTGGCGCGGGACTTACGGACGAAGCTTCTGCCGATCTTTCCGAAGGGGACTGTCCCCAAACGCTATCGTTTCGTGCACGAGCTGCCGCGTAATGCGCAGGGCAAGGTACAGACGGCCCGGCTGGTGGAGATCCTTGAGTCGAACCTTGTGGAACCGTTTGTCTCGCAGGTGGCGCGAACGGAGACCGCGTGGGAGGCCGATTGCGTGTTCGATGCAGGTGCGCCGTATTTCGAAGGACACTTCCCGGGTTTCGCCGTGTTGCCGGGTGTTGTGCAGTTGGGGATCGCCCGGCATTTTGCGGAATCCTTCCTTCGGCGGCCGCTGACGCTGGTGTCGGTGAAGAAGATGAAATTCACGCGAGTCGTGGTGCCGGGCGATATCGTGCATCTGACGCTGACACGCAAGGGCGAGACGGAAATCATCTACGAGTATCGAAAAGGAGCGGATGTATGTGCCAGTGGCGTGATGTGTTTTCAGGCATGAGGGTGGCCGTTGTCGCCGTGTTGACGAGTCTGCTTGCCTACGGCGGGGTGGATGCGGCTCTGCCGGAACGGGCATCGGGTACATTCGTACAGCGAAAGACGCTCGCCGATGTCGAGGTGACGATTACGTCGACCGGGACGTTCCGGTTCGAGAAGGGGAAGTTCTTCGAGTGGCAGACGTTGAAGCCGCTGCCGTCCACATTCATCGCCACGCCGACGAACTACACGCTGGTCGTCAACAACAAGAAGACGACGCGCCGCCTCAAGAACAATGTCGACGAAATCGCGAAGATCTTCGAGATCAAGGAAGTGAAGGATTTCGTAAAGGACGTCAAAGCCGAGCCGCTGACGGGATTCCCCGATCGCGTGACCGTCTCGTTCAAGAACGGCGATAAACTCGCGATCGAGATGAAACGTTGAAAATCCTCCGTGCCAGTTTCCTTGTCGTTCTGTTCCTCCTCGCCGGCGTGCTGGCGGTGCGTCTGCCGCAGGGTGTGGAGACGGATCTCTACGGCCTGATTGATTCGGCGCACGGGGGCGTGATGCGCGAGATGGCGAAAGGACTTGCCACGCAAGGTCGCCTCCTGCTGGAGGGACAGGACCCCGATGTGCTGAAGGAACGTGCCGCGCAGATTCGTGCGCAACTCCATCAACCGCCGCAGCCGGACTACAAGGAGACGCTCGCCTTCATTGATACGCACAAGGCGGGATTGCTTGCGCCCGCGACGCGCGAGCTCCTCCTTTCGGGTCAATACGCGCAGGTGGCGGAAGAGTCGGCCGCGCGTTTGTTCGGTCCTGTGCCACCGCTCTTCAGTGCGAAACGCGATCCTTTTCTGCTTGGCACGGACTACGCGCTGGCGCTGGAAACGAATCTTGCGGGCGGGTGGTCGCTTGACGCGGGCGATCCTGTGTTCGAGCAGGACGAGACCTGCTATCGCCTGCTCACGGTCGATCTCGCCACCGTGCCGGCAGCCGAGATTGTATCCTTTCTTGTCGCGTGTGAACAGGCGAATGAGACGAAAGACGCGCCGTGTCGCATCTGGTGTAGCGGGCCCGCATTTCACACCGCGCGCGCGAGCGAGCAGTCGAAGCGCGAAATCAATTTGCTCTCGGGAATTTCGCTTGCGCTCGTTGTGCTCTTCGGGTGGCTGCTCTTTCGTTCGTTTCGTTTTCTGCCGCAGCTGCTGCTCGCGCTGGGCGTGGGGGCGTTGGCTGCGACGGGGATGCTCTTTGCGTTTTTCCCGCGTCCCCATGTGCTCACCTTTGTGTTCGGCACGTCGCTGATTGGGTTGTCCGTCGACTACGTCTATCATGCGCGCGCGGCGGGCGATGTACGGAAGATCATGCGTCCGCTTGCGCTCTCGCTCGCGACGACGCTCGCCTGTTTCGCGCCGCTCATGTTTGCGGCGGTGAGCGTGTTGCGGCAGATGGCGCTGTTTACGAGCGCGGGGTTGCTCGCGGTTGCGGCGTTCGTTGTGCTGTGGCCGTGTGGGAACGCGGGGACGATCATCGTTCCCCCGTGTTCGGCGCGTCGCTGTGTGGGGCGCTGGTCCTGGGTCGTTTTTGTGGTCTTGGCGGGACTCTTCGTGTGTCGGCATCCGACGCCGCAGCTTGTCATGGACCCCACGGCGTTCTATCGTCCCGACGCCTATCTCGCGCAGAGCGAGAAGAAGCTCCTGACGATCAGTCCCGTGCAGACGCAGCGCTTCGCGTTTGTTGCGGGCGAAACGTTGCAGGAGGCACTCGAACGCGAAGAGGCGGCGGGCGTGAAAGGCCTGTCGGCGGTGATCCCTTCGCTCAAACGACAACGCGAGAATGCCGCGTTGAAGGCGGCGCTTGTGCGGGAACAAGGGACCGCCTACACGGCGAAGACCGGACTCAAAATGCCGTCCGAAAATCCAGATGGATTCCTCGACCCCGAACAGCTTCCGGAGGGACCGTTGCGGACGATGCTTCGTTCGATGCGCGTGGCGGGGGGACTCGTCTCGCCGTATGCGGGTGTCGCCAGGAAACCGTTGGATTCCCATGTGACGATCTTGAAACCGCATGTGGAGTTATTGGTTCTCTTTACGGAATTCACGGCATCGACGTTGTCTCTGCTGACCGTATCCCTTCTCGTGTTCGGCGTGTTGCTGGTCGTCTTTTTCAAGCGGAACTTCGTTCGCTTCGGATTTCCGATTTGCTTGAGCTTGCAGTCGACGGTTTTAGCGTTGATGCTCCTCGACGTGCCGATTACGTTCTTCACGTTGCTCTGCTTCTTCGTACTGATGGGCCTTGGAATCGACTACACGATTTTCCATCGGGGGCATCCCGCGCCCGAGACGCGTCGGGTCGTGTTGTATTCGTTTCTCACAAGCTTCGCCGGTCTCGGGCTGTTGGCGTTGACATCCTTCCCCGTCACGCGGTCGATGGGGCTCACATTCGCGATCGGCCTCTTTTTCGCGTATCTCTTTTCGCTGGGAGGGTCGAAGGATGTCTGAGGCCTGGCATACGCAGCGCGAGCAGAGCGCGGGACGAATCCGCCTGGCGATCCTCTGGCAACTTTACCGCCTTTTCGGGAAGGGCGTTCTCAAACTCGCCTGCATTCCGGTGATGGCCTTCATCTATCCGTTTGCGCGTCCCGCGAAAAAGGCGCTCTGCGATTTCCACGCGGTGCTGGCGGAATTCGCACCCTCCGCGCTGCCCAAATCCATTTTCCATTTTCCCTTTTCCACTTTCCGTTTATACCGCCATCTGCTGGGATTTGCGTGGTCGCTTGCGGACAAGCTGGATGCCTGTACGCTCAAGAAGAACCTGCCCACAATGTCCGTACGCGACGATGCAGGGGCGCGAGCCTTCCAGGCGTTGATCGCCGCGAAGAAAGGGGCCTTCCTCATTTCCACGCATCTCGGGACAATCGAAGTTCTCCCCGCCCTCGCCCAATCCCCCAATCGAACAATCGAACAATCCGAACAATCGAACAATCGAACAATCGAACAATCGCCCAATCCCCCAATCGAACAACTTGCCCTCCGTAGCTTTAGCGAAGGAGGGTCGAACAATCCAACAATCATCCCCCCCCTCGTCCACGCCTTCCAGCAGATGGGACACGATGCCGTGTTTACGGAATTCTTCATGAAGCATTTCGACACACGGAGCTTTGCGTTGCACGCGGTGGAATCGATCGGTGTTGAGACGGCGGTCGAGATGCAGGCGGCGATTGGACGCGGCGAGCTTGTGTTGATGGCGGGCGACCGGGTGAGTGCGGGTTCGAAGAAGACGATGAAACAGAGTTTCCTCGGTCGCCCGTGCGCCTGGCCGAAAGGCGTGTTCACGTTTGCGAAACTCATGGAGTCCCCGATCTTCTTCGTCACCTGCGTCCGCACCGGCTGGAACGCCTACGAAGTACACCTGAAACAATTCGACCAACTTGCCCTTCGTAGCTTGAGCGAAGGAGGGTCGCCCAACTTGCCCTCCGTAGCTTTAGCGAAGGAGGGTCGAACAATCAAACAATCATCTCTTACCTCATCCTTGCTGGCCGACTACGCGGCCTTCTTGGAGGCCGAAGTTCGGGAGCATCCCGAACAGTGGTATCAGTTCTACGACTTCTTCGGCGGCGAAGAAGAGAAGAGGGAAATCTGAATGCTGGAAAGTCTTCTTGTCGTGGCCCGCCAGGTGGGCATTCTCTTTGCGTTGATGGCGGTTGGATTCCTCTGCAACAAGCGGCGGATTCTGGTGGAGTCGGGCGTGAAGGGAATTGTGGAAGTGCTGATGCTGGTAGTCACGCCGTGCGTGATCGTGCAGGCGTTTCAGCGTCCGTTTGAAATCCATCTTCTGCAGAGTCTTGGATGGGCGCTCGGGATTGCCGTCTTTTCGCATGTACTCGGCATGACGGCATCTACGCTCTGCTTTCGTTCGCCCGACCGTGGAAAGACGAGCGTCTTGCGCTATGCGACGACCTTTTCCAACGCGGGGTTCATGGGCATTCCGCTCGAGTACGCACTCCTGGGGAATGACGGCGTCTTCTTCGGGGCGGTGTATGTGACGATATTCAATATCGTGTGCTGGAGCTGGGGCCTTGTGACGATGTGCGGTAGCCTGAAGGAAATCCGTACGCGGACGCTCTTCGTCAATCCGGGTACGATGGGAGTCATATGCGGGCTGCCGTTCTTTCTCTTTTCGCTCTCGCTGCCCGAGATCGTGGCGACGCCGGTCAAGATGCTGGCCGATCTCAACACGCCGCTTGCGATGGTGGTGATCGGCTACTATCTGGCGGAGGCGTCGTTTGGCGCTGTCATTCGCTCGGGGGCGGCGTATGTGGCGGCGGCGCTGCGGCTCGTCGTTCTCCCGGGAATCGTCCTTGCCGCCGTGTGGGCGCTCAAGCCGTCTGACGGCACGATGGCCGTCGCGCTCGTGACGGCGGCGAGCGCGCCCGTCGCGGCGCTCACCACGGTGTTCGCGGCGAAGTACAATCGCGATGTCGCCCTCTCCCTCGGTCTCGTCGCGGCGACGACGCTCCTCTCCATTCTCACAATGCCCGTTCTCGTCGGCTACGCCCTCTGGCTCTTCAAATGACGCAATCACAAAAGTCGATTCACTTTTGTGAGGCCAATCCTCGTTGGGGCAGGGCGTGGATTCCAGCCGCGCCGCAAAGGATTGCAAACGATTGTCCACGGACCCGGTTTTGCGGCGCAGCCGGAGTCAGCCGAGAAATTCTACAACGCCTCGATCAACTTGGGATCGAGAAGAAAGGACTTGAGGCCTAAGAAAGTGATGCCGTTGTCATCCATGTGAGGCGAGCCGTAGAGGTCTGCATTGATGACAACGCGTCGGAAGCCGTCGCGGAGATGCCGAAGGGAATTCGTCTCCTGCGCGAGTTTTTCTTCGTTGGGAATTGTGTAGGCGGATTGAATGTAGAGGCGTTGAGAACCGCTGTTGGCAACGAAGTCGATTTCGGTTTGCGTGGGTGTTTGCAAGCCGTGCTTCAAAGGGTAGGTATTCACGATGCCGACATCAACAGTATAGCCTCGGCGCTTCAATTCGTTGTAGATGACGTTCTCCATCAGGTGGGAATTCTCAATTTGCCTAAAGCCCAGGACCGCGTTGCGCAGTCCGGTGTCCATTGCGTAGAATTTGGAGGAAGCTGCGAGATAGCGTTTACCCTTGATGTCGTAACGGACGGCGCGGCGGAAGAGAAAGGCGTCTTCGAGGTAGGAAAGGTATTTACTGACGGTGACATGGTTGGTTGGCTGTCCTGTGGAAGAAAGGGCGTTTGCGAGTTTGGCCGGGTTGGTCAACGCGCCGATGTTGCTCATGGCGAAATTGGTGAGAGCTTCCAGAAGTGCGCTGCTTTTGAGATTGTATCGTTCGGCGATGTCGCGCAGGTAGATCGCGGTGACGATGTCCTGAAGATAGTCGCGCTTCTCTCGCTCGGTTGGACGTAAGGCGCATTCGGGAAGTCCGCCATAGCGGAAATAGGTGTCTCTCGCTTCGGCGAATTCGATTCCATCGGGGAGTGTCGAGCTGAATTCAGCAAAAGAAAGTGGCGACACTTCGATTATCTCGCCACGGCCGCGGAAATAGGTGGAGACTTCGGAGGAGAGGAGTTTCGCGTTCGATCCGGTGACGTAAATGTTGGCGCGCGGGTCATTTAGAAGACCGTTGAGGATGTCGTAGAAAGTCAGGTAGCAGTCCTTCCGGTCTTCTGGCGCATAGCGGGTCAGGTCAATGTCGGGAGGTAGAATCTTGCGGGCGAGTTGGATCTCGTCGATGAGGATGAAGCATTCGCCGCGAATGTTTTTCATGCGTTTGTCAATCAGGTCGCGAAGAGCTAGGGCATTTCGAAAGGCGTGAAAATCCGGATGCTCAAGGTTGATTTCAATGATGTTCCGAGGATCAACGCCGGAGGAGATTAAGTGATCCTTGAAAAGTTGTAACAGAAGAAAGCTCTTTCCGCATCGCCGAATGCCAGTGATGATTTTGATCAGGTGATGTTTTTGGGCTTGAATCAGGCGGTTCAAGATTATCGGGCGTTCAATTGTCATCGAGGTCTGCCTTGTTTCAGAATATTTAGTATACGAGTGTTTCTGAAAGCGGATATAGTGTATCATATTTCCCAACGGTAGACAAGGGGTACGATTTTTCAAATGAAAATGTAGACTTTGCTGGGTTCTGCCGGCTGCTGTGTTGCACGAAAGTCAGTTCATTTCTGTAAACGATTGTCCACGGACCCGGCATTGCGGCGCAGCCGGAGTCTGCGCCCTACCGAGAAACGCAAAGCCTCCGCGTGAGATATCCTCCTCACGCAATTCTTCTACACGATTCGCAGATAATCGTGTATAATGTCAATTGATTCCGAAAGGAATGGTATTTGACGGGCGAGAGTTTTGGAGGAGAATAGGATGAACGTGAATCGAAAGTCATGTGTTGTGGCGTTGATGGTGTGCGGGGGGCTGGTCGGATTCGCCGCCGCGCCGAAAGAGGATGTGGTCCGGCGGCTGGCGGGACAGGTCACGCCGATCTTCCATCGTGCCATTGAGAACTATCGTGTACTCGATGCGGTGGCGACGCCGCTCATGCGCGACGCAAAGGGACGCCGCTTGGCGCCGCACGGATACAATCGCGCGACGAAGAAGCTCGACATGCGCTTCACCAGCTGGTGGACGTGCGGCTACTTTCCGGGATCGCTGCAGATCCTCAGCCGATGGACGGATGATGCCGCCTTCAAGGCGCGTGCCGTCGCGTGGACCGATCATCTTCTGCCGCTCACTCAGGCGGCGTCCACACCGAGTCACGACCTCGGCCTGATGATCGCCTGTTCGTTCGGTACGGCACGGCGCCTCGCGAACGACACGCGCTACGACAAGGCCATCTGCGCGACGGCTGCGCTCGTGGCGAAGCGGTTCAGTCCGCAGCTGGGACTCGTCCGCAGCTGGGGCCGAGCGGACGACACGGAGCACTTTCAGGTGATCCCCGACAACCTGCCCGTGCTCGAAATCTTTGAACTGGCGTCCAAGATCTCGGGCGACAAACGCTACGATGCATTGGCGCGGTCACACGCCGACGTTACGCTCAAGAACCACTTCCGTCCCGACAACAGCGTCTACCACGTGCTCGACTACGACCAGAAGTCGGGTCGCGTGCAGGGCATTGCGCGCGGACAGGGCGCAAGCTGCCTCACGGCGTGGAGTCGAGGACAGAGCTGGGCGATCTACGGCTACATGATGATGTATCGTGAGACGTTCGAGCGGCGTTACCTGGAGGCGGCGCGCCGGGCGGCGGACTTCGCGATCGGCCATCCGAACATGCCGGCGGATGGCGTGCCGTTCTGGGACTACGGTGCGCCGGGTGAAGAACGCGACAGTTCGGCGGCGGCGATCATGGCTTCGGCGCTCATTGAAATGGCGGCCGCGCTGGAGGGCGATGCGCAGGCGAAGTACCGCGACTTCGCAGCCAAACAGCTTCTCGCGCTGGCCTCGCCCGCCTACTTTGCGCCGCCGGACGAACTCGGCGGATTCCTTCTGCGCCATGGCGTGGGACACAAGCCGGGCGGCAGCGAAATCGACACGCCGCTCGACTACGGCGACTATTATTTCCTGGAAGCGCTCCAGCGTTTCACCTTTTTCGTCTTCGCCACTTCCAAGACCAATTGAACAACGACGACGTTTGCCGTCGATGGTTGATTCGTGCTCTTTTTTCTCCATATGGGGGAAAGGATGTGTTATACTAATCGGCAAGGAGTTCAACAAATGAAGAGTAAGGTTTGCAGGATTTTGGTTGGCTTGGGTTGTTTGATGGCCGCTTCGCTTTCGGCCGCTCCGCTGGAATGGAAGTTTCCGCTCACGCGCAGCTGCCATGAGGGGCTCGCGTTTTCGGACGGTACGACGGGCGTTCTCGTGTGGGGCGGCGGCGATACGATCCGCTTCACGGTGGGGCGCGGCGACCTCTGGGACCATCGTGGCGGCTACCCCTGGCTGCCTTCGCAGAGCTACACGAACATCGTCGACGCCATCCAGAAGGGCGAGAAGGATCGCCTCCTCGGACTCTTCAAGAAGGTGACGCCGAAGGGTGAGCCGCGCAACCCCTATCTGCTGCCGCTCGGCCGCCTGGAAGTGAAGATCCCCGGCGCGACGCTCACGCGTGGCACGCTCGATCCGATGACGGGTCTGGGCGAGCTGTTCCTCTCCGACGGCCGCGCGATTCAGCTGGCGATGTGCGATAGGTGGGGCGGCGGACTCTTTGCCGTCCATTTCCCGCCGAAGACGCCGTATACGCTCGCGGTGAAACATTGCATGGAATTCCCGTATTTGCGCAACCACCTCTCGTCGCTCGGTTTCAAGCCGGCGGAGAAATGGGACGGGGCCTCGTTCACGTGGGAACTCCCGAACGACGACCCCGTGATGTTCCGCGTGGTGGTGGCGTCGACAGAAGATTTGACGTTCAGGACGGAACGGTCGCGCACGAGGACCTGGATGTGGGGCGGTGCCGCGCCGATCTATGAGAACGTGCGGCCGCTCTCAGAGGCGAAATGGCAGGCGTTCTGGCGGAAGGGTGCGCGCATTCAGGTGCCCGATCCCAAACTCCAGGCCGTCTTCGACTACGGCATGTACCGCTTCGGCGCGATGACGAATCCGCTCGGCGTGCCGGCGGGTCTGCAGGGTCCGTGGCTCGAGGATCATGCCCTCGTGCCCTGGAACGGCGACTACCATTTCAACATCAACGTGCAGATGTGCTATTCCCCCGCGTTCCGCGGCGGACACACCGAACATTTGCTGCCGCTCTTCAAGATGGTGAAGAGCTGGTGGCCGCGTCTGCGGGAGAACGCGCGTCTCTTCTGCGGGGTCGAGGACGGTTTCGTGCTGCCGCATTCGGTGGACGACCGCGGTGTGTGCATCGGCGGTTTCTGGACGGGTACGATCGATCATGGGTCCACGGCCTGGGTGGCGGACATGATGTTCCGCTATGTGAAGTACTCGGGCGATCGGGAATTCCTCAAGACGGACGCCTATCCCTTCATGAAGGGCGCGATGAAGGTCTACCGCACGATGATGGAAGATCGTGACGGTGCGCTGAGCCTGCCCACGGGTCCGTCGCCCGAATGGGGCGGCGCTTCGTTCGAGATGGCCGTCGGACGCAACCCGAGCTTCCAGCTTGCGGCGGCGCATCGTCTCGCGCGGAACCTCATCGCGGCGGCGAAACTGCTCGGCGAGACGCCGGACCCGATGTGGCTCGACGTGGAGAAGCGTCTTCCGCTCGCGGCGATCGACGATGCGGCGGGCGGCATCGAACTCTTCGAGAAGCGTCCCTTCAATGAATCGCATCGCCACCATTCGCATCTCGCGGGCCTCTATCCGTTCGACATCTTTGATCCGGCGGATCCCGCGACGGCGCGCACGCTTGCGCTCTCCTACGCGAACTGGAAGAAGCTTGGCGTGAGCGCCTGGTGCGGCTGGTGCGTACCATGGGCGGCCGTGCTCCATCTCCACATGGGCGAGGCCGAGGCGAGCGTCGAAACGCTGAGGGCGTGGGAGCACTACTTCATGAACGAGGGCCGCGGGTCGCGCTGCTGGCCGTATCATCGGGGGTATTCCACACTGGCCCTCGGGCGCTTCGATGCGGCGGGCAAGCCGGTTGAAGGACAGGAGATCATGCAGATGGACGGCCAGTGCGCGGCAGTGGCGGCGCTTATGGAACTGATGGTCCATGAAGTCAACGGGAAGCCCGAATTTTTCCGCGGCTGCCCCGCTTCCTGGAAAGACGTGTCCTTCGAAAACATCCGCCTCTCCGACGGCCGTCGCGCCTCGGGCCGCCGTGTGAACGGCAAAGCGGATGTGAAGATCATTGAACCAAAGAATTGAAAAAGAAAAAAATGAAAGGTATGAATTCAATGAAGAAAAGCATTCTCCTGGTCTCGCTTCTCGCGGCGGCGGTTGCCGGTGCGGAAGACGGATTCACGGCGCTCTTCGACGGACAGTCGTTGAAGGGCTGGAAGATCAACGGCGGTAGCGCCGAGTATATGGTGGCGAACGGCGAGATCGTTGGCCGCGGCGTTCCCGGTACGCCCGGGAACACGTTCCTGTGCACAGAAAAGAACTACGAGAACTTCATCTTCAAGGTCGAGTTCAAGTGCGACGACGGCAACTCGGGCGTGCAGTTCCGCTCGTCCACGCGTCCGGACAAGGGCGTCAAGCACGGTACGCGGGTGTTCGGCTACCAGGCGGAGATCACGCCCAACGGACCGACCACGGCGCGTGTCTACGACGAAGGCCGCCGCGGCCACCGCTTCGGACTCGTGTGGCTCGACAACTCCACGCCCGACGCCCGTCTCGACGCCGCGTACAAGACCTTCAAGGTGAAGGGCTGGAACGAATTGGAAATCCAGTGCGTGGGTCCGTCCATCAAGACCTGGCTCAACGGCGTGAAGGTGGTCGACATCTTCGACGACTGCCAGCAGAAGGGTTTCTTCGGACTTCAGATCCACGCGCAGAAGGCGGGCACGACGCCTGGCGAGTGCCACTGGCGCAACGCGCGCATCAAGGAGCTCCCGCCCTGTCCGGCGTGGAAGGATTTCTTCGTGAAAGGCGCGGACGGCAAGTGGAAGGTCGACGGGGCGCACTATGTGATTCCGCAGGACTGGACATTCGTCGACGACAAGGACGGCGCCTATCTGCGCGGCATTCACGACCAGAAGGAAAAGAAGGACGGTCTCGTCATTTCCGACGCTGACTACGACAACTTCATGGCCCGCGTCACCTACAAGCTCAACGGCGGCAATTCGGCCCTCTACTTCCGCGCGGCGGAAGAGGACATCCCCTGGGTGCTCAAGGGCTTCCAGAACGAGATCGCCGGCAACAGCCGCGACAGCGCCCTCTGGCACACGCAGGGTAAAACGACGCGCGGCCGCGGCTGGGTGGCGAGCAACGACAAGCTCGTGGAGAAGGTGCGCGATGCGAAGGGCGGCTGGAACACGGTTGCGACGATCGCCGTGGGGAACCGCATCGTGAACCGCATCAACGGCTTTGAAACCTTCGACATCATCGATCCCAAGTGCGAGAAAACCGGCAAGCTCGGCCTTCAGCTCCACGGCGGCTGCGCGAATGAAATGCGCTTCAAGAAGTGGGAAGTGATGCCCGTCCTCCCGTGGATGCTCGAGTACATCAACCGCTGACATCGATCATCCGTCAGCCAAGCACCTCGCAATGTCAAGCGCACTGTTGCCCCGGCATGGAGTCGGGGCGACAATTCAATAAGGAGTTGATATGTTCAGGAAAATGAAATCGTTTATGTTTTCGATGGCGTTGGCGCTCGCGGCGACGTCGGTGTCTGCGGCAATCGATCAGGCGCTTGCCGACGCGGCGCTTGCCAAGGGCGAGAAGATCGCCGTGTGGCCGGCGGGCAAGGTGCCTGCCCAGAGGGGTTCGACGCCATATACGATCAAGAACACGAACGGCGGCATTGTGCGGCTCACGAACGTGGACGTGCCGGAGCTGGCCTTCTTCCCCGCGCCGGGCGAAGGCGTGAAGCCGTGCGTGCTCGTGTGTCCGGGCGGCGGTTATTCGATTCTCGCCTACAACCACGAGGGAGTGGAGATTGCGGAGGCGCTCAACAAGATCGGCTTTTCGGCGTTCGTGTTGAAGTACCGTTGTCCGGACCAGCCGGACGCGGCGCTCATGGATGCGCAGCGCGCGCTTTCCCTGGTCCGGTCGAAGGCGGCGGAGTGGAAGATCGATGCTCGGCGAATTGGCATCATGGGGTTCTCCGCCGGCGCGAATCTCACGTGCCGCGTCTCGACGAGCCACAAGACGCGCGCCTATGCGGCGATCGATGCGGTGGACGAATGTTCGTGCCGTCCGGACTTCTCGCTTCCGATCTACCCCTGGGCGCTCGTGCCGCAGGTGGCGAAGGGCAAACCTACGCCGATTGAACTCGTCTCGAAGTTCCCGGTCGACAAGACCACCCCGCCCGCCTTCATCGTGCAGACCGAAGACGATGGCTGCCAAGTCGAAAATTCCCTCGCCTACTATGCCGCCCTCAAGCGTGCCGGAGTGAAGGCCGAGATGCATCTTTTTGCCAAAGGCGGCCACGGCTATGGCATCCGCAAGCATCACACGGATGTCGACGGTTGGGAACAGCTGGCGGCCAAGTGGCTGGACAAATTCAAAAAATAAAATAAAAGTCGTAATCGGTCAGTGGGCGGGATATGAACGGCGCGGCTTCTCGCGCCCGCGTACGTGCGCCGTGCGAAAGGAGGCTCGAACGGCTTCGGGGGCAA
>JAZUGW010000299.1:0-29327 GCA_045641465.1 Kiritimatiellia bacterium | reverse complement strand
GTTTCGCCTCCGACTTGATGAGCTGGGCGAGCGTAAGGGCAACCTTCCGCTCCTTCCCGTCGGGGTCTACCACGGTATAGTGAGTCTGATCGGCCTTCGGATCGTAGGTTTCAGGGAGCTTCGCCATGAAAATCGACTCTAGGATGCGCCGCGCCTCCTCCCAGGGACAACCGAGAGCCTTCTCGTAGCCCTTCCGTGCTCGTTCAGCGTAAGGGCCGTCGCCGCATGCGACGGAGTAGCTGCACCAGCGCCAGCCGGACGGATCCTCCGCGAGGCCAGCCTTCGGGGCGTTCCAGTCGATGTAGGCCGTGGTGAAGATACGCGCAAGACGGTCGTCCTCGACGAGGCCGGAGTAGAACCGCCCCTCCCAAAGCTGGCCAGAATGGCCGAGCCGACGGTTGAAGTACTCGGAGACACGTTGCTTGAGTTCCTTCATAAAGAGGGATATGTTGTACATACGGCGGCAGAGGGCGTCCTTCTCAGCCTCGACCACGTCATGACGGCCTTCGGTTCGAAGCCGTACCCAGCGGCGAGCCGTCCTCGCCGCGCGGTCAGAATGATTAAACGAAAGGCGTCCAAGACGAAAGAGCATCTCGTCGTCGGAGAGTACGAAGCCTGTCCCGGGTCTGGGAAGAGACACGAGAGGCACGCCGTTCGAGAGAGAAGCGACAACGGCCGACTCGGAAGGTTCATCCCCGTCGGGGGTTATCACAAGAGGCGTCCCTGCAGAATGGAGGCGGTCGATGTCAGCAAGGTCGGGCGTCCAGCGCGGCGCGTGACACTCGGGTGGACGCAACGAGAAGGCCGCAACCTCAGGAGCATGGTCTGGGTCAGTCCAATACTCCTTCGGAACCTGCGGCATCTCCACCTCAATGTGAAAATGATTGTCGAGGATGTTCCAGGCAAGTACCTCGATTCCGCAAAAGTCGGCGATGCCGTACATCCAGTCGACGACGAGGTCCTTGAGTAAGGGATCGGCAAGTAGAAACTCGCGATGAGCAATTCGTGAAACGAGGTGGTAAGTTCCGTCCTCAACAACAATTCTGTTCTTTCGGGCCATAGGCTGATTCTCCGCATGAGTGTTGGATAGCCCGGCCACGTGGCCGGACAGGCATTTGCGGAATTGGCCTTGCCCAAAGGCCGGTGCCGAAGACGCTTACGCCCAAGTGTGCAGCGCGCGGGCGAGCTCGCCCTGACATACGACGGCGATACGAGGGCCTGACTTCAACGCCGTAGCTCCCTCAGGGTGACCTCGCATCAACGATGGCTCCCGCTTCACCACGTGCCCGTGGGTTCAATTCCCGGAAGCAACGACATTGTACCATAATTCCTCATCTTTGTAAGGGGGTTATTTTAAAATATTTTCAAGGGCAATAGGGACAGGTCCACGCAAACATGGGGACTGGCCCTCACGATTACGGGAACAACCCTAGTTTACCGAGAGGACATGTCAAGGGTAGCCTCTATCAACAGGCGAGTCGGGCCTGACACAATGACCATCAGGACGATTCGCCCCGCGAGGGCCAACATGGACGCGGTTACCTGGCTTTCCTGTGCCCCGCCATCAGACAGGTGACCATCGGGCTTCAGACATTCGGACTGCTGACTAACGGACTGCCGGCCATCGGGATGCCGATTGTCGGGCCTCAGACATTCGGGCCGCCAACCTCCGGGCAAATGCCAGCAGAACCGCTCGCCACGACGTCCGAGGTTCCAGACGAAACCAGCAAGCCAGAACAACGGCAGACAATAGACGAAGTTCGCTGGACGGAACTCGGGTAGATTCGGGAAACCGCGCAGTCCCCAATAGAGTGTATAGGAACCGTCGACTGTCACCCAAAACGCTAATGCTGCCAGAAGCAACCATTTCCAGCGCAGATACCAAACCTGTCGAAACACCCAAGGGGCAAGCACATAGGCAGGGATGCCCATAACAAAGCAAATCGGTACATCCCAATCATCCGACGGCAACACGACCGAGCCAAGAACCAGTACCGCAAGGCCGCCCACCAACGTCACCAACCGCCAAGGCGTCAATAACTCTCTGGAAAACAACGGGCAATCCGCATCAAGAATGTTCATCCGATCTCTCGCTTGATCAGTTGCTCTAAACGGGGACAGGCCCTCGCGCTGGGGACAGGCCCTTACATTGGGGACAGGCCCTCGCGCTAGGGACAGGCCCTTGCGCTGGGGACAGGCCCTTGAGCTTGAGGGTCTGTCCCTATTTTGCAGAGTTCTTCTGTTGGATTGTCGTCTTGAAGATCGCGATTTCCGCTGGATCGTATGGCGTGTAGTCTCCACGGAAAATGTCATGCTGCCACGGACCCTTGTAGGGCAGCATTTCCGGACGATGTCCCCACGGCAGGTTCGTCTGCGTTTTGCCGTTTACGAGCCCCCAGTGGATGCATCCCACATTGTTTCGGGCGAAAATGGGCAGGCAGTCCGCGACCAGGGACTTGCACGTGCGATTCAACCACTCCGTACAGATGACCGGGCGTCCTGTCTCGAGCAGATGCTTCACCTGCTTTTCGGTATTTGCCGCATCCTTGTAGCAATGGAAGGTCACAACGTCGCTATTCGCCAGCACATACTCGGTCTGTTCCTTGTTCCCACACCACACGCAGATCGACAACGGCTGCGAGGGGTTCACCTCACGCGCCCATTTGACGGTCTTCCGAAGAAGCGGCCATGTACGGCTCTTCTGTCCCGGACGCGGTTCGTTGTAAAGATCCCACAGGAACACGCGCGGATCGTCCTTATGTGCCATCATGACGTCTTTCACATACTTCTCGAGCTTGCCGTGCTCACGCGGATCGGCCACGATCGAGTGCCCCGGCGACGGACTCCACGCCCATGCGTACCACCCTTCAAGCGGTTCGGACTGGACCCCCAGCACCGGATCCCGGTTTTCACCGAACGCGCAATCGTCGAAGAAGATCGGCATCACGCGGATCTTCGCGTCGTCGCAGATGGCAAGGAAACGGTCGAAGGCGGCAAGGAAATACGCAGGGTCGTCAGCATACACCGCATACTGAAGCACCACACGGACGCAGTTCATGCCCAGGTCCGTCATCAACTTCAATTCCCGCCGCATCACTTCCGGCGAAAAACTCGTCTTATCCCACATCGCCGTGTAGTTGATTGCGTTGGCCGGGATATAGTTGACACCGCAGTACCACGGCTGTTTCGCCTGCCAGGCCTTCGCCCGCTCGACCGTCCACTGTCCCTCCGCTGCGAACGATGTTCCACAAAGCCCGAGCAGACAAAGCGCGAGCGTACGTACCATAACTTTAGTGATGTTCATTCGTCATTTCCTTTTTGATGGTAAACCTTTTTCAACGCGAACTCGAGAACGCCCTTCAAAACGTTCCCGCAGAGAAACGATCCATAATGGACGAATATTCGGCCGAAGTCCAACCGCCCTCTTCGATTGACACCCAACCATTGTAGCCAATGGCGTCGATCGCACGGCGTACGCTCTTCCAATCGATGGACCCTTCGCCGAGACGCACGAACTTGCCTTCGTTGCCCATCGAACGATCGATCTTGAAGTCCTTGATGTGCAGCTTCACGATCTGGTCCGACAGTGCCGCCAACCACTCTTCCACAGGCGCATAACGCACATGGTTGCCAAGATCGAAATAGCTCTTGACCCACGGCGAGCGGAAGGAACGAATGAAGGCAGACGCAAACGCCGGCTTCACCCAGAGGTTGTTCCACACGTTTTCAAGTCCAAGGACGACGCCATGCACCGCCGCAACCGGCATGATTTCCTGCACGGCATCCTGCGCGTACTTCGTCGCATCGTTCTGCGCTTTCACATAGGCCGCGAAATCTCCCGTCTTGGCCGCACGACGAAGTTCCAACGTCCGCGGATCGAAGTCGAGGTCGAACTGCGAGGGCTTCGGCATCGGCCCGCCCACTCGGCCCGCGACCATCAGCATCACCGGAGCCCCGTAGGCCTCCGCCACGCAGACATCCCGCTTCGCCGTCTCAATCGCAATCTTACGCTTCGCGGCATCCGCCGAATTGAACTCGTACCAGCCACCCATGAACGAATGGATCTTGAACCCGTTCTCCTCCGCCAACCGGCGCGCCGCACGCGCCGTGGCCAGATCGACCGTTTTGTCCATCAGTTCAACACCCGGAAACTTCGCAGCCTTCAGTTCAGCCAGCACCTCTTCCGTAAAACGCTTGCGAATCAGCGCCTTCTTCAGCTGCGTCTTGAACACCGGAGCCGGCGGCTCGGCCTTGACCGCCGCCGCCACACCCGCCGCCGCCGTGGCCATCAGGAATTCACGTCGATTGATCATCTGCGTTCTCTCCGTTTCTTCAACCCTTCCCCGGAACAATGCCCGTGCCTTCCTTGGGCATCGGCACATCGTTCGTCTCTTCGAAAAGCTGCGCGGTGAAGCCCGCATTCCAGCCGTTGAAGAATTCGGACCGCTCGTTCTCTAGCACGTCTTTCATCCGCACCTGGCGTCCCGAATAGGCCGCCAGCGTACCCATGATGCACGTTGCCGTGGACATCGCCACCTGCTCGCCTTCGTTGAGCAGATTGCCGGTCATCAGTCCCGTAAGGAAGTCCGCATGCTCCATGATAAGTCCGCTGTCATGCCGGCCTTCGATGATCTTGAGGTCTTCCGCTACGGGCTTGCCGTCGAAACGCCGGATCTTTCCCCCCACGGAGATCTCACCCTCGGTACCCACGAGCACCGTTCCGAACGGATTCGCGCAACCATCCATGTGACGTCCGAACGTGGTCACATGCAATGTGTCGCCATAGTCGTAGTCGATGGCGATTTCATCGTAGATGTCGCCAATGCCCGCCGGACGGCGCCACCGCGCGCCCATGCCGAACGCGCTCTGCGGGAAGCGTCCGATGAACCAGTTCGCCAAGTCGACCTCGTGAATCGCCTGCTCCGTCACCTGGTCGCCGCTCATCTCCCAAAAGTGATACCAGTTGTTTGCGAGATACGAGGCGTTCGTATCTTCCGGACGACGCGGACGAACCCACATCGAACCATGGCAGCGATAGACGCGTCCGCCCATGATCTTGCCAATGACGCCCTGCCGGATCGGACCGATCTGGCGCAGGAAACGATTGGAATGGCGGTGAAGCGTGCCCGAGAGAATCGACAGCTTCTTCGCCTTCGCCTCGGCCACCACCTGCAGGAACTCGCGCAGCCCGCGCGGATCCGTTGCAATCGGCTTTTCCGCGAAGATATGCTTGCCCGCCGCAACACAGGCAGCCGCCTGGCGCGCACGGAAGAACGGCGGCGTGCAGAGAAGGACGATTTCGCAATCCGTCGCAATCACGTTCTTGTAGCCGTTCGCACCACCGAACGCGAACTTCTCATCCACACCGTACTTGGCGCAAATGGCCTTGGCCTTCTGCGGGAAGAAGTCCGCCGCCGCCGTCAGCTTCACCTCGCATCCAAGCCGCTTCGCCGCATCCATGATGTTCTGGATCGCCCCCGTGCCGCGACCGCCGCAACCGACAAGTCCGACTTTGAAAATCTTCTTCGCCTCGCCCAGGACCGTCGGCGCCACCGCCAACGCACCCGCCGCGGCCACAAATTCTCTCCGATTGACTTGCATGATCTTTTCTCCTTTAATTTCAAAATGGTTAGTCATAGACAAACTTGAAATTGGCACTCTGAATCGTCGGCGTGAAAAAGCGGCCGTTTGCATCAAAGCGCGCCAGATTCGCCTGCTGAGGCGTGACACCATAGAGCCAGTCGGCCTTCGCGCCGTCGATCTTGACGCCCCCTTCGCGCGTCAATGTCAGAATCGCCGACAACGGACGCGCCCAACCCAAGTTGTGGTTCGCGAGCCGATGCGTCTTGACATAATCAGCCGGGTAGCAGGTATGCGTCTTGTCAAACCAGGCGTAGTTTGCCGAATTGACATCCCAGTAGAGGATGTTGTCCAGAAGCCGCAGATAGTCGGTGTGCAAATGGCCGTTCATGACGAGCCGAACCTTCCCCGGACACTTCGCATTCGCCGCATTGAAAATCGCCTGCACGGCGTCTTTGTTCTGCACGCCGGCGCCATTCGTCGGACGCTCAAAGCTCTGATGCGACAGCACCACGCAGGGATTCGGCGACGTCTCGATCGTTTCGCGCAACCAGTCGAGCTGTTCCGGCGGAATCCAGTTGAGCGTACGATTCTTTCCTCCGCCATAGGTGAAGCGCTGATAATGCACATACGCCCCAGTCTCTTCGTTCCGCCAGTAGTTGGGATCGGCAACGACAAAACGGAATCCGCCACGGTCGAAGAAATAATGTCCGTCGCGCATCCGATAGGCTTCGCATGTCTGCTGGTAGGTCGTTCCTTCCTGGTCGTGGTTGCCCAGGCAGTGGTAGGTCGGAATCTTGAATTCGTTGTACGTCTTCAAGAACGCCTTCGCATACGGCTTGCTCACATCGTGGACAAAATCGCCCAAATGGATGACCATATCGCATTTCTCGGCTTCGGCACGAGCGAGGATCTGCTCGAGAAATGCCGTCGTGTCATTGACGAAGACACCGGGACAGTAATGAAGATCCGAAAAGACGCACACCTTGAGCGGACGCGTCGGCGCGGTCTCGCCGCCCCATGCACGCCCCGCCAAGGCCATCGCCCCCATCCCCAACGTCGTCTGAAGGAACTCGCGGCGATTCGTCATTTATTTTCCTTTCTGATATTCGTCGAGCTGCTTCTGCGCACAGTTCGTCGTCACCGTCTGGGCACCGCGATTGAACGCGAGGAGCGACTTCTCGAGCTTGTCGACCGTCCACACGTGGCACTCGAAACCAGCCGCACGGATTTCCTTGATGAACGCCTCCGTGATGTAGCGCGGATCGAACTGGATATCCACGCCGTCCGCCTTGATCGAACGCAGCGTCGCAATGACCTCCTTCGCCGTCACGCCACGCAGCGTCTTCGCCTTCTTGCTGCCCCGCGTTGCGTCGGTGAGCCAATAGACCTTGTATTCCGGCATGAATTCCTTGAGCTCCGAACAGGTCTCCTTGTTGAAGCTGATGAAGAGCGTGTTCTTTTCGTTCGCCTTCGTCTGCTTCTTGTAGACGTCCTTGATGTACGGCACGATCTCCGGACCCGGCTTCACCTCGACATAGATCTGGCGTCCGTCGACCGCGAGAGCCAGCACTTCCTCGAGCAGCGCCGGACGCGTCGGCGAGAACTTGGACCCCTTCCACTTGCCCCAGCCGCCCACGTCGACCTTCGAGATTTCCGTTTCCCAGTTCGCCTCGGCACAGCGCTTCTTGCACGCGCCCGCCGTCGTGCGCGTCAGCGTAGTATCGTGGAACGTGAACACCTTCTTGTCGGCGGACAGATAGATGTCGCACTCGAACCCGAACCCGCGCGAAACGGCCGTCTTGTAAGCCGGCAACGTATTCTCCGGCGCATCGTACGATTCGCCACGATGCGCGATGAACGTCGTCTTGCTCGGAACCGCCGCCAAGAGCGAACCAACCAATGCGAAGGATGCAACCAACAGAGTCTTCTTCATAGTAGTACCTTTCTTTTTCAAATTCAACCACGCCGGAACGTAATCGTACGGCTCTCTTCCGTCTCGCCCAGCGTAAACGACAGATGCCACGCATTCGCAGGAATCAAATCGCCCGCACGATCCGGCCACTCGACGAACAACACGGCACCCCGCGCCAGATAGTCCTCCCAGCCGATCGTGAGTACGTCGTCCGCATCCTGCAGACGATAGAGATCCATATGCACCAAAAGGAACTTTTCGGTCGGATGCTCCACCACAAGACAGAACGTCGGACTCGTCACCGCCCGCTTCGCACCAAGGAATGCCGCGAGGCCTTGCGTGAACGTCGTCTTACCTGCACCCAAATCGCCTTCCAAACAGACGATATCGCCCGGCTTCAGTTCCGAAGCGAACTGACGGGCCACATCCCAGGTCTGCTCGACGCTGGTCACTTGATAAATATTTTCCATGCAAAGAGTATACTCCATCCCGCCGTCAGCTGTCAATCATCAAATGAGGCGACATCCGTCCTCATCGTTCCAACCAGCCGGCGGCGGCGAGCTCTCGAAAGAAGAGCGGCAGATAGTCGGGCGCGAACGCCGATGCATGCGGCAAGCGCACAAGGCCCGGCAGGTCCCCCGCCAGCGGATCTCCCGCCGCCATCGGTTCGTGTTTGAACACGTCGAGATACGCGGCGGCAATCCGCCGCGACACGAGCGCCCGCGCCAACGCTTCTTCATCCACGGCGTTGCCACGTCCGATGTTGATCAACACCGCCGTACGCTTCATCGCACGCAGGACGGAGGCATCGACCAGATTGTCCGTACCCGTGTCGCTCGGCAACGCCACAATGAGCCAGTCGGCCGTCTTCAGCGCGGGCTTGAGGTCCGCAAAATTGCGACGCCGAATCCCGATCACGCGCACCCCTAGCGCCGACAGCTTGTCGCCGACGACATGTCCGATCTTCCCGTATCCGAGAATCACCGCCGTCGTACCCGCCACACAGGTACAATGCGGGCTCATCGCCCCGCGCGGCCACAGCGGGTCGACCCCCTTCTCGGCGGACTCGCCGCGCGCCGCCGTACACTGCCAGTCGTACGCCGCATAGAGACCGCGCGCATGCGCGAACATGAACGCGATCACCGTCTCGCTCATGATCGCGCCGTGAAACGCGCCATTCACCCGCACCACGCCCTTCGGCAGTTCCGCATCCGTCGGCAGCAGCTCGCGTCCCGCACCGGGTGTCGCCAGCACGCGCAGCTTCGGCGCACGCGCGAACCATTCCTTTTTGAATTCCCAGACAATCGCATGCGTGGCTTCAGGCAGTTCCCGCAAAAACGTCCGCTCGCTGCGCGCCACCTTCACCTCGCCGCGAACAAGCGACCGGAAGACGGACAAGCTGGACGCGTTCAAACGAAACGCGCCCACCGGCCAATTCAACCACAGAAGAAAACGGTTCGTACTCGGGGACATTTCCATTCTCCTTCAGCGCACAATCCGACACGTTTCAGGCGAGGCCTGAATGCCCGCGCAGGCCGCCAGACAGATGCCGTAGTTCGTAATCGGCACGCCGGCGGCTCGACAACGCGCGATGCGCGCCTGCACGGCCCGTCGTGTCAGCATGCACCCGCCGCACTGGATGACCAGCGCAAAACACGAAAGGTCTTCGGGGAAGTCGTTCCCCGAGGCGAACTCGAACACGAGTCTCTTTCCCGTCTTCTTCTCGACGGCCTTCGGCAACTTGACCGTACCGATGTCGTTGCACTGGCGGTGATGCGTACAACCTTCCGCCACAAGAATCCGATCGCCGTCTTTCAAAGCCCCCAAAGCGGCAGCTCCTGCACAATAGGCGGCAAGATCCCCCTTCGCACGCGCGAAGACGATCGAGAAACTCGTCAGCGGAATCGATGTGGGCACCACCTGCGCCACAGCGCCGAACGCCTGCGAATCGGTGATGACAAAACTCGGCTTCACCGCAGCGCACTGCTGCGCGAGCTGCGCGGGCTGGCACACGAGCGCCGAGGCTCCGCCATCAAGAATCTCGCGGATAACCTGCTGCTGCGGCAGAATGAGGCGTCCCTTGGGCGCCGAGGCGTCGATGGCACACACACAAATGACCGTGTCACCCGGCCGCACGAGATCCGCCACGAGCGGACGCGGCGCATCCGCCAGCTTGATCGCGGCGATCTTCGCCTTGAGCGCCTCGACCGAATCGCCGCGACGGTACCGCAAAACGGGAATCTGCCTCGCTGCACACGCCGCATCGAAACGCGCCTCGACCGCACCGTCGGACGACTCCCCAGCCTCCACCCACACGGCGACATCCGTCTTCTCAAGGACCTCAAGCGAACGGCGCACCCGCTCTTCGCCAAGCGCACCTTCGTCGTCAAGTCCCGCCGTATCGGTAATCAGACACGGGCCCAACGGCAGGATTTCCATCGCCTTGGAAACAGGATCCGTCGTCGTTCCCGCCACGTCGCTGACGATGGCGATCTCCTGGCCCGTGAGCGCGTTCACCAGTGTGGACTTGCCTGCGTTGCGTCGTCCGAAAAAGGCGATGCGAATGCGATTGCCGGACGGGGTCTCATTCAGTTCTGCCATGGCATTCCTTACAATTTGATTGCGCCGTCACGCAGAACCTCAATTCCACCAGACGCCAGCACGCGCACCACGGTGGACGGAACGCCACCCGGCGAAATGCCGTCGTCCACCACGAGGTCCGCCGAAAGTCCCACATCTGCCAGCGCCTGCGGCGCATCGGTGGCGGGACGCTGTCCCGAGAGGTTCGCGCTGGTCACGCGCAGCACGCCGCCGCAGCGACGCAGCAGTTCGCGCGTCCAGTCGTGGTTCGGCACGCGGAACCCCTCCGGACCCACCACGACCGTGAGCGCACCCGGCCAGTGCTGCGCAAGCGACTCGGGCACCTCGTATCCAAACGCCCGCACGCTCTCCGCATCCGCCGCAAGCAGCGCGATCGGCTTCTTCGCTTCGCGTCCCTTGATGGTGTAAAGCCGTTCGACGGCCTCCGGGAAGGCCGGATGGGCGGCGAGCCCGTAAACCGTGTCCGTCGGAATGACGGCAACGCCGCCCGCGTTCAGCACGCGCGCGGCGATGTCGAGTGAATCCGACGCGGTGGTCGTGATTCGATTCATCGTCATCTGCTCCTTATGCGTCCGGCCAAAGTTCGTGGGCGAGGTCACGCAGTTTATACTTCTGGATCTTCTGCGAGGCGGTCATCGGGAAGACATCCAGGAAATGGACGTACTTCGGAATCTTGAACCAGGAAATCTTGTTGCGGCAGAAATCCGCCACGTCCTCTTCGCGCAGCTCAACGCCGTCCGCCGGAATGATGAAGGCCGCCGGCTGCTCGCCGTACTTCTTCGAGGGGCATCCGACCACCGCCACGTCCTTGACACCCGGCATTGTTCCGAGGAAGTCCTCGACCTCCTTCGGCGAGATGTTTTCGCCGCCGCGGATGATGAGGTCTTTCAATCGGCCCGTGATGTAGTAGTAGCCGTCCGCATCCATCTTGCCGATATCGCCGGAATGCAGCCAGCCGTTCTTGTCGATGCACTTCGCGGTTTGATCGGGCATGTTGTAATAGCCCTTCATCGTATTGAAACCGCGGCAGCAGATTTCACCGTCCTGTCCGAGCGGCGCAAGCTCTCCCGTCTCCGGCGAAATGATCGCCACTTCAATGCCCGGCATCGCCTGGCCGATGGTCTGGCACTTGCGTTCGATGGACGGCTCGAAATAGCGCGTCATCGTCATCACCGGACCCGCCTCGGTGAGGCCGTACGGGTTGCAGATCTCCTTCATGAACATGCGCTCCTGCGCCTGTTGCATGCGATGCACCGGACACGCCGAACCGCTCATGATGCCCGTGCGCAGCGAATGGAAGTCGAACTTCGAGAAGAGCGGATGGTCGAGCATCGCGATGTACATCGTCGGCACGCCATAGGTCGCCGTGCACTTCTCGCGTTCAATGGACATCATCACCTGAATCGGATCGAACTTCTCGAGGAAGACCATCGTCGCACCGTGGTTCACACAGCTCATCACGCCCAGCACGCAGCCGAAGCAGTGGAAGAGCGGCACGGGAATGCACACGCGGTCGCGGCTGGAGAGGTTCTGACACGCCCCGATCCAGAAACCGTCGTTCGCAATGTTGCGGTGCGTCAGCTGCACGCCCTTCGGGAAACCGGTGGTACCCGCTGTGTACTGCATGTTGACGACGTCGTTCACATCCACCTCGCGCTGACGCGCGTAGTAGTCGTCCATCGGCGTTTCGACCGCGAGCGACATCACTTCGTTGAGCGAATACATGCCACGGTGCTTCTCGCCGCCGAGGAACATCACGCGCTTGAGGTGCGGATACTTCTCGCTCTTCAGTTCGCCGCGCGGCTGCTCGCGCAACTCCGGCACGAGCGTGTAGATGACATCCACGTAGCTGCAGTCGCGGTAACCCGAAATGATGAACAGATTCTCCGTATCGGACTGCTTGAGCGCGAAGTCCATTTCGTGCTCTTTGTAGTTCGTGTTCAGCGGCAGCAGAATCGCGCCGATCTTCGCCGCGGCGAACATCAACACCACCCAGTGCGGCACGTTCGTGGCCCACAGCGCGATCTTCTCGCCGCGCTTCACGCCCAGCGCCATCAGGCCGCGCGCAAGACGGTCCACCTCTTCGCCGAACTCGAACCAAGTCAACCGGTAGTCGCGGTCGGCATACACCACCGCATCGTTCACACCGCAACGGGCAATCGTCTGATCCAATAGCTGACCGAGCGTATACTCCCGTGTGACCGGCAAATTATGCCAAGGAACGCCCGTGGAAACACTCTGCGTGAACGGAGCCCGCGTGGGCGCCGTCCCGAAGGGATCTGTCAGTTTGAATTCAGCCATAACACTACCTCTTTGTTGGAAGTGTGATATTATATCACAATTTCAGAGGTGTGGACGGCGAAACATTGAGAAACCCCGAGTCGGCTCCCTTAACCTGCCCCCATTTCCCCTACATCGTCCATCCATCATTCAAAATGAAACTTCGAACAAAGGAGGTCTATTTGTTCAACAAGTTGTTGCTGTTTCGTCAATGTCTGCATTGGAATTGTCAGTTCCTTCACTTGCGAAACGCCGGCACCCTTGCGGGGGCCGTTCTGCAAAGCCGCGAACTGTTCCCGAAACTGCGGCGACTGAAGATAGAGAAAAAGATAACGCGAATCAAGGTTCCCGTCTGGGACAAAAGCGCAGAGTTTGTTTCCAAACCGAACGTCTTCTGTCAGCAAGCTGATCTTACGTCCCCGAACTACCCCCTTCCACGCACAGCAACGATCGTCTCTCTATTTCCCTTTGCTACTACTTGACGGGACCAGGAACGCCTCCCCTTCGGGGAACTCTCTGCAGGGCAGACGTTCAAGGCGGAAGAAGGAAAAGTCATCGACAAGCTCGCGTAGATCGAGCGGATGGATGTAACCCAGGCGTGCGTTCACGTCCTCGCACCATTCGTGATAGGCTTCACCCTTCTTCTTGTCGTAGAGCGCCGATCCGATATGCGGCTGGGTGCGCCGCTCCTCCTCGGTCACGTATTTCATGAAGCCGCGCGTATGCAACTGTTTCCCGACCTTTTCAAGAACCACCAGCATGGGCAATCGTCCGTAGCGGACGACCCGGTGGAATGCCGTGCGTGAAGCCACCTCCTCCGGTTCGACAAAGGCCGCGTCGTCAAACTCACGCACACGCTTCGAAATCCGTCGCGTTGCACGGACGAATCCTCCCTTGCCATTCAGATAGAGGTGCCACTTGTAGCGATCCCCTTCCGCGCGTTCGAACGAAGACGAGACATACGCATCCACATCCCCGTCGTTGTCGGCGTCATGGAAGACCGCCAGAACGGTGACGTCATTTGTCGTATTCAACCGGCTCTTCACCTCCTCACGGTAACGTCGTACGAAGGTGTCGAACTCGGGCGGTTCGGCGATGCCGCCCAGCGGGCGCAGTTGCTCGTCGGGAATCGGCTTGTAGCCGAACCAACCGTCGCCCTGCAACACCCGTTTCATCTCATGTCCCTGATAGTTTTCACAGCGAGCCCGTTCAAGTTTTTCAAAACCGGGATTACCAACAATGTCGTCAATCTCATTCGGGAGTTCATGTACGATAAGATACCCCCGGTCGTTCATCGTAATCACGGCGTCTCCACGCAGACTGGATACTTCGCGCAAGTGCGGTGGATTCTCAGACACGCAGTAGGAAATGCCCAACTGCCTTCCGACGAGGGAACTACACCCCCCCGAAAAATAGGCTCGATAGAAGAGGCGTCCCCAGCCATAAATGATGGCGACAGGATCTTTCCAGACTTTCTCACGGGGCCCTCCAATCTCTACCATCCCCTGTTTGTTTCGACAGAGCGACACCCAGTTCCATCCATCAGTCTGCTGAAGACCGTACGGCGAAGCGAGGGCCTCCTCCGTACCATCGCCATTGAAATCAAAGAAAAATGCCGACAGACCATAATACTCATCGTCAACCTGCATAGTCTGAAAGACTTTGTCATATCTTACAAAGTCGCGCATGAAATTCTCCCTACTGTCGGCTTGTAGCGATAACACCATACCCGACACCAACACCAACAGACTCATCCACTTTCTCATTTTCAATACTCCGTTGTTCGATGTATGACATTGGTCATGACAACCGTGACATAATCATTTGTGTTCTTGTGCAGCGTCCATGTCCCGGTAGCAGGATGGAATATGACGGGAGGGAAAAAGGTATACCCTCCTGCCGTTTCCCTTGGGCATCCCATAGTGCCATTATAGCACGTCATAATCCCCCATTCCCGCGCGGTGACGATCCTCCCGCCCAGATTTGTCGTCACATTAGGCTCACACCAATTGGGCAAATTTCCATAAGCACCTCGATAACAGCCAATCTGCCACTCATAAATCCTCTTTTTGGCTCGAAGGACAGTGTTCATCGAAACGATGTTCGTCTTCCAGTTGTAGACTTCACGCGTGAGCACATCTGTTGTTCCCGTTGTGTTCCCCGACCGGTCGATCTGCCCGATTCCCCATCCGTCGGGAGCGCCACGATTGGGCAGCTCCTTGAGCGCTCCCTGTCTGCCCGAGATTGGATTGAACTGGTTGAACAGATACGTCCCGCGCCTCGACCACCGAGCAGTCTCGTGCTGCGCGATCCGCCACGCGAACGAGCGGAACTCCTCGTCGATGTCCGTGACGAGACGGTCCAGGGCCGCGCCGTCTCGGGGGTTCTTGCCCCTGATGGAAAAGGCCGTGTTCGCCGCCGGCGCGTTCGTCGCCTGCACCGTCAGCGAGAACTTCCCGCCGACGAGCTCGTTCATCCACGCCGTCACATCGAGAGCGACATCGCCCGCCGTGTTGGTCGGGGCGTAGTCGCGGTTGTCCAGATTCCTCCGCTCCGCCCGTTCGCTCCTCAGCGTGCCGCGCCATCTGACCGGCACCCAGTCGGGCAGTCCCCGCACCTTCGCCGTCAGCTGCGGCGCGGCCGGTCGGCCGGTGATGTAGGCGACGCCGTCGCGACGAACGAGGCGGTTCGTGTAGATGCCGAAGTCGGTCGCGCTGGCGAAGTCGTTCGTTACGACGCGAATCGCCCCGGAGCGCGTCCGGTTCGTCACGACCACCACCTCGTTCGTCTCCCCGTTCCGAACGACCGTCGTGGGGTGTACGCCGTCGACGCCGTTCGTCACCACGGGATAGTTCGACTGGACAAGCGAGAGCGGGAAGACGCCCAGCATCAGCGCCGTGGGCCGGAGGCCGTCGTCAGCATTGGCGACTTCCAGCGAAAAGGCGACGTCGAGCGCGGTGCCGGTGGGCGCCTGGAAGAAGCTGCCGCCCGAATACGCGACAGGCGACACGTCGTGCGCCGTGCGTCCCGCCCCGAACGCCGCGTGGAGCGCCGAGACGCGCCCCCGCCGCTGAAGGCGCGTGCGCCCAGCCGAGACGGAATAGCGATAGGTGTCGTCGTATCGCGAATCCGTCCCCGCCGCCATCCGCGCGGTCCACGTCGGATGTTCCGTACTCGCGACGAACGCGCCGACGAAGCAGGTGCGTCCGGCCGGGATCCGAATGGTTCCGTTGGTCGCCGCCGCCGTTCCCGCCGTCCCTCGCCCGACGAGCGCGATCCAGCGGACCGGCAGCGGGTCATGCGGATCGTCGGAGACCTCTGCCGAAGTCGCCACGATGTCGGCATCGGCACGCTGCGGCTCGGGATCCGTGCTGCCGATTCCCGAACCGCCGCCCGAATGCTCGCAGGCACAGGTTGGCCCATCCCGCGTGAGCGAATAGCATTCGTACGTGTAGGTCGCCTGCGCCTGGCATCCGCCACAGCCGCACCCTTCGCACCCGTACCAGAGCCGCGCGCCTTCCGTCACCACGCAGCAGCCGCCCGTCCAGCAGAAGATCCCGCCCAGCCGGTCGTGCGTCTCGAAATCGACCGACGACTCGACCGAACCGTCCGCGCCCGACGCGAACTCGATCGCCACGGGCCAGCACACGTCGAAAGCCGGCTGCTCCCAGTCGCCCGTCCGCTCCACCACGGCTCCGTCCGGAGCCGTAACCGTGATCGGCACGGAGGACGACACGCAGTAGTGCGCGCCGATCAAGAGCGGCACGCAGTTCGTCTCGCCCGCGCGGGCGACGACGACGGGGCTCCCCAGCCGCGACGGTCCGTCGGCCCGGAAGAAGACAGGGGCAAGGCTCTCCGCCACGACCTTGACGAAGTAGTAGGCGTTGGTATTGACTTCTGCGGCCTTCGGCTCGAGGTCGATGCCGTCCGGTCCCGCAAACGCCATGAACACCCCGCCGCACACGCGGTTGTACCATTCGGCGTTCGTTCCGTGCGCATCGGGTCCCGCGACGAGCGGCTCGGGGTCGACCGAGTTCTCGAGCCCGTCGCCGTCCCAGTCGAACGGGAACACGGGCGCATACTGGACCGTGCGGTCGGGATAGCGATAGTCGAAGCGTCCGTCGGCGAAGAGTTCCGCCTGGAAGTTCGTGGGCGAGTTCACGTCGCGGCCATAGAGCGCGTTGTGCCAAGTCAAGATCAGCGAATTGCTCGGCGTCTGCTCGTGCCAGAATACGCTCTCGCCGCCGTTGGGCAATAAACCCCAGTTTAACCTCGGCAGAAGCGACAGTTTCGCGTCGAACGGCGTCGGGAAGAAATGCGTCTTCACATTGGGGCGGAACTCGCCGCTCTCGAATACAGTGAGCCCCGTCGCCGTCTTGGCCCCGAACGGGAAGCGCCATCCCGCCTGTCGGATCCGAAGCGAATCCGACAGGCCGCCGTAGTCGCTCCAGGCGGCATTGGTCACGGCATTCGCCGTCGGCGCGGCGAACGAGTTCGCATCGAACATCGCACTGATTCGCCACAACTGCGCAACATCGTCATCCGTGATGACCGTCGTCACCCCCTGCGTGAGGTTCAGGCGTCCGAAGGCCCCCAGCATCAACGGACCTCCGACAAAAAGCGTTCCGTTTGTCCCTTCGCCGCCGATTTGTCCAACGTTGTTCGTGCCTTCGACATTCGTCACCGTGTTGGTTTCTCCTTCCACTTGGCCGACACCGTTGGTACCATCCTTGGTCCCAGCAAAGGCAATCCACACGGACACAAAAATCAGAATGAGGGCTTTCTTCCAACCTGGCATACGGCGGAACCCTTGCCGCACACGCCCAAGCGGACACACGCCCTTCTCGGCGCAGAGCGCCAGTAGCCACAGAAAGACCAAGCCGAAAACCGAGACAACGCCGACGATTGAAACCGCATTCATAGTCCACCTCACCGGAAAAGGATTGCGGTCGGATCCAACGGTGTCCCGACTGTGAAAGTTTCGTCTGAATCGTAGAGGCCACGCCCTGTGAGCCGCATCAGGTTCCACTCCCGTCGGTGCAACCACTCGGGCGAGTCCTCCGCCAGCGCGGAAAATGCGGTCACCCCATCCGCCGTCACCTCAAGCCGCGCAGGAGTCGGAGCAACAGAGAGCCGATAGGACCACGCAAGCGTCTTCACGTCCTCTACCGAAGTTGAAACCAGCGAAAGTCGCTCGCCGTCAGTCCCATTCTGGATGAACCAATTCCCCCGTTTCCACCCCACAATCAAATCCGCCTCCTCGGGTTCCAGCACGCCGTTCGTATTCACGTCTTCTCCGAAAGCAGCCTCGACATTGTTCGACGGCGTTGAAATACACGACAAAGAGAACGCAAACTTCGCAGAGCCACGTTGCCAAGAAGAAATGACGACATTCGTCACCACCTCCGTATCGGCGCAATTAACGGGCGGCAGCGCAACAACATCCATCGGTTGCGCCGCCCATGTGGCCACCGTACTGAACAAAGCAAATGCATATAAGACAATTTTCATCTGAAATCTAGTATACACGATATTCCTCCTTTTGTGAATAGCATTTACATTGTCAATTTTGGATTTCCTTTTATCATGCGATTCGCTTGCCGAGTTCGAGGCAGTAGTAGTTGCCGCGCTGGTCGACGCGGAGGACTTCCCAGGTCATCTGCTCTTTCGAGGCCTTGCCCTTCATGAACGTCGCAACGCGCAGTTCCTTCCCTTTTCGACCGCCGAGCCTTTCATCCCAGAACGGTTTCATCTCGCGGAACTCCTCGTGCTTCAGACCGGATTCGATCTTTTCGTACCACCGGTGCTTCAACCCCATGACGACATGTCCGCCTTCGGGCGTCGGCGAGGCAACGCCCCACACGCCCGACTTCCACCAATAGGGCGGCGTGGCGCTCTTCTTCACACGCGGAAACGCCGCCTCGGTGGCCGCTTTCCGGCCCTCGCCCAGCTCTCCCACTAGGCGCACCGTCTCCACGCTCAACCGCACGATGCGCTTCACGAGCTCGACGATGTATTCGGGGTAGCCGTGTTCCTCGCCCCACTTGTTCGGATCATTCGTAATACCCGATTCCGCATGGGTGGTCACCTGATAGCGCTCAATCAGCCATTCAAGCGGTGTGCGCCCGTTGACGACATACTCGTGCGCCTCCTTCGGAATGCCCGCGAGAACCAACGACGGATTCACCACGAGCATGTCCTTGCGCACCGTCTTCCCCTCCTTCGCCCACGCCATCTTCTCCACGCGGTAGTCGATCTTCCCCGCCGCAATCTCATCGAGCGGCCACGGATCGATCTCCTCGTAATGGAGATGAAGATTCGCTAGTTCCCGCCCGATCCGTTCGACCTTCTCGAACTCCCTGCGGTTCTTCGGCAGCGGCAGACGCGGCAACTGCTTCTTCAAGTCCGCCGCGAACTTAGCCCTATAGTCGGGATTGTGCAAGGCACCATACACGTAGTTGAAGATGTCTTCCTTCTGGACGCGCGGCCCGGCGATTTTGCGGAACTCCTGCAAGATGAAATCGCTGATGGCGTCATTCCGAATGTAACCATTCTGCTTTTCAAGCCCCGGCAGTTCCATCACGGTGGGATCGGCCTTGACCTCCTCGTACCAGTAGAGAGGGAAACATTGAGCCCCAGCTTCTTGGCTATTCAAGTCAACAATGCAATCACACATCAAAACTGACGGGCTTTTGTTTCCTCCAATTCCATTAACACATATCACCCTGTTTTTACATTCATGAGTGGGAAACAGTTGATCCCATTGGCAACGTCGGTGAACCATCTTTTCACCGAAATACAGGTACTCTTTCACAAAAGGCCTGTACGACGCTAACACTACGCGATTCTCCTGAAAAACAGCAATATCCTTCCGTTCAAGACACGCCACCAGGCTGCTTGACCAACTGATGCACTTCGGGTCATTCGACGCCTTCCCGCCCTTGCACACCACCTCGACCTGATCATTGTAGAACTCAACCATGCGTTTCATGTTCTGCACAACGGCCATCCGCGAATGGTTGTACGACCATGCGTCACGATTGGAATTCAACCCCAGCGAATACACCGTGAAGAAACTCTTGCTCAGGTAGTCGAACTTCTTCTCTGGCGCGAGCGGAATGTAGTCGTCGAATTCGCTGTTGCGCTTGTTGAGCCAGTCGCCGTGTTTGTCGGGCGTGAGAGTCTGCCATTCAATGCCGTCGATGTCGCCGAAGTCTTCAACGATCTTCAGCTTCTCCTCACGGCTCAGATAGTCGCCGATGTCATGATAGTGGATGACGCCCTTTCCATTTCCGTCCTTTGTGCGGACGAGGATGGTAATCGCCACCGGCGTACGCGAACCGAGGCCGAACACGTTGCCGCCCTCACGACGACGCAACTCTCCCTGCGTTCGGCAATTACCGCGAATGTTGAACACATAGATGTGGCCGAACTCCTTCACGAGCGTATTGCGGAAGCCGTCCATGCCCTGCGCGTCAAGCCAGCCGTCGTTCGTGACGAACGCGACGACGCCCTCGTCCTTGATCCGGTCTGACGCCCAGCGGAACGCCTTGATGTAGGAATCGTAGAGGGCTTTCACCGACGTGGCCTTGCTGCCTTTCGCATAGGTCGCGGCGATCCGCTCCTCGAGGATTGGGTAATGGAGGTTCGCGTTGTCGTCGTTGGCGGACTTCTGTCCGATCGAATACGGCGGGTTTCCCACGACCACGCGGATGTCCAGTTTCTTCTGCTTGGCGGCACGCGCGGAGTTCTCCTCGAAGATTCCGGGAATGTCGCGCTCGCCCTCTCCGAGCTGGAACGTGTCGGTGAGTACGATGCCGTCGAACGGATGGAACTTGCCGTCGCCGCAGATGTCATGGAACGCCGACTCGATGTTGATCGCCGCGATGTAGTAGGCAAGGAGGACGATCTCGTTCGCGTGGATCTCGTGGGTGTACTTGTAGAGGAGGTCCTTCGGGTTGATTATGCCCGCCTGCAGGAGGCGCGTGATGAAGGTGCCCGTTCCGGTGAAGGGATCGATCACGTGCACGCCCCTGTCCGAGAGCGACGCCTTGAAATGCCGGTTGAGGACGCGTTCCACCGACTTCACGATGAAGTCCACGACGGGGACGGGCGTGTAGACGATGCCGAGCTTCTCGACCGTGTCCTTGAACGCGATGTTGAAGAAGTTGTTGTAGAGCTGCACGACGATCTGCTGCTTCTGCGCGGCGGTCGTCCTGTCGCTCGCCTTGCGGCGCACCGATTCGTAGAAGCGCTCCAGCGTCTCGCGGTCCTTCCGGTCGATGTTCTCGTCGAGGCGTGCGAGCAGCTTCTCCAGCGACTTCGAGATCGGGTTGTTGCGGATGAACTGGTAGTCGGCGAAGAGCGCGTCGAAGACCGGCGCGGAGACGAGTTGCTGTGCCAGCATCGCGATCGCCTCGTCCCGTGTCACCGTGTTGTTGAGGTTCGACTTCAACGTAGCGTGGAACGTCGTAAAATCCTTTTCGTAGGGGCCCTTCTCGTCCTTCAGGAGCGCCATGATGCGCCTGATCTGCGTCTGGACGATCTCGGCGATCTCGGCCGCCCACACGCTCCAGTACTTGTGTTCGCCGCACACCTTGACGAGTTTCGCCTGGATGGCCTTCTTGTAGTCGTTGAAGCGTTCCGTGTCGATCGTGAGCGGCGGATCGTCCTCGGCCTCGGGATCGCCCTCTTCGCTCCCAATTGCAACATCACCAGACCCTGTAGCGTTCTTACGTTTCTTCGGCGGCTTGACGCGGATGATGTCCACCTTGTTGTCGAGGGCATTGAAGGCCTCGTCGTGCGAGCGGATCGCCGAGAGGACATCCCAGACGACCTTGAACCGCCGGTTGGTCGAAAGCGCCTCGGAGGTGTCCATCCCCATCGGGATCAGCACGGGGATGATGACATAGCCGAGCTGCTTCCCGGGCGCGCGGCGCATCACGCGGCCGATGGCCTGGACGACTTCGACGAAGCTGTTCTTCGGCGAAAGGAAGATCACCGCGTCGAGGCCAGGGACATCAACGCCCTCCGAAAGACACTTGGCGTTGGAGAGGATGCGGCAGCCCGTCTCCCCGCTCGCACCGCGCAGCCACTCGATCATACGAGAGCGGTGGAGCGCGTTCATGCCGCCGTCGACATGGCTGATCGAGACGGGCTGAAGCCGTTCGTCTTCGCCGAAGTGCTCTTCGATCACCGCGTTGAACTGTCCCGTGAACGACTTGGACTCCGCGATGGTGGACGTGAACGCGACGGCGGAGCGCATCGGCGCGAGATCGTTGCCGAGGTACTTCTCGTCCTCCCTGTAGACCTGCTTGTTGAGTCCCTTCCACGTACCGACGATCTTCGCGAGCTGGTCCGCCGAATCGATCTCGCCATCCCCGTCGCGGTCCGCCAGGCGCAGTTCGCGCATGTCCTTCTCATCCACGGCGAGGATCAGCACCTTGTAGTCGGTCAGCAGCTCGTCCTTGACGGCCTGGGCGAACGTCAGGTGGTGGAACTCGCGTCCGTAAACGGACTCGTCGTCCATCGAGCAGAGTTCGATGAATTCGTCGTCGGCCTTCTTCTTGGCGTTCTCGCCGTAGATGCGCGGTGTCGCCGTCATGTAGAGGCGCTTCGCGCCCTTGATGAACGCGGCGTCGTGGACGCGCACGAACTCGGATTCCTCGCGTCCCTTGAAGATCGCGCCCGTCGTGCGGTGTGCCTCGTCGCTGACGATCAGGTCGAACGCGCCGAACGCGCCCGCAGTCTGCGCCTCGTGCACGGCGGTGATCGACTGATAAGTGGAGAATACGACCGTGAGGCCCTTTGGCGGATTCGCCTTGAGCTTGCGCCCGTAGAGGGCCAGCTGCCGGGCGGACGTGGTTGCGGGGAATCCGAGATCCGCGAGGGACGTATCATCGGGATCCTTCGTCACCTTCTCGTCCGAACAGACAGCGAAGACCGTGAGGGGCGTCGCAGCCTGCTCGCACCATTCGCGCAGGGACTGTCCGAGGAGGGAGATTGACGGCACGAGGAAGAGAACGGCGCCGTTCTTCGGGCAGAGCACTTCCGCGATCCTGAGCGAGGTGAACGTCTTGCCAGTCCCGCACGCCATGACGAGCTGCCCTCGGTCAGCCGTCCTGAAACCCTCCACGACGTCTTTCAACGCCGCGCTCTGGTGCCTGCGGAGTTCTTTCTTGACGACGACCTTCCTCTCACCCTTGAAGAAACGTTTCCAGTCGATCGCCGCGTTCTGGATCTGACTGAGGCCGATGCGCGTGACGGGGATCTGCTGGCCGATGATCGCCTCCGAGGCGTGGCTCGTCCAGTTGTCGTTCGTCGCAATGATGATGCGTCTTGAAAAATAGGTCGGCTTTCCGTCCGGAACGATCTGCTTGCCGGAGGCGGAAAGGAAAGTGTCAACGTCCGCCTTGTCAACCTGCGTGCCCGGCTGGTAGCATTTTGCCTGAATGGCCACGTATTCGCCGAAGAAGGTCCTGGCGACAAGATCAATGCCGACATCGTGGCCCTTCGCGAACGGACATTCTCCCCACAGCCACACGTCGGAGAACTGCGAGGCGTAGGACGCCTCCGTGAGGAGGAACTTCTTGACGAATCTTTCGAATTCACGCCCCAGCTGCGCCGTGTTCCAGGCATTGTCTCGAATCTTCCTGAGATAGTCCGCGATGGCCTGGGTGTCAGCCCCTGACCTCGTCTCTGCATTGTCAATCATCTTGGACACGGCAAGTCCCCGTGCGGCACCTGTTCGCCGCCGAGCCCCGTGCCCGATACAGAAAAACGGCGCGCTCCCCCTTTCTCTGTACTCTCACGCAGCCCTTGGCGAGGCCTAAAGGAATACAGGAAGAAGGAACGCGCCGAGTGCATTGCTGCACACCGACGCGTTCCCGCAACCATGTCGTTCCTTTAGTGAAAAACCGCCAAGAATTTCGTGAGAACGTCGTGTTTGCGTAAACGCAAAATCGATTAGGTCGTTCGGATTGAGTGGCGGACACGCAAAGCACGCTCCTCCCTTCCCGAACTATGTCTTGTCCTCTGGAGTTGAACTCTCGCCCAACCCCGAAAGAACGGCGAATAGTATAGCAAAAAAACGATGCGATTTCACGCAGTCCTAAAAACAAAAAAACTAGGCACCCAGCATTGTATGATGAGTGCCTTGATTTTTTAGTTTGGACAGATAGGACGGATCGGACCGATTCGTTTTTGTTTCTAGGCGTGATAGGAAAGATGGGATTGATTCTTATAGGATTAGCATAGGGTTGATTTTCATAATTAATCGGCCTCTTATTGCGTGTCGCGAAGCGACCTGCGTTCAAATCACCCGCTCGCAGACCGATTGTCAGCGCAGTTCGAGAATGCGGGTGACTGCGCCGTCGCCGCTCTTCACGTCTTCGATGCCGAGCGATGCGCCGGCCTGAAGGCCCGTGCCCCAGCCGAGACAGCGGCCGCCGTTCGCACGGAAGGCCTTGAACTGTTTCGCCAGGCTCTCCGCCATGTTCTTCGCCGGATTGCCGTCCGGGAACACGACCACGTCGACGGACCCGAGCGCGCCGTCGCGAATGCTCCAGGACGAAACCGACAGCGCATTGACTCCCGGCAGAAGCGAGATCTTCATCAGCGTCTCCGCCGTCTTCACGCCGCAGATCTGTCCCGTATACAAGCCCACCTGCAGGCCCTTGTGCTGGCGCTGCGGCAGACGGAACTCGTGGGCTCGGCCCGTGAAATACTTGAACACGCCCGCAACGATGTCGTATGTGCGCGGCGACATTTCAGGATGGCAGCTCGAAACGACCATCTTCCCCTTGCCGTACTCCACGCTCACCATCGCCGGATAGCCGGCCTGCCGCAGCAGCTGCTTCGTATCCATCAGGATGTCACCCCTGTAGGTGGCCAGCACTTCGGTCTTCATGCCGTCGATCGGCGCCGGAATCATCAGCGGACCGTTCCAATACCACACAAAGCGCCCGGCACTCGGCACGCCCATCAGTTCGCTGCCGCGCGGCGTGATGGACATCGCGATCTGGGCGTGTCCATGCGCGAAATTGCTGTTCGCCGGATCCTGCTTCCACGGGGCGAGCGCGTAGCCCTTCGCGTCGTTAAGCGTAAAGAACGCGCCCGCGCAGGTGCCGAGATAGCAGCCGCCGTTGCGGATGAAGGCGCGAATCGCATCGGCGCCCTTCTGTCCGATATCCGCATAGATCTGGCGGTCGTACCCACCGGGGCACACGTACACGTCACGGTCGTCCAACGCCCCATTCTGGATCATCTTGCCGTCGACGAACTTGAGTTCGATCTGCGGACAGAAGCTCAGCAGCTGCATCCAGTTGAAGCACGCACCGATCGCCCCGCGCCCCACCATGAGCGCCACTTTCGTCTTCTTGTCGACCGGCAGGGTCGGTGGCGCGAGACGCGGTCCCTGCACCCATGTTTCCGCCTGTCCGACAGTCGCGCCCAAAAGCGCCAAAGCCGACGTTGCCAACCACCCTCTACGCGAATACTTCATGATCTGTCACCTCAATAGAGCTCTCGCAAACGACCTTCGCCACCTGTCGCCTTCGGCAGGATGGTCAACTTCTTGCCGGCGTTGTTGGGCATCGGGCCATCGGGATCGATGCCGCAGCGTTCATAGATCGATCCGAGGAAGTCGACGGGCGAGACGGGACGTTTCACGACCTTCGTCGCCGTCTCGTCGCTTTCGCCCACCACGCGACCACCCTTGAATCCGCCGCCCGCCACGAGCGCGCTGAAGCATTTCGGGTAGTGGTTGCGGCCGCCGTTCCACGGCGGATTGCGGTCGATCTTCGTCGTGCGGCCGAACTCGCCGCTCACCCACACGATCGTGGAATCGAGCAGCTTCTTGTCCGCCAGGTCGGTGAGAAGCGCGGCGAGCGCCTTGTCCATCTCGCCCGTGCGCCGTTCCATCGTTTCAAAGTGGCGCTTGTGCGAATCCCAGCCGCTCACGTTGACGGTGATGTACGGCACGCCATACTCGACGAGACGACGCGCCGCCAAGAGGCTTTGTCCGATCCAGCTGCGGCCGTAGCGGTCGCGCGTCTCCGGCGTTTCCTCGTTGAGGTTGAAGGTCTTCGCCGCGCTGCCTTCAATGACCTTGCGCGCCGCGACGCCGGCGGACTCGAACGCCTCGAACACGCCGTCCTGTTTCGTCGTGAAGGAATCGACCTCGCGCAGCAGGTCGAACCGATGTTCGATCTCCTCGTTTGTGAGTCCGCCCGGGGGCACGATGCCGTCCACCACGAACTGCGCCGCCGTCGGATTGCCGCCCGTCACCAGCGGTGCGTAGCGGTCGCCGAGAAAGCCCACTTCGCTGAAGCGTCCCTTCGCCGTGGTGAGGATCACGAACGGCGGCAGATCGCCCCGATACTCCTTCTCCTTCATCATCGCGATCACGGCGCCGATCGCCGGATACACGTCGCCGCCGCCGGGATTGCGTCCCGTCTGCATCAGATAGGTGGCCGTCTCGTGCCCGAAATGCGGATGCGTCATCGTGCGGATGAGCGAATAGAGATGGGCGCACTTCGCAAGATTCGGCCACCACTGGTGGATTTCCATCCCCTTCACGTTCGTGGGGATGGACTTCAATCCGTTGTTGTAGTCGGCGGAGGCATTCGGCTTGGGGTCGAATGTCTCCAGCTGGCTCGGACCGCCCCAGAGCCAGATTTCAATCACGCTTTTGGCTGTACTCATGCTCGCCTCCTTCAAGGTTGCAAATGAACGTTTCGAAGTTCGTTCGATTCACCACATTCCAAGTCGACTGCGGATAAGCCGCCTTCCAACTCGGCGGAACTTTTGCCATCTTATCCCCGGCTTTGAATTCCCATGCCGCGAGCTGTCCGTTCTCTTCCTCGACACAGTCAATCTCGCTTTGCACATACGTCCGCCAAAAATAGCGCTGAGGGAAACGCCCTTCGTAGGTCAGGCGTTTAAGCCGTTCAGCCATGACCCAATTCTCCCATAAGGCACCGACATCCGCGCGCATGGAAAGATCGTTCAGCTGACCCGACACACAGTTCATCACCCCGTTGTCGAAGAAGTACCATCGACTGGTCTTCGTAATCTCATTACGCAGATTTCGCGCGAATCCGCCGACCCGGTAGACGACGAAACATTTCTCCAGGAGATCCAAGTAGCGCTCGACCGTCTGTCGGGCAAGCGAAAGCCGAGTGCCAAGTTCCGTGAGAGAGACCTCTTTGCCGACCTGAAACGCCAGAAGGGAAAGCAACTGGCGTATCTTTGCCGAATTCTTGATCGACTCGAAGGCAAGAATGTCCTTGTAAAGATAGGATTCCGCCAATTCCCGCAGCACATCCATCTTACCGCGATTCGACCGCGCCAACCAGACTTCGGGATACGAACCATAGACCAGAGCTGCATCCAACTCCGCCTCGGCAGCTGCAAATCCCCGGTCACGACGCAATTCGTCAAACGAGAACGGGTAGAGTGTCAACGTCGTCTTACGGCCAACCAACGGCTCGCCCGTCTGATTCGCCAATTCAGAACTGGAAGGCCCTGTGACCACGACCTTGAGATCCGGTAATGTATCGACCAGGAACTTCAACGTATGCCCCACCTGAGGGATTACCTGCGCCTCATCAATAAACAGCAAATCTAAATCACCGTATTGACGCCGGATTTCATCCTGACTGAATGACGTAAGAACCTGAATCGTATGCAGATCCTCACCCGTGGTGGCATAATAGCGCCCATTAAATCCCTTCAGATATTGACGGACAAGCGTGGTCTTACCCACTTGGCGCGGCCCGTAGAGGATCAACACCTTTCCAGGACGCACCTTCTCATCCATCTGAGAAGAATAAATTCGCTCTATTAGACGTTTATCGGCCATTGCGTCTGCATTATAGCAGGTTTACTCTCATAATGTCAATATAGACTTCGCGAATTCGTACCAAATTCGAGAAGTCGACTTCTCGAATTCATACCAAATACGAGAAGCCCCCCAATCCAGCTTATCTACACCCCACCCGGGTAGGGCGCGCTCTCCGAGCGCTCCGCAAGGCTGGGCCCCCGTCAATCCCATCAGCGCAAATAAATCGTGCACGACGTATTCACGTGCGCCCACAATTCGCCGTCCTTCACGAAGAGACGCGTCGAGCGCAGCTTGCCCGTGAAGGCGAACTTGAACTTCTTCTCGTCGCCGTTCTGCAGCTTCGCGCCGACGGTGAGCGGAAGGTCGCGGCCCAGCGGCAGCGCCGTCTCGGCGCAGGCGAGCACCACCGACTTCGCCTCCGCCGGGGCGACGATCAGCCCGGTGCCGAACCCGAACGACACGGGGATGCCGGCCTCGTTCGCGAGCTCGAGCGTCGCGCCCGTCTGAGCCGTCACCTGGCCCACAGCGCCGCCGGTCGTCTTGAGCACGCCGCCCTCCGCCACCGTCACCACGCGCACGTCGCCGCCCGCGCACACGTTGAGCACGCCGCCCACCGTGAACACCGTCGTATCCATCGTCCGATACACTTCCGCCGTCGCGCCCGCATTGACGAACGTCGGACCCGTGTACGTGAATTGGACTTTGGCATGGGTGTTGAACTGGAAGGTGCCATGGCCGCCGATGTTGACCCGACCAGCGCCGGAGAAGATACCCTCGTTCGATGTCGTCAGGACGATCGGCGTGCCGTCGACATTGTCCGTCAGCAGCGTCGTGCCCTTCGTCGCATCCGTGAACTCGATCCCCACGGAACGCTGCAACTGGATTGTCGTATTCGGGAAGAGCGAGCCCACCGAACAGTAGCCCAGACGCACCTTGCGGTCCGTTCCACCCGCCACGATCAGGCCATCCGAGACCGAATTGTGCGTTTTCACCCACACCGTCGCACCGCCATCCACCGTGATGGGGTACGCGGCGGCATTCGGATAGAAGCGCGTGTTGTGACGGAACGTACCCGGACCCGTGTAGTGGACCGATCCCTTTGACGCGTTGCCGTTGTCCGAATTGAGCGACACCGTGTTGCCTTCGCTCGCATAGAACGTAATGGGCGACCCCGCATCCTGCACGAAGTAGCCGCGCACATCCGGATCGACGAACATCACGTCACCCGCTCCCTTCTTGCGGAAATTGGCCGAGCTGGCATATCCACGCACCACCTGCATCGTCGTGGCAGAACTCGTGACGGGGTTCGGTCCAGCCAACTCGGCCGTCAAGGCGAGATCGATGTCGAACGCCCCGCAGATCGTCGACCGCGAATCCTGGAAGGTCAAGGTCGGGAAGACCGCAACTCCCGTGTCATTGCGGTTCGTCAACCCCGAGGCCCCCTCGAAGATCAGCGCCTTCCCTTCGATCGGCGAGGCCGTATACTTCCAGTTGAGCGCCTTCGACCACAAGCCCTCTTCCGCCTCGCCGCACCAGATGTTCGATGCAGGTTCGACGTCCGAACCATCCACCACGAACACCAGACGATGCGTCGCATCCTCGAACTCGAAGTGAGAGGTCATCGTCGTTTCGCCCACCACGACCGGATTGATCTTTTCGGGATCGTTCGTGTCGTAGGAGAGAACGGGATAGCGCCCAGCCGGCAGATTCCCCACCACGGCGACCTCGAAGTTCACCTGGCCCTCGGTCGGACAGGTCACGTCGCAACCCCGCAGATCGAAACGCCCCACGCCATCCGAACCCACATTCACACGCAGCGCCGAACCCGCCGCCAACTCCAGCGTCGAGAAGGTCGCCACAGCCACCTGGCTGACTTCGATTCGCGAACCCGCGCACGCGACTGCACGTGCCTGGACGCGCTTCGACGGCGCTTCAACGCCCGTCAGCAGCAAACGCGCCCCGGCATCCTCCAACCGCACGAGCGGCTTCAACTCGAAACTCGCATACTCGAACGTACTTGCGCCGCGCACACGGACTTCGCCCGTCGTCATCAACGTCGACGGCCAGCCGATGCCGAAGGTCCCGTTGCCGATGACGGTGATGTCG
>JAZUGW010000298.1:0-5612 GCA_045641465.1 Kiritimatiellia bacterium | reverse complement strand
GATAGTTCGACGTTCATCTTGACCGCTGTGGTTCCGTTGGCGCTGTCTGCGTCCTCCTTCCCGCGGGAGAGAGCCGTTAGCGCATCGGTTGAATCCGAGGCGTCGTCCTCTTCACACCATCATTCACATTCGTCGGAGAAGTGATACTATGGCATCGCCTTCCTCTTCATCGACTTACGGCCAGAAGCCCCTCTACTACGGTACGGCCAAAAAGTCTCCTCTCTATTACGGTTCGTCGCAGCCTGCCTACTACGGTGGCGGCGGCGCGGCGCCCTATTACTATGGCGGCGGTTCATACGGCGGTCAGGGTAATGGACAGGACGCAGACTCTCTCGTCGGTACGATTACGCTCGGTCGTGTGTTGCGTGTGATTGCGCAGCGCTGGATTTCCGTGCTCGTGTTCCTGCTAATCGGTTTGGTGGCAGCATTTGCCGTTTATCGTATTTCGCCGACCATCTACGAAGCGAAGAGCGAATTCACGATGGATACGCGCGCCCGTAAGACTTCGCCAGGCGTTGAATCGGGTATTTTTGACGGTGACGGCGTTAGTTATGAGGAAATCTTCAACACACGTCTGTCGCAGTGGCGTTCGGACAAGATTGCGACGAAGATCGTTCAGCAGTATCGCGCGAATTATCCGGCATCGACGACGACCGATAAGGAAATTCTAGATACCCTGTCGGGGTCGGAGCTTGAACTCGTACGTCATTCGCGCTTGATTACGATCGCGGTGCGTTCGACATCGCCGCAGTTGGCGGCTTCGCTCGCCAATGCCTACGCGGAGTCCATTGAGTCCTTTACGGACGAAGAAAACAAAGCCGCCTGCGATAAAGCCGTGCAGCAGATTACGGATCAGGTGCTTCATCAGCGCCGTGTGGACGAGGATATTTCGAAGCGTCTGCTCAAGTTCCGCACGGAGAACAAGATTGACGAAATGCTGTCGCAGAGGACGCTCATTGAGCAGTCATTGCAGAAGACAACGTCTGACCTGCTTTCGCTGCAGTCGGAAGTCACTGCGGCTGCGGAATGGGTTGCCGTGCTTGAAAAGGCACAAGCGCATCCAGAAGATTTTGCATCTCTGCCGTCGTCCGTACCCCGTTCGGCTGAAATTGGAACGGCCTATTCGGCATTGCAGAAGGTGGAGTCGGAAATGGGGCAGCTGCTGGCAACGTTTACGAAACTCCATCCGGCCGTCAAGGCCAAGGAAAAGGAACTTGAATCTGCGAAGACCGCGTTTGTGGAGGCCGTGGCCAACGCGCTTTCGACGGCGAAGGGCAACCTCAACGCGTTCAAGAACCAGTTGGAAGTCAACAAGTCTCGCAGTGAAATGCTTCGCAAGCAGCAGGCCGAAATTTCCCAGCGAATTGTTTCTGCGGATGCCGGTCTCAAGCAGCTTGAAAAGGAAATGGAAGTTTCCACGGCCATGCTCAAGGACCTGATGCAGCGTGAAAACGAAGCGCGCATTCGTGCTGAGCAGAACTTCGAAATCGTTCGCGTGGGGCGTCCTGCACTGGTGCCGTCACGCCCGGTGCTGCCGAACCCGATGATCATCTTCTCAGCCGGTGCCGTGGTGGCGCTGGGCCTCGGTCTTCTCTTTGTACTGGTCCTGGACCACCTTGAAGATACGATCGTCTCGCTTCAGGATATTGAAGGCCGCTTGGCGCTCAAGGTGCTTGCGGTGTTGCCGCACGTGCGCCGTAAAAAGCGTGAACAGGTGGCGAAGTTCATCCAGGAGAACAAGTACTCGCAGTTCGCGGAAGCCATGGCGGGTCTGCGTAACCTTCTGGACTCGCCGCGCTACCAGGCGATTTCGCAGGCCTTGTTGCTCATGTCCACGCAGCCGGGCGAAGGTAAGACGATTACCTCCTGCTCGCTCGCCATTTCAAGTGCACAGGCCGGTAAGAAGACGCTGCTCGTTGACTTCGATATGCGTCGTCCGCGTCTCGCCCGCGTGTGGGGGTTGAAGAACATGGACTTGGCGCATTCCTTCTCGCACTACCTTTCCCGCAAGGATGGTGCGCGCGACTTCAGTTCGCTCATCAATGCGAGTGGCGTGGAGCATCTGGACGTCATTGCGTCCTTGCCGCCGGACGATGTGAACCCGTCCTCGATCATGGGTTCCCAGATCGTGCCGGACTTCTTCAAGTGGGCGCGCGCGAACTACGACCGCATCATCATCGACTCGCCGCCGTTCGGCGTGGTGGGCGACGTGATGACGTTGGCTTCGATGGTGGACTCGGTTATGATTATGTGCTGCCCTGACCGTACGCACTTCAAGCCGATTCAGCATGCGGCGCGTCAGCTCGGCGAATCGGGTGCGACGGTGATCGGTATCGTCGTCAACGACGTTGAAATGGGTTCCTCCAATGCATTCTCGCAGAGCGGCCATGCCTACGGCTACGGTTATGGCGGCTATGGCGGCTACGGTGGGTATGGTGGTTATCGTGCCTACGGTGGAAGCTATCGCCCGTATGCGCCGTATTCGCCGTATGCGCCGCTGAAGAAGGGCGCGAAAGACGCTAAAGACGCGAAAGATGCGAAAGACACGAAGGGCGCGAAAGACGCGAAGGACTCAAAGGACGTCAAGAAGGCTGATGAGAAGAAGCCTCTTGAGAAGCCGGTCGACGACAAGAAGATGACGCCGCCACCTGAAGGGAAAAAGGCGGAGGAGAAGAAGCCTGTTCCGCCTTCGCCGGGAAAGAAGAACGAGATTTCGGAGCTTGCGGACGATGACTAAGCGGTTTGTCGTCACCGGTGGCGCCGGGTTCATCGGTTCCGCCCTCGTACGCCATCTTGTGCGGGACCTGGGCGCGACCGTGCTGGTGATCGACAAACTGACCTACGCGGGTGTGCCCGAATCGTTGAAGGAGGTCGGACTCGACCCCGTAGTTGATATTCGGACTTCTGTCGCGGCAATTGATTTTGCAGATGATCGCCGTCTCTTTTTCCTTCAGGCCGATATCTGCGATGCCGTCGCGATGCCGCAGGCCTTTACGGCGTTTCGTCCGAATGCGATCTTCCACCTGGCGGCCGAGTCGCATGTGGACCGTTCAATTGACGGTCCCGGGGAGTTCATTCGTACGAATGTCACCGGAACGGCAAATCTGCTGCAGGCAGCGCTGGCCTATTGGAAGACGCTCGACGAAACGGCGAAGGCGGCTTTCCGTTTTCAGCACATTTCAACGGACGAGGTCTATGGTTCGCTGGGCGAGACCGGATTCTTCACGGAGAAGACGCCCTATCAGCCGCATTCGCCCTATTCGGCCTCGAAGGCCGCGTCGGATCACCTTGTTCGCGCCTGGCATGACACCTACGGTCTGCCGACTTTGATCACGAACTGCTCGAACAACTACGGTCCGTATCACTTCCCCGAGAAGTTGATTCCGTTGATCATCCTCAACTGTCTTGAGGGCAAGCCCCTGCCGGTCTACGGCAAGGGGGCGAATGTGCGCGATTGGCTCTATGTGGATGACCATGTGGCGGCACTGTGTCTGGTCAATCAGAAGGGTGTGCCGGGTGAGACCTATAATGTCGGCGGCCATAACGAGCGTACGAATCTTGAGGTCGTCCAGACGGTCTGCCGAATCCTGGACGAATTGCGTCCGCGTGCGGATGGAACCCGGTATGAGTCGCTCATCACCTATGTGGCCGATCGTCCTGGACACGACTTGCGCTATGCCATCGATCCTGCCAAGTTGATGAACGAACTCGGGTGGCAGCCGTCGCGTACGTTCGATACGGGCATTCGTGAAACCGTGCAGTGGTATCTCGAGAACGCCTGGTGGTGGCGGCCGATCCACGAGAAGAAGTACGCGGGCCAGCGGTTGGGTACGATCAAGGCTTGATGCTATGACGCTCACGCTTCCGATTTGCACGCGTCCCCTGAAAGGCGCGGTGACGGTTCCAGGCGATAAGTCGCTCGCACATCGTGTGGCTCTTTTTGCGGCTTTAGCCGAAGGTGAGAGTGTTGTCACCAATTATCCCGACAGCGGGGTGACGCGTGCCATGCGCGGTGCGCTCGAGTCGCTGGGGGTCCCTTCGTCGCTTGAAAACGGCGTCCTTCGCGTACGAGGGAATGGCTTCCGGGCATTTCCGAATGTAGGCGCAACGGCGTATTGCGGCAATTCGGCGACGACGATCCGCCTGCTCGCCGGGGCGCTTGTGGGGACAGGTTCGACGGCGACGCTTGATGGCAGCGCGGGATTGCGGAAGCGTCCGATGGGACGTATCGCGGATCCGCTTCGAACGCTCGGGGCCCGAATCGAGACTGTCCAGGGAGCGGCACCGTTGTCGATTTCGCCTGCCGTGCTGGGTTCGCTTGACTATACGCTGCCGGTCGCTTCGGCACAGGTTCTGAGTTGTCTGCAACTCGCTGCGTTGGGTGCCCGGCAGCCGTGTCGGTTGACGGTACCGGGGCCCGTGCGCGACCATACGGCCCGCATGTTGAACAATATGGGCGCCTCGATTGTCGAAGAGGGCGCCACCTCGGTCGTCCAGCCCTTGGGAACGACGCCGTTGAAACCGCTCACGGGCACGCTGCCGGGTGACATTTCGTCCGCCGCATTCCTCTTTGCTGCCGCGGCGCTTGTGCCCGGGAGCGACGTCACGGTGACCAGCATTGGCGTCAATCCGACGCGGACGGGCATTCTCGACGTACTGGAGCAGATGGGGGCGAAGGTCACGCGTCAGAATGAGCGCCTTGAAATGGGTGAACCGATTGCGGATGTGCGTCTCGTCGCGGCACCGCTCAAGGGCATACAAATCGACGGCGACCTTGTGGTGCGTGCGATCGACGAGTTCCCGGCGATTGCGGCCGTTGCGGCGTTTGCAACGGGTCGCACGGTCGTGCGGGACGCGCGGGAATTGCGTTATAAGGAGACGGATCGCATTGCGGCGATCGTCACGCAGTTGCGTGCGCTCGGTACCGCGGTCGAAGAATTCGACGACGGTTTCGCCCTTGAGGGCGGCACCCTGACGGGCGGAACCGTCCAGGCGAACGGCGATCATCGCCTTGCCATGTCGCTTGCCCTGTGCGGCCTGCGCGCACCTGTCACGGTGGAAGGGGCCGAGATTCTGAACGAATCGTTCCCCGCATTTGTGCCGACGCTCGAATCCCTTTTTTGAAGAGCGATCCCTTCGGGCGCCCCTTGTTTAATTCTTTTAATCGCCGCGTGAAATCGCGGCGATTTTTTGATATACTACTTACGTTTCGTCGGTGAGGGCCGCAGGGCCGCATCCGCCGGGGCATGACATAGTTCGGGAACTGATCCGGGGCGTCTAATCGACTTCGTGCGCGATGACATCCTTCTTCCACCCCCGAACGTTAAATCAATGTAGCATCTAAGCTACACGCTGTTCACCCGAAATACGACCAAAACATTTCATTAGGAACGGCATGTAAGTTAAGATGCGCCCAGCTGGGCGCATTTTTTCTTCGTGTATTCCTAATGGGCCTTTGGTCGGGCTCCGGGTGAGTGCATGGGAGGAAGTGCGCTCTTTTTCATGTGTCCGAGATGGTCTTGGGCGGCGGCTGGTGTTGCGCCGGAATACGAAAATCAGCGGACGCGTCCTGCATGGAAGGGCGGGAAGACATGAAAAAGAACTCGAAGGCG
>JAZUGW010000297.1:0-4117 GCA_045641465.1 Kiritimatiellia bacterium | reverse complement strand
TGCCGGTCGCGCCGCCACCGATCCAGACCGCACCTTCCACCGCCTGAGGCACGAGCTGAAGATTGCCATTCGCCACCGCGAGCCGCGACGGGACGTCGCTCGCCAGCACAAAGCGCGCAACATCGGCCTCGGTGAGCGCCCCCCCCGTGAGGAGCGTGCGCGGCGCGTCCACTCCCGCCACGCTGAACGCATTGACGGAAATCGTGTCCGGCTGGAGCGTCGTTGCCGTCGAAAGATCAAGCCGCGAACAGGCGAGCGTGTCGTTGCCGTCCGAGGTCACATCGAAGACGAGGTGCGAACCGCCCGCGAGCGCGAGCGTACCCGCCACCGTGTGCGTCTCCGCCACATTGTTGGCGAAGGAGAGATAGCCGCTCTCCACCGTGAGCGGCGGGAAGCTCGTCACCCCCGCCACATTCACGGTTCCGAGTCCGACCTTCGTGATCTCCGTGCAATTGGCCGACACGTCCGCCGCCGCAAAGGTGCCAATCTGGAGTTCAAGGTCCGTTCCCGTCGTATAGAACGCACGCGTTCCACCGCCCACAAACGGTTCGCTCGCACCGCAGTTGCCGTAGAAGGTGTTGTTGTGTACGCGGTCGACAAGGCCCACCTCGCCGTTCGCCTTGCGATACGGCACGAGGTCACGCTGCACCACGCTGCCATCCGAGATTTTGAAAGAATAGAGCTTCATCAGGCAGTAGGAGGTGTCGCGAAGATCACCCGCGCCGTTCTCCTTGTTCAAGTCGAAGATGTAGCAGCTGTTCACACATTCGTTCAGCGAACCGGTCGTCTTGATAGATCCCGTCGCCGCCGGATCGTCGACACGGTACCACGAGCAGTCCTGCCCCTCGGCGGTCACATGAACCTTCGCATCCATGATGAGCGGACCGCCCGGCGTCTCCACCCCCGTACGGGCATAGACCGTCGTCGGCGACTTGCTCGATTTCGCGAACAACCCAAAACAATTGTAGTAATACGTGCTCTTACGCGAACCGAAGACAGCCGACCAGGTTTTGGGCTGCGTACTCTTCACGTCCACCACGCACTCGACCTTCGAAAGCGTCTTGAGGATGTAGCCGGTGTTGATGTACTGGTCACTCGTCGACTCGATGTAGTCGAGATACCCCTCACGGGTCTCGTCACCCGGCACGGCGAAGCTACCCGTGCCCGCGTTCGCGTAGAAGCGGCGGCCGACGAGGTCGTAGAGCCCCGCCTCGCCCTGCGCGTTCTGGCAGGGCACGAAGTCACGCACGAGGTCTTCGCCACCCGCCCACATCTTCATGCGGTAGAACTTGAAAATCGAGCGCTTGTCGCCGTTGTTCAGGCCGAAAATCGCGAGTTCCCGATTCGCCGTCGCGATCACCTGATTGGTCGCCGCGACGCGCGTTTCTGTGCCAGTGGAAACCTTCGTCAGCGTGATTGTACATGGCTCGACGAGCACCGAATAGTCGGTGTTCGCCTCGACGGGCGGCAGAATCGCTCCTGCAGAATGGAACATGAAACGGTTGGCGCTCGTATTGTTCTGCATGTTGAAGAGGAAACGGCTGCCGCCCCACGAATCCTGTCCGAAGAGCGCCACGGACGCCACGTAGTGTACGCCGCCGAAGTCCATCTGCACGCGCGTATCATGCTGGGCGAGGAAGCCCGTGAGGATGTACTGTCCGCCCAAAGACTGGATGTACGACAGACGCGTGTAGCCGGCCGGCAGGCGGTTCGCCGCATGCGGCACGTACGAAATTGCACCGTCGTCCGCCACCGTGATTTCGAAGGTGAAGTGTTCGGCACCCTGCACATCGAAGACGTCGGCCGGAACGAGGCCCTCCGCAAGGGCGAAGTCGTTGAGGTTGAGTCCGGTCGCGACGGCGACACCGTCCACGAGAGATGTTTCGTCGACAGCCGGAATGATGATCCGTCCGCCTGTCACCTGCACGGGTTCGGCGTGTGCGGGGATCTTGCCGGCGACCAGGTAGCCGCCCGCGAGGGTGAGCGCGGCGAGCGTGCCGTTCTCCACCTGCAGCGAACCTTCCTGGACTACGACCGAGAAGCCCTCTCCGACCGAACCCAGAACCAACGCACCGATGCCGCGTTTCGTCAGCATCGTCGCCGTTGCACCTTCCGCGAGGGTCATCGGGATATCGATGTGTCCACCCAGGATGGTGTCGATCGTGCCGCCGTTCTCGGTGAAGAGGATGCGCCGTCCCACCGTGTCCTGCGCGTGGTCTTCACAATAGGTGATGAGATAGCCGTGCGATCTCACATTGCCGTCCTGGCCGATGTTCTTCAAAGTGCCGCCGTCGAAAATGAGCGTCGAGTTTACGCTACGGCAGTTCAGAACGCCACAGCGCAATTCGCCGCCCGTGCGAAGCGTCATCGTCGCCGTACCGCCCGCCACCGAAGTGAGAATCGCCCACTTGTTGTTGGGCACGCTGACGACGGCCGTCTTCGCGGGGTCGCCGCTGCCGATGACCACCTTCGCCACGGCACTCGCGTTGTTGGCGATGTTGAGGTCGCCCTTGATGTCGACGAGTCCACCCGCGAATGTGACATCCGCGTAGGCATTCGCGTTCTGGGCGATTTTGAAGTTGCTGCCCACGTTGATCGTGCCGCCCTGCATGTCGAACCAGGCCTTGCCCTTCACGCCGATCCAGGCTTCCGCTGCGGTCGTATAGGTGCCGCTCAGAATACGCAAAGCCAAATTCTGGTCATCACCGTCGCAGAAACGAAAACTGCTATCCGTACCCGCCGCCTGCGTCAAGCCATTCGCGGGATCGGTGGCCTGGAACGTGATCGGCAAGCAGGCTCCCGAAACCGGATCGAACATGACCTGACCCGAGTTCGCCCCCGCCCAGGCGTAGTGGCTACCAGCTGAAATTACACAGTCAAATGTCAACGTCCGCTGGTTGTTGACGGTCGTATTATGGTAGAAACGGACAGGGTCGCCCCCATCCGGAACCTTGTTCAGCGACCAGTTCGCGGGATTGGAGACGAGTCCGTCTCCGCCAGCACCCGTCCAGTCGTTTGCACCCATCGCACAAAGCGCCACGCCTGCCGCCACTGCCATCGCAAGATACGACGACACCTTTAAACGATTCCTATTCATAGACCTTTGTCTCCTTAAAAATGCAAGTGTATTATCCCCTCATGCGGGTCGGGCGCGCGCACTGCGCGCGCCGCAAAACACGATTAGCGCACGAACAGAATGAATCCGCCTTCCACATACAAGCCGTCGGACTTCACGATCAGGCGGCGGCCCCGACGACGGCTGGCCGCGTCGAGCGTGAATTTCATATCCGCCAGATTCTCGGGCGCGCGGCCCGTCCAGTCGACGACCTTGCCATTGCCGAGGATCGGACGATCGCTCAGCGTCACGCCGATTTCCAAGGCATCCGCCGCGAACTTCATCTCCCGCGCACCGCCCGTAAACGCGCTCACGAGGGAGAACACGTCCTTCTGCGCCGAAAGGTCGAGCGTTGCGCCGTTCTGCAGTTCGCAGCCGCGGAAGTACTGGCCCGCCGCCGGCGTGAACGTGCCGAGCACCTTGATGATGTTGGTGCCGTTGTTGTAGTTCGCCGAATAGAGCGCCGTGTAGTCCTTGAGCGTCATCGCCCCGCCGGTGTCGTCGGCGATTTCAATCGCGCAGTTCGCACGCAGCGACACCGTGGACGCATCAAGCGCACCATGGTACACACGGAACCAGCCGCCGCTCGTGATGTCGAGCGTGCCGTTGCGAATCACCGTCGTGTTCGCACCGATCGAGAAGTAACGACCGTCGCGGCCAATCGGCACCGTGAGGGTGTGTCCGCCCATGTCGATGTAGTGCTGATCCCACCACACCGAGAGCGCACGCACCGGTTCGAGCCGCGAGTCCGCCGTGAGGAGGATCTTGCCCAGCGCCGTGCCGTCCTTGAGATCCGCGCCCGTGTTGCGGATCGTGCCACCATCGAGGACGAATTTGACGACCGTGTTTTCTCCGTAGCCATTGCTCTCGAACACGGTGCCTTCGTGCAGCAGCATCTCCGACCCAAACGGACCGAACAAGTACTGCGTACCGGTCTTGTTCGGGCGAATCTGGCCCGCCATCACCTCGTTGCCGCCAGTGTAGGTCTGGCTGGAGCAGTTG
>JAZUGW010000296.1:0-2527 GCA_045641465.1 Kiritimatiellia bacterium | reverse complement strand
CGGGCAGGTGGCGCGAGCCGGTATTCCGGCCCCGCCAGATGCCCCGAAGACGCGCCGTACGCGCCTGCGGCTCCCGCCCGTCGTCGGCGGAGTCGGCGGGGTCGCGCCGTTGCGGCCGTACCGGCCGTGGAGTTCGCGCGGCTTCGGGGGGCGACAGCCGAACGTACCTCACGTGAAGGGCCCGCAGGTCGCGCCGGCGCATCCCGCCGCCAGCCGTCTGGCTGCGGCGGGTGCGACGGCGCGGGCTGCGGGCCCTTCACGGACGGGCGTACGGTTGCCCCCGAAGCCGCGCGAGCCTCCACCCACACGGACACCACGGCCCCGATCGCGGGTTGTGGAAGGAACAAGTCCCCCCGCTCACTGACCGACTACAACGCAGATTACGTGGGCCTTGAACACTTAGTTTGGAAATGATAAAATATCCGCCTATGAAAACATTGCCTTTGAATAATGAGCAGCTTGAGAAGCTGGCCGAAACCTATCCGACGCCGTTCCATCTCTACGACGCGCGGGCGATGCGCGCTTTTGCGCGTCGTCTGAAAGCCGCGTTTGCCTGGAACAAGGGCTTCCATGAATACTTTGCCGTGAAGGCGGCGCCGAATCCCTACCTGATTCAACTCCTCCGTGCCGAAGGGTTCGGTTGCGACTGCTCGTCTCTCGCGGAACTCGTCCTTTCCGAGGCCGTCGGCAACGTGGGCGAGAACATCATGTTCACGTCCAACGATACGCCGGCAGAAGAATTCCAAAAGGCGGCCCAGCTGGGCGCCATCATCAATCTGGACGACATCACGCATCTCGACTTCCTTGAGAAGAGCTTGGGCGGCAAACTTCCCGAACTCCTTTGCTGCCGCTGGAATCCGGGTCCGCTCAAGGGCGGCAACGCCATCATCGGGACGCCGGAAGAGGCCAAGTACGGATTCACGACGGACCAGCTGATCGAAGCCTACACGCGCATGAAGGCGAAGGGCGTCAAACGTTTCGGCCTCCACACGATGGTCGCCTCGAACGAACTCGATCCGCAATACATCATCGATACGGCCACGCTTCTTTTCGATCTCGTCACCGAAATCTCGCAGAAGGTCGGCATCACGTTCGAGTTCATCAACATCGGCGGCGGCATCGGCATTCCCTACAAGCCCGAGCAGAAGGAACAGCCGCTCGAAGTCATCGGTGCCGGCATCCAGGCGGCCTACAAGACGCATCTCCTCGATCGCGGCCATCCGGACCTCAAGGTCTTCATGGAATGCGGCCGCTGCATCACGGGTCCCTACGGCTACCTCGTCGTGCGCGTGCGCCACATCAAGCGCACCTACAAGACCTACGTGGGACTCGACGCCTGCATGGCGAACCTGATGCGTCCGGCGCTTTACGGCGCCTATCACCACATCTCCGTGCCGAAGTACGGCGAAGCGGGGACGACCTACAACTTCCCGGGCGTGACGCCGTCCGTGCCGTTGATGATGTGCGACGTGACCGGTTCGCTTTGCGAGAACAACGACAAGTTCGCCGTCAACCGCGCGATTCCGACGGTGGAGCCGGGCGACCTGCTCGTGCTGCACGACGCCGGCGCGCATGGACACGCGATGGGCTTCCAGTACAACGGCAAGCTTCGCAGCGCGGAGCTGCTGCTGGAAGAAGACGGCTCGGTGAAACTCATTCGCCGTGCGGAAACGTTGGCGGACTATTTTGCGACGCTCGATTTCCCGGGACTCGACAAGTAGTTTTTTCAACAGGCAGGAGGTAACATCAGATGCGTATCGTATTCATGGGATCATCTCAAGCGTCGGCCACGTGCCTGCACGCGATTCTCCGCCTGCCGAGTCTGAAAGTCGTCGGTCTGGTGACGCAGCCGGATCGACCGGCTGGGCGCGGACGCGATCTGACGCCGTGTCCGTGCCGCAAATATGCGAGCGAGCGCGGCATCCTCGACTGCATCACGCCTGAAAACGTGAATGCGCCCGAGGCCGTTGAATGGATCCGTGCGCGCAAGCCGGATGTCATCGCCGTTGTGGCGTTCGGACAGTTCCTCAAGGACGAAATCCTCAACCTGCCGAAATACGGCTGCATCAACTGCCACTTCTCGCTCCTGCCGAAGTATCGCGGCGCCTCGCCCGTGACGGCGGCTTTGCTCGCCGGCGATGAACTCACGGGCATTTCCGTCATTCGAATGGGACGCGGCATGGATGACGGTCCGATTCTGCGCAAGGCGATCGAACCGATCTATTCGGACGACACGGGCGACACGCTGATGGACCGTCTGGCGATTGCGGGCGGTGTGACGTTTGCGAAGACTCTGCGCATGCTCGAAGCCGGCACGCTGCCGCCGCCGATCGAGCAGGAAGACGCGAAGGCGACCTTTGCGCACAAGATCAAGAAGACGGATGGTCTCATCGACTGGAAGAAGAAGTCGCGCGAGATCGAATTGCTGCTCCGCGCCTATTCTCCCTGGCCTGGCTGCTACACGTTCCTGCCGGCGCGTTTCCGCCGGAAGGGCAATACGGGACGCGTCGTCATCACGGGTGTCGAG
>JAZUGW010000295.1:0-4474 GCA_045641465.1 Kiritimatiellia bacterium | reverse complement strand
AACGACGGCCGCTCCTACGCCTGCTGCGCAGACATAGGCCGTGTTGATGCAAACTGAATGGATGTTCTCAATCATCTGTGCCTCTTGAACTAAAAGTATTATACACGAAATCTTCCTTCTATGAAACCTGAATCAGAACTTTGGAGTGATTGACGGACTCCCTCGCCAGATTACAGGCCACTTACGAAGGCCGTTGAACCTGGGACAAAACACCAAGTGGTAGGCATCTCACTGTCAAAATAATGATTTTACCATCCTTCGGTCCTGTCGGTCCTGTCGATCCTAAAGACAAAAAGCAGGCACCCAGCATTGCATGATGAGTGCCTTGATTTTTTCGCTAGGACAGATCGGACGGATCGGACGGACGGAACCGATTCGTATTGGCGCGTTTGATCCTATAGCATCCTCTCCACACTCTCCGCGTGAGCATTAACGAAAAGGATGGATAAAATTGACAGCCGACACCGCCGCAAAAATCAAATTTCGTTGTTGCGGTTGTGCGATTTGCAGATGTCAGCGGTCGGCTTCGCCGTGCGTGGTGAGTACGCCTTCCGGCACGTCGCGCGTGAGGGCGCTGCAGGTGTGGAACGCGCCCTTCGTGCCGTCGGTGTGCACGGCGCGGATCGCGTAGTGGTAGCGGGTGTGCGTCTTGAGGCCGCGATCGTCGAAGCGGTTCACGGCGAAGGCGAGACCCTTGATGACATCGGGCTTCACGTCGGCGACGAAGTGCGCCAGATCGCGCGGGAAGCCCGCCGAGTCGCCGCGGTAGAGCTCCCAGTGGTCGAAGGCGGGCGAGGGGTCGAGTCCCCATTCGAGATAGATTTGGCCGAGTCGTTCGCCGTGGATCGCCTTTGGCTCGGAGATGAGGCCCGTGTATTTGAAGGCGTTGTCGTCGGCGGGCTGGAGGGCGAAGCTCTTCCCGTTCGAGATGCGCACCGTCGCATACTGGTAGGGCTTGAGCGCCAGCACTTCTGCCGGACCGTCCGTCCACGGCTTTTCAAGAATCGTGTTGCGCTCGACCTTCGCACCGGGGAGGAGGTTCTGCCACACGCGCGCCGTGAGCGTGCGCCCTTCCGTTTCGCGGAAGCGGGCGATGAGGCCCTTGCCGTCCTCGGCGACCTTGAGGCCGCTCAGCACGACGCCCGGCACGTCCGTCTTCACGTGTGCCGCCGAGACGGCCGCGAGGCGCGGGTTCACCGTGCGCGCGGCGAAGGCGCCCACGTGCGCCGCCTGCCAGGTGCCCTTGTAGCTGGTGATCGCATAACGGTAGCGCAGGTTGAAGCTTTCGCCGTCCGGCTTGTGCTCTGCGAGCTGGTCGTTGAAGAGCGCCGGGTAGATCGCGGTCTTGCCCGCTGGCGGCTTCCCGGTGTAGCACGACTTGTCGGGATGGATTTCGCCGAACTCGACCATCGCGGAATCGAACTGCACGAGTGCTACGCCGAACGCACCATTCTCCACGCCCACCCAGTCGCGCGCGACCACATACGAATCGGACGTGTGGCCCGTGATGTCGAGATAGGGGCGCATGACAGGACCATTCAGCTGGGCATAGAACGTGCCGCCCGGCACGTCGAACGGGAACGCGAGGTAGCCGTAGCGGTTGTAGCGCTCTTTGCTGCGGCAGCGCAGGTTCTTCGCATGGCGGATTTCGATCTCCACCCAGATGCGCTTCTCGTCGGGATCGAGCCGTACGCTGCGCACCACCTCGGCACCGAGCGCGGCGGCAGCGTCCTTTTCCCACGTCTTGTGGAAGTCGCGCGTGTAGAGAAGATCGTTCGCGGGCGCGTTCAACAGCTCGCGGTCCAGTTCCTTGTCGTAGATCGACGTGATGAGGCCGCTCTCCTCTTTCACGCGGTAGTAGCGGTTCTCGAGGGTTCGGGCGTGAACGCCCGAACACAGGACAGGGGCTTGCGAATGGGCTCTCTGGTGGGCTTCCTCAAACCATTTTACATTTTCCATTTTCAATTTTCCATTTGCAAACCGCTCCGCGGCTTGCTCCGCCTTTTCCACCCAATCCATGTGCTGCATCATGGTTTCAAAGGTGCGGCGGCCTTGATAGAAAGCCGGCGTCGCGTAGCTGTGCTCGTCGTTCTTCACAAGGCCCCACCAGGCGCGGGAGAAGTCTTCGAGCGGATACGGTTCGCCCTTCGTGACGGCACGCACGGCCGCCTCGGCCTCCGTTGCGGCGAGTTCGCGGTCCACCGTCACCTTGCGGGCAAAACACTCGGGCATGGAAATCACGAACTGCGTCCAGCCGCTCGGCATGTCGCCGCGCAGGGTCGCGATCTTGTCGCCCCACTTCGCGCGCACGATGTCGAAGGGTTCGTCGGGACTCGCGACCGTGTGCATCTCGGGCCAACGCCACTTCGCGTTCCACCGTTTGAACAGGTCGCTGACCAACGTGTTCGGATCCTCGAAATCCTCATAGTGCGAAATGAGCCACACGTCAATGGGATAGCGCTTCTCCATCGCCGCGAGCTGCGTGGGCATCATCCGTTCCATCGCCGCCACAGTCCCGATGCGCGAATACCCGCGGCCGACGCCAAACGGCTGAGAGGCGCTTCCGTAGTGGCCAACGGCCCACACGAGCATCTTCGACGAACGATCGGCCGCCTCCCACCAATAGAGCATCGGCAGGGGCGACTTCCAATTCACATCCCCCCGCACGCCGCAGTGGGGCGTCCACCAGCCGACATTCGGCAGGAACACGAGGTTCTCCACGCCCGCCTCCACACACGGCTGGACAAGTCCCCACGAAAGCCCGGGGTTGTCGGCCATGAACATCGTCTTCGGCGCGAGGCCCCACCGGTCCTCGAAGCGTTTGCGCGCGTAGGTCGAACGGCACATCTGCTCGAAGCCGTACACCTCAGTGAAATTGCCCGCGCACAGCGCCGAGGTGCCAATCCGGTTTCGCGTCATCGCCTCCGCGACATACTGCCGCGTGGCCGCCTCGCCCCGTTCCTGCGGATAGTTGCCGAAGAACCACGCGCCTTCGACCGTATAGCGGTAGGCGGCGGGATCGGCGTCGTTGGGATCGGCCTTCACAAGTTCGCGCGCATGATCCATGTAAAGCACCGACCCATGGCGCTTCCAGTAGGAAGAACGCTCGAGGCCGATGTCAGTATGCGAGGAGGTGAGGCAGTAGATCTTCCACTCGCGCACGGGTGGAAGGTTCGCCGGAAGCGCATTCGTGGGCACGAGGGAATAGCAGAGCGAGCCGCCCATGTCGCGCGCCACGAGCCGACGGCCGTCCCGCGTGACGAGCGAATAGGCCGTGACAATCGGCATCGTCTTCCCCTTCTCCCAACGATAGGCGAGCGTCGCGTCCTTGAGCGTCGTGCGAGCGCCCGTCACCACGTCGAGATCGGTCCAGGTCGCGTTGTCGTTCGACCCCTGGAAGCGCCAGTCCGACGGACTGCGCGCGGCAAAGGTTTTCACGAGATCGGCCGTATACCATTCATAGCGCGTCACCTCGATGGGACAGGGAAACTCGAGCGTGACCCACAACGCACCCTGGGCGGCGGGGTTGCCCGCGCGGTCGTCGTACCACTTCGTGCGGCGATCACCGTCAAACGCCAGCACGGGTTCATAATTTTTACGCAGGACATAGTTGGCATTGGCACGTGTCGTCGCATCGTAGTGGATCCGACACGCCTGCCGCGTCACATCCGTCGTACCGTTGAAAAGCTTGATTTCGGAAATCTGCAGACCGTCGGCAGTCATCGGGTCCACCTTGAAACGGTAGAAGCGATAGGCGCCTTTCGCGGCAAGCGGCGGCGCCACGACGTCGCCCGCAAGAAACGGACGAGGTCCCTGGCTTGCGGCGAACGCCTTGGTCGCAAGGTCGTAAAGCCCCACCGCGCCATCGCGTACACGCCGCGCCGGCACGTAGTCGCGCACAGTCTTTCCCGCCTCGACGAGTTTAAAGCCGTGGAGACGGTAGGAGGCGACGTAACGCCCCGTGCGGTCCGCCGCGAAGAGCGTCATCGTGCCCTTCCCCTTGCGGGCGAGCGACACCTGGGCCGCAGCGATCTGCGCCCCCGTCTCGTCGTCGTAGAGGAAAATCGAAGGCGAGCCGCCCGGCACCACGGCAAGGCGATAGCGCCGCCTCCCCACGGCCGAACTCACGAGCGCCTTCGGCAGCGAGTCGGGTCCGACCTCAGGTGATCCGTAGAACTCCATCAATGCGCGGTTTTTGAGAACAAGCAGATGTCCGAGATCGGCCCAGTCGCCGCAAAAATAGGCGTGATTGCCGAAGTCGCCCGTCACGGTGAAATCGATGTCGATGGCGGTACGTTCCGTCGTCACGAACCCCGTGTCAAGCCATGCGTGGCCAGACGATTCGATGAACGTGAGCTCCTGATACCCCTCGGGCACACGTGTTTCCGCCCACATGGCATTCATGATTCCAGCCAGGGCGAAAACGCCCACCATCAACAAACGATTTTTCATATTAGGATTTTCCTTTTTCCCT
>JAZUGW010000294.1:0-2293 GCA_045641465.1 Kiritimatiellia bacterium | reverse complement strand
GCTGGATGAGGCCGACGGACGTCAGATTGTCCTGGTTGAGCGCCACGTCGCCTTCATACGGCGCGCCCGCCTGCTGGATCATCGACACGGCCGTCTCGGCCTTGTTCTCGTAGAGGTCGGTCATGCGCTGGTTGAACGGCGTCACGTTGTTGAGGACGCGCTGCACCCAGCCTTCAGCAAGCGCCGGCGGCGTGGTCCAGGCGCTCCACCGGTCGCCCATTGTCGCGTAGGCGGGCACCGTCGCGTCCTTCGCACGGTAGCGGCACACCCAGTACTTGTTCACCATGTTCGCGAGCGTATCGCCCTGCTGGCCCACGACGATGCGCGTGAGGCCGGATGCGGTATCCTCGAAATTCGCGTTGAGCGGCCGCAGCAGATAGCCGTTGTCGAAGTCCATCGGAATCGTACCGTCCGGATTCGGATCGGCGCTCTTCCACTCGAACTCGTAGTCGTCCGCCTTGCCGCCGAACGGTTCGGTGTAGACGATCGAGAGCTGCTGCGAAAGGAGGTTCACCTCGTCCTCGCGCGTAACGACGCGGCCCACGTAGTACTCGGGCACCACCTTGAAGATGTGCATGTTGATCGGGTCGCCGTCTTTGACCGACGTCTTGTTCGAGATGCCCGCTTCGTCATCCTGGAACATCTGCTCGTCGGTGGCATCGTTCTCGATCACCGTCACGTAGTTCGTGCCGCCCATCGCCGTGAGCGCGTAATGGTCCACCGGCTTGTAGACGGTCGTGATTTCGCTTCCGCTGTTCTTCTCCGTGCCCATCGTGTTCGGCACCACCGGCGCCACGGCCAAGGCGTTGATCGCCGTCTCCCACGCCGCGTAGCCCTCGGCCTCGGGCTTGACGAGGCTGATCGCCGCGCACCGTTCCGCCTCGGAGAGCACGTTCGGGTAGAGGATCGTCACGCCTGCGTTCTTCTCCACGCGCTCGCCGATGAAGCAGAGCGTGTTGTTGCTTGCGTCCAGATAGAGGCGGCTCGAAAGCGACGGCGGCAACTCCGTGAAGTAGTACTTGCCCTTCCGATAGGTCAGCCCGCCGTTCGCATTGATGGAGAGCCCGCACTTCTCGAGGTCGTTGTAGTCGAACGCGACCGTCTGCTTCACCGTCGGGTCGCTCAGCATCACGACCTTTTCCGCCTCCTCGCCCGGATTCGGATAGACGACCGACATCGACTTCGCATTCCACATTTCCGGAAGGCCGCTCGCCGCCACGGACAGCGTCTGGCCGATCTTCATCTCCGGCACATTCGCCGGCCAGCCGACGTTCCACGTCCAGAGCGCCGGGTCGCCCGTCAGCAAATGATTGCCCGCGAAACCCGCAAGCCACGGAATCGGCGTGCCCACGGCCGGCTGCTCGTCGACACCCAGACTCGGGAAGTAGAAGCCCTCCTGCATCGCGTAGTACATGTGGATGCCGAGCGTCCCGGCCGCACGGCCCCAGATCTGGCCCTTGCGGTCACGATAGGCCGGGCCGGGCTTGCCCGTTTCGCATTCCCAGTTGGTCTCCTTCAGCCACGGATTCTCGAAGAAGTCGAGCGGGTGCGGACCCGGCAGCACCGTACCGGCCGTGCAATCGGCCGAGAGGGTCTGCCACAGAGCATTCGTCGCCACCACGTGGTAGAACTGCATCCGGCACTTGCCGTTCTGCACGTATTCCACCAACACGGCCGGCGGCATCGTATTCGCCGTCGCCAGATCGCACCGCAGCGCCCACGCCACATAGCCGCCGTTGCCGGCCTTGACGAACGCGTGCTCGTCATTCGGGTTGTAGCCGATGGTCGGAAAACCGTTTTCGTCGACAGGATTGTTCTGATAGTAGACGGTCGGCGTCGTCTCCGCGTCGCACACGAGCGGCATGACGGACGTGACGAGCTTCGCGTCCTTCGTGAACGAAACGCCCGTGGCCGTGCACGCCGTTCCGGTCACACGATTGCGGAAGGCGGTGGTCGTCGTCTGCGCGCTCTGCTCGCCCGCCACAAGGTCTTCGCCTTCGCGGAACGAATAGTAGCCCGTCAGCCCCGCTTCCTCACCGGTATGAGACTTCGTCATTTCAGCCGCGACTTCGCTCGCCGTCAGGCACCGCGAATACATCATCAGCTCGCCCATCTCCTTGGTGCCCACTTTCGCGCCATCCACAGTACAGAGCGTCCAATCCCCCTTCGCCTTCACAAGAACGCCGTTGGTCGACGAGCACTTCGCACCGTCGTAGTACAAGGTGCTGCCGTCCGCATTCCAGGTGATGGCGACATGCACCCATTCGCTGGCCGACTTGTCGGGGAGCGGGGC
>JAZUGW010000293.1:0-7726 GCA_045641465.1 Kiritimatiellia bacterium | reverse complement strand
CCGTATGAAAAAACTCATTGCCGGTTTCGCTGGAATCCTGGCTGCGTTCGTGGTTCAGGCCGAGCCGCTGTCGCTTTCGATCAACTTCGCGGGTGCGCGCAACAACACCACCATCTATGGTGAAGTGGGGGGCTCCGAGCTGTTCGGCGCCTATCCGATCGAGGGTAGTCGGTGGAACAACGTCAAGGACAACTACAACAATTCCAACCTCGGCAACCTCGTTTGGAGCGACGGCCAGGTCCGCGCCGGGGTCACGATCACGACGGCCGCCGGGTGCTGGTGGACGACGGGCAAGACCCAGGGCATCTTCTACAGCTACCTCGACGACAACACCAGCCTGCCGACGTTCTCCATCCAGGGATTGACCGTTGAAAACGGATTCCCGACCACACCCTGCACCGTGTACATCTACTTCAGCACGGACAGTTCGTTGGCGTTCTATTCGCCGAACGTGAACGGGGTCCGGTATTGCGGCTCGACGGGCGGCACCATCGCCAACTCCGCTAACTGGGGCAGCAACTCATACTCGCACAACGGTTATCTGTATGAGGGTGGCAACTATCTGCGCATCGCCAATGTCACGCCCGCCACCGGCGGCTCCATCAACATTGCTTCGGGCAAAAACAACCAGACCCGCGGCGGTATCGCGGCGGTGCAGATCGTCTTCGAGAAGCCGGCGGTGGAGGCCTCCTGCGCTTCGGACGAGGGCACGGTCGCCATCGATTCGGGCACAGCGGCGACGAGTGTCCAAAAGGAAGGCGACTACGGCACGACGCTCACGGCCACCCTCACGGCCACGCCCGCAGACGGCTACGAGTTCCGCTACTGGAAGTGCGACAAAGACGTGATCGTCTCCGGTACCGCGCTCGATGCCACGATCGGCGTGAGCGCCGATTCGGCCAAGAAGCTCGAGGCGGTGTTCGGCCCCGTCGATGACCGCGCACTCATCCTGTCCGTCAACTTCGCCGGCGGTAAGGCCGCCGACACGCTGACCCAGCCGCTCAGCGGGCCCCAGGCGCGTGGCGTCTATCCGGTGGCCGGCGACAATTGGAACAACATTTCGAACGGTGCGCAGGAAGGGCGGAGCGGACTCGTCTGGAACAACGGCGGAGTAGTCCCCGGCGTGAGCATGAGCCATGGTTCGGCGTGGAGCTACATCACCGCTACGCCGGCTTCCGAGGGGACGGTCTTCTACAGCTATTTGGATGACGTTGCATTTACCGGCTATCAGGGGCCGTTCGTCGAGTTCGACGGGCTCACCGCCGCCAACGGGTTCCCTGCAACCTGTACCGTCGTCGTCTACATGTCGACGGACAACGCCAATGTCCAGTTCCCGGCGCCGAAAGTCAATGGCGTCCAGTATAGCCACAACTATGTGGGCACGGTGACGGGCAGCGGCAACTGGGGAAGCTCCAATTTCGCCTGCAACGGCGTCGAGCGGGAGGGCGGCGACTTCCTGGTGATTCCGAACGTGGCGATTCAAGACGGCAAGGTGAACATCAGCGCCCTCAAGACAACGGGGTCGCGTGGCTGCATCGCCGCCGTCCAGCTCGTCTTCGACCTGCCGAAGGCGGTCACGGTGACGGCGACTTCGCTCGACGCCACGCAGGGTACGGTGCAGTTCGGCGACGAGACGGCGGGCGAGAGCGTGACGGCGACCGCCGAGGATCGGGTGATCCAGACGCTGCGCGCGATTCCCGCGCCGGGCTATGCGTTCGTCAAGTGGGATGGAATGACCGGCATGATCGTGGAAGGGTCGATCACCGATGCGGAAGTGACCGTCGATGCAACGCTGAACGCTTCGCTGACGGCGGAATTCGTGGCGGACAACGTCGCGGCCACGGCGACCTGGATCGGGGAGGGCGATCGGGCCAATGTGAACGATCCTTTGAACTGGGACTGCCGCACCGTCTCGGGTACCCGGCTGGAGGGTGTACTGCCGACGGCCGATACGACCATCACGATTTCGGGAACGACATCCCTCAACGTGCCTGTCGGGCAATCCCTCGTCTATAAGGAACTAGAGATCGGCAATGTGGAGCTCGCGGCGGACTGCGACTGGCGTGGATTCGGCGCGGCGTTGGTCATCAAGGGAACGGTCGATGTGAAGGGGCACAAACTCTACGTCGCCGGGTTGAACGGCTCGGGCACGATCACCGACACGGCGTGTCTTCGCTCTGAACCGAGCGTCCTTTCGATCAACTTCAACGGCACGCGCAGTTCTACCGGCGAAACCCCGGAACCGCGTGGCACGGTGGGTGGCGAGACGACCTTCGGCGGGGCGCCGGTGGCAGGCATGTACTGGAACAACATTGCCGCCAAGAATTCGACCAACCGCGGCGGACTCATCTGGAACGACGGCAGCGCAGCAACTGGCTTGACGCTCTCCGCCAGCAATGCGGGGGTGATCTACACGACCGGCACGACGGGCGCGGAAGGCACGTTGTTCTACAGCTATCTCGACGACGCGTCGGCAACGGCGAAGATTTCCGGCCTCACCCCGGCGAACGGCATCGTCTCCAGTAAATGCACGGTCTACGTCTATATGTCAACGGACACTCCGTCGGTCAAGTTCAAGACGGTGACGGTGAACGGTGTCAACTATTGTGCCAACGTCAACAGCACCGACGGTACCGCGATTTATGTGGGAGCGACTTCCGATTGGGGCAGTTCCGAATATTCGCGTGACGGAATGATGGTGCAGAATGGCAACTACATCAGGATACCAGATGTGCCGATCACCACGGCGGGCGAAGTTACGATTACGCCGGTCAAGTCCACGGACAACAAGGTGGCGCGCGGCGGTTTTGCGGCGTTCCAGATCGCGGACCTCGTTCGTGCCACTCCCGGGGCGGTCGCGGGCGAACTCCATGTGGACGTGGCAGAGGGGGCGACGCTTGAGAACATCACGGTGAAACTGGCCGGCGGACTCAAGTTGGTGAAGGACGGCGCGGGCACGTTCGTGACGTCGAAGGCGGGGCAGGACTACGCCGGTGGCACCGAGGTGGCGGCGGGCGGAATCACTCTTGGAACGTCCAACGAGCCGTTGGGCGTAGGTAATGGCCGGCGCACGGTGACCGTGGACGCGGGCGCGCTGTTCGACTTCAACGGATTCATGAGTACGACCCAGAGTCGCTACAGTTTCGTGCTCGACGGCGGCACCGTCAATCTGGTGCGTCCGACCCGGGCCGACGGTTGGAATACGGCGCTTGCTTCCATCGGGGGCATCACCTTGCTCGCGGATTCGACGCTCACTGGCAAGTTCTTCTTCTTCGGCCATGGTTCCGATGCGACGCCGCTCACGTTCAACGGCCACACGCTCACGCTTGACATCGACGACTACGTCTACGCATACGCGCTCAAGGCGCAGGATGCCGGCACGATCTTGGTGAACGGCGGCTGGGTGGAGTTCAACGGCACGCTGAATGATCTGACCCGGGCAGATGTCCTCTTCCGGAACGATGCCTACACGCATATCTCGGCCACGACGCCCGTGGGCGGGTTCGCGTATGAGCGGAATTACTGGGGCAAGCATACTGTCGCGACGCAGATCAATGTGGCCGGCCGCTACCAGGTCGGGGCCAACCGCCCGCCGCTTACGCTCCTCAGCGGGGTGACGCTTGACTTCACAGGCTGGCCGGTGGGGCAGGCCTGGGATCCGGCGGGACTCGCCTCGCCGAAGAATAGCACCAATGACAATCATTTTGAGCAGCCTGGCCTCGTCACCTTCACTGCCAACGGAAATTACACCGTCGACGTGGGCGACAAGGTCTATCCGCGCGAGCGGACGAAGCTCGTCACCTGGACCGCGATCCCCACCGGCGCGACCTTCGAACTCGCCCCCGAGTCGAAGAAGAAGAACGTACTGCGGGTCGAGGAGAGTGGCTTGTACATCATCAACGTCGGCGGACTCGTGGTCATTATCAGGTAATAGGTTATAGGTAATAGTGAATAGGTTTGGGGCTGAACGGTGAGGGTGATCGGCTTGATCGTGCTGGGGGTCGCGTGGTCGGCCTTCGGTGGATTGCGGATCGGCGAGATCTGTCCGCGTCCGTCGGCGCTTGACGCCAACGGACGCGAGTCGGGCTGGGTGGAGCTGGTCAACGACGGCACCAACGCGGTCGATCTCGCCGACTACGAACTCGTCATTCGCAAGCGCGGCAAGAAGCGCGGCGCCCAGGGCGACGGCGAGGTCAATCTGCTGCCACGCACGGTAGCGCCTGGTGCGCGCACGCTCGTCTACACGAGCGAGATGTACGACAACGCCGAGGACTATGGCGGCGACGGTGAGACGGTGAAAACCCACGATCGCGACCTCATGGTCGTGCCCGTGAAAATCTCGCCGAAGAAATTCCCGCTGGTGGAACTCTACTGTGGTACCAACAAGTCCGAGAAGGTCCTGTGCGATGCGCTCGCGGTGCCGGCCGACATTCCCGACGGGTCTTCGCTTGCGCACGGCGAGTTGGGACCTGTCATCCTTGCACATCCTACGCCCGGCACGGCCAACAATCTCTCGGGGGCGTTGGTCGTAGGACCCGAGATCGGTCCTCTGCGCGGCGTCAAGCACGACCTCTCCGACCACGAACCGTTCCCCTGCGCGACGAACGGTTGCGACTATGCGGTGTCGTTTTTCCTCAATCCGCCGAGCGACGATTTTCCCGCGCTCGACGAGGTGCGGCTCATTTACCGTGCCGGTTTCGGTACGGTTGTCACGGCCGCCGTCGCTTGCGTACGCGGTGACTGGGACGCACAGGGCGGACAGCGCTGGTACGGGACGATCCCCGCCGCTGCGATTCCCGCACCCGGCGGGTTGCTTCGCTGGGCGGCACTCGTCACCGACGCGGAGGGGCGTCGGTTCCGTGCGCCCGCCTTCCGGAATCCCGAAGACGGCCCCGAATGGTACGGCACGATTGTCGCCGGCCACGCGCTTGATTCCGCCACGTTGCAGACCTTCCATCTCTTCGCCGATTCCTCGGCGTTGTCGTTGATGGACAAGCAGTACGAGTCGATCGCGTCTGCGCATCCGCTCGGGGCTCGGTGCGGCATCTACGATGCGGTGACGGGACTCTACTATGACAACGTGCGCATTGACCTGCGGGGACAGACCACCGCGTCGTTCAACAAGAAATCCCATGGGCTGCTTTTCTCCAAGGTCCAGCCGCTCAGCTGCGTCGATCCTGTGAGCGGCATGGAGTTCGACGGGGTCCGTAAGACCTCCTTTGTGGCGGCATATTCCGATCCCTCGTGTCTGCGACAGGCGCTGTCCTACTATGTGATGCGTTCCCACGGCATGCCCGTGCCGAACGACTATCCCGTGCGGCTCAATCTCAACGGCGCGTTCTACGAACTCGCCTGGAATTCGAATCGGTTCACGGACGAGTATCTTGAGGACATTGCCGAGCTCGATCCGCTCGGATACGCGTGGAAGGGTTGCGGTACGCTTTCGGGTAGCGGAGAGAAGACGCTGCCTGATTTGGGCGCTTCTGATGCGTCCTCGGTGATGAGTACATTTGCGTCTTCGATCGCGGGGGTGACGGCGATCGGTGAAAGCGGCGACGCGGTGGAGTTGCCGGCGGTCACGAAGACCGTGGTGAAGTCCTTCGACCTGCCTGCGTGGCTCAACTACCTGGCCACGGTCAAGATCACGCAGGAATGCGACGACGTGTGGGCCAACATCTGCATGTACCGTGACTACAATTCATCCCTGCCCAAGCGCGGCGGCGAGGCGTGGACCGGTACCTGGAGACCGCTCGCCTACGACAACCATCTTTCGTGGGGGGCGTGGTTCTATGGCGACGACACGGGCTACGGACGCAATGGTTTACGTACCACCGACGATCGGTTCAAGTCGCATCCGTTCTACGGCGGGATGCGCGTCTTGTGCCACAAGTACAATTCCTCAACGGTATTCAACTCCGGTAATCGCGGCTACGAGGCGGTGTGGCAGAGTGCGAAGTTCCGTCGGCTGTTCCTGCGCCGCCTGCGTACGCTGATGGACCAGACGCTGCTGCCGCCCGGCACGCCGCGTGAAGCGACGCCGTTCTGGGGGTATGTCACCAACCTGCTGGCGGCCTGTTCGGCGGAGGATGCGCTCGACCATGCGAAGTGGGGCTATGGTACCGGCACGCAGATCTGGGATTGGCCGACGAAGATGGACATGGCGCAGGGCGTTGAAGATCTTTGGAACAACTACATCGTGCCGCGTCGGGTGCATCTCTATGAGACGCATTCCATTACCAACACCGAGAAGGGCGTCGGTTACGAGCGTCATCTGAGCGCGGGCATTCCCGTCGCGCAGAGCGCGTTCGAACAGTTGAAAGGCCAGCTGACGGTGGAACGGTGCGACGGCGGCGTGGTGATTCGGAACGGCAACGCCGAAGAAGTCGATCTTTCGGGATGGAAGCTGAAGGGTCCGGTCAAGCTGAAGCTGCCGCCCGGTACGGTGATCGACCGCTGTATCGAAGGGACGCCGGGCGAAGTGTTCGTGGTCACCAACCGGCTTGCCTATGTGAACGCGCACGATCACGAACTGGTCGACCAGGTGATCGTGGGCAATGCCAAGGTGGGGGATGGACGCCTCACGTTCACAACGGCGGCGGGCGAGGAAGTGATGCGCGAGAAGGTGCATCCAACGTTGCGGATCGAAAGTCGGGCGGGACGCGACTTCCAGGTGGCGGAGCTGTCGGTGACGGTGGAGGGACTGGAAGATCCGGTGGAGAGTCCGCTGGTGGTGTCGGCCTGGAATGCCGAGGGCGTGTTGGCGGCGCGTGCCACGGTTGCAGCACCGACGAACGGCGTCTACCAGGTGGTTTTGTCCGGACTCGACGCCGGGACGGTGTATACGTTCAAGGCCGAGCTCGATGGTGACGAAGGCGTCCGTACGACACCGCTCGCGCATCGGCGCATGGGATGGATTGACGAAGACGTGGAGACCTTCCTCGGAGAGTCGGCGGCGAAGTGGCGCTATGACGAAGACACGCTGACGGCAAAAGCCGGCAAGATCGACATGGCCGTGGGCGAGCAGGCGGCAACGGCGGAGTTCACGCCCGATGCGGCGACGGGACGGGTCTATTCGGTGACGCATCGTGTGACGTTCGATGCGCCGGGCGAATGGTCCGAAGAGCAGGAGGCGGTGAAGCCGCGTGCGGCCTTCCGGGTGGTGGCGGATGGTCAGGGCGTCTATCGGTTTGCGCTGTACGGCGAAGGCGGGTGGCACGTCAATGCGGAAGAGGTGGCGCAGCTGGGCGTCGAATATGAGCTGCGGGTGACCTTCGACGTGGCCGCGCATGGGGTCGCGTATGTGCTCGTGACGGCTACGGGCGACGTGCTGCTGTGGCGCGGCGCGGTGGCCAATGCCGAGCCGGTGGCGGTGGCGAAGCTGCAGTACCGGGGCAACGGCAGCGTGCGGAAGATCGACGGCGACGTGTACGATGTGAATGTGGCGACGGTGAACGGCGTGGACTATGAAACGGTGTCGAATGCGGTGGCGGCGGCGGGTGGTTCGGCGGTGACGCTGCTGCACGATGCATCGTATGCCCCGGGGAGCGAGGGACGTTTCCGCATCGCCGCCGGCGGCTATACGCTTGAGCTGACGGGCGGTGCCTGGGGGGCGTTTTCGGCATGGGCGAAGCGGCATCTGGACGCGTTCGACGGCACGCGCACGATCGGCGCAGCGGGGGCGCGTCTCACGGCGTATCTCGATCTCGGCGAGCTGCTGGACGAGGAG
>JAZUGW010000292.1:0-26256 GCA_045641465.1 Kiritimatiellia bacterium | reverse complement strand
TGCTTCGCCTGAAGCCAGCAAAATCCCAACGCCCAGATGCTTGGAAACTAGAGTCGGTTGATGCGCAAGGTACAGGTTCGGTTCTTGCAGAAGGACAGTTCGTCGATAACGATGTCCCTTTGGTGGAATGGTTGTCGGCCCAGGTTCGCGTCAGCGGCCCAGATGCCGTGTCTGTGCAAATTAACGCCAGACGCTCACGCCATGCTTTTGTGATTACTGTCCGATGAACCATGCGAGGTGGTCTCGACGAACGAGGGTTTTCGGGGGGGCGACAGTCGAACGTACCTTATGCGGCCCTTCGCGGACGGGCGTACGGTTGCCCCCGAAGCCGCACGAGCCTCCACCCACACGGCGGTACACGGTACAGGTGGGGCGATGACGTAGGAGGTCGAAAAATGGGTAAACTCCAGTTTCCTTATGAGGGAAGGGGAGAATTATGCTATACTATCACACAACAAAGGAGGCAAAATGAAGAAAGTGATGATGCTGATTGGTGTGCTGGCGGCGGGGCTGCTGCTGGCGGATGTACCACCGTTCTTCAAGAACGCGGGTACGGGACGCGTCAATGGCGGACGCACCGAGTACCGCGACGGCATGGGCCGCCTCGTCGGGACGGCGCGTACGAATGGCAACCGCACCGAATATCGCGATGCGATGGGACGCCTCGTTGGCACGGCTCAGGTGAATGGCAACCGCACGGAGTATCGCGATGCGATGGGGCGCCACCAGGGAACGGCGCAGAAGAACGGCAACCGGACGGACTACCGTGACGCCATGGGCCGCTATCAGGGCAATGCCCAGCGCGACAACAACGGCAATGTGACCTACCGCGATGCGATGGGACGCTACCAGGGCAAGGCCACGAAGGACGGTAGCGGCAAAGTGACGTATCGCGACGCGCAGGGTCGTGTCCGCCAGACCGGGAAGTAAGTACAGAATGTCTTCGACGAAGCTTGATCTGTCCGTGTTGGAGCCGCGCCTGTTGGCGGCGGTTCGGGAAATCGCCGCCTGCGTGAAAGAGGCCGGCGGACGCGCCCTGATGGTAGGCGGGTCCGTGCGCGATCTTCTGCTCGGCGAAAAGAACGTCAAGGATGTCGACCTCGAAGTGTTCGGCATCCCGCCCGATCGGCTCCAGGCGATCATCGGCGCCAAGTTCGCCTTTGATGCGTGCGGACTCTCCTTCGGCGTTCTGAAGATCAAACACGTCGACATCGACGTATCGCTGCCGCGCCGCGAATCGAAGCGGGGCGAAGGCCACAAGGGATTCCTCATTGATTCCGATCCGTATCTGTCCATCCCGGAGGCGGCGAGCCGCCGCGACTTTACGATCAACGCGATGTACTACGACCCGCTGGCGGAAGCCTTCGAGGATCCGTATGGCGGCGTACAGGATCTCGCGAATCGGGTGCTGCGGCATGTCTCGCCGAAATTCGTCGAGGACCCTCTGCGCGTCTTGCGCGGCATGCAGTTCATCGCGCGGTTCGATCTGCAGCCCGCACCGGAGACGGTGGCCATCTGCCAGACGATTGAAATCGAGGGCCTGCCGCCGGAGCGGCTTTTCGAAGAGTGGGCGAAACTGCTCACGAAGGGCGTGCAGATCGGCAAAGGACTCGCCTTCCTGCGGGAGACGGGCTGGGTACGCTACTTCCCCGAACTCGCCCGGTTGATCGGCTGCGAGCAGGATCCGAAGTGGCATCCCGAAGGCGATGTCTGGAACCATACGTGCCTTTGTCTCGACGCCTTTGCGCATCGGCGCGTGGAGGCGCTTGCAGCCGGTCAAAAGCCCGACAAGGACGAAGACCTGATCGTGGGTCTGGCGGTGCTCTGCCACGACTTCGGCAAGCCTGCGACGACGGCATACGATCCTGTGAAAAAACACATCCGTTCGCTCGGACACGACGTCGCCGGTCTTGAACCGACGCTCTCGTTCCTGCGCCGCCTGACGAACGAGGAGCGCATTCTGCGGGAGGTGCCGCCGCTTGTGGCGAACCATATGCAGCCGTTCGCGCTGTGGAAAGGAAATGTCGGAGATGCAGCGGTTCGTCGGCTGGCGCTGAAGGTCGGACGCATCGACCGCCTCGTGCGCGTGGCGCATGCGGACGACGAGGGGCGTCCACCCGAATGCCGTGGCGGTACAAGTTCGGGAGAGGACCTTCGTTGGCTCGAGGCGACGGCCGAGCGTCTGCGCCTCGCGGCCGAAGCGCCGAAGCCGATTCTCATGGGCCGCCACCTCATTGCGCTTGGCTACAAGCCCGGTGTGAAGTTCAAAGTCTGGCTCGATGCCTGCTTCAATGCCCAGATCGACGGGGCCTTCGCCGATCTCGACGGTGCGCTCGCCTATTTCCAGAAGAACTTTGGAAAAAAGAAGGTGGATTTGCATAAAGACGTTGAGCCCTCAGAAAATTTTATTGGTTGAAATCAAATAGGAAGAATCATGAAGAAGGTAGAATTCAACGACGAATATTTTGACATGGGCATCAACCGCATGGGGACCCGCTGCGAAAAGTGGGATGGCATGCGCGAGGGGGCAGGCGATCCCGAGATGATGCCGTTCTGGGTGGCCGACATGGACTTCCCTTCGCCCCCCGCCGTCACGCAGGCCTTGCTCGCGCGCGCGGCGCATCCGGCCTACGGCTACACCGAACCGGAGGAGGACGACTACACGGCGGCGGCCGACTTCTGGCGTCGTCGTCACGGCATTTCCTACACCAAGGACGAGTTGACGATGCTGCCGTGCGTCATCACCGGCCTCAAGCTCGCCATTCGCGTCTGCACGAAGCCCGGCGACGGCGTCGTGGTCATGTCGCCGGTGTACGGTCCGTTTCGGTTCTCCGTGCAGGCCACGGGACGTACCACCGTCACGGTGCCGCTTGTCGCGGGGGATGACGGTCGCATGCGGATGGACATTCCCGGAATTTCCCGTGCGCTCGCCGCCGGTGCGCGCGCGGTGATGCTGTGCAATCCGCACAATCCCGTGGGACGATGTTGGACGCGCGCCGAACTCGAGGAGCTGTGCGCCTGCGTTTCGCAATACGGCGCCACACTGATTTCCGATGAAATCCACGCCGATTTCGTCTATCCCGAATTCACGTTCACGCCAGCGCTTGAGGTGATGTCCGAACGCGTGGTCGCGCTGTTCGCGGCGAGCAAGACCTTCAATGTCGCGGGCCTTCAGCAGTGTATGTGCGCCTGCCGCGATGAAGCCTTGCGGACGGCGATCCGCCAGGAAGTCGATGCCACGGGCGTGCGGTGCGGCAATCTCTTCGCCCTTGAGGGCACGCGTGTCGCGTATCAGGAAGGCGATGCGTGGCTGGACGGCCTCATGCACTACCTCGACGGCAACCGTGCCGAAATCGCGCGCCTCGTCGCCCAGTATCTCCCCAAGGCGATTCTTCATCCGATGGAAGCGACCTTCCTGGCCTGGCTCGATCTGCGGGCCTACGGTCTGTCTGAAAAGGAGATGCTGGCGCGTTGCGCGAAAGCCCATGTGAGGTTCAGCGAAGGCTCGTTCTTCGGTGCCGACGGCGAAGGTTTCCTGCGCGTCAACATCGGGTGTCCGCGTCGCTTCCTCGAGATCGCCATCCAGCGCTTGGCAGAGGCGCTGAGCTGAATGTGAGCGAGCCGACAGTGATTGGTGTTTGTTGAGTCCTCGAAAATAAGGAGAAGATGATGACAGTTGTGAAACAGATCGTGGGTGCGTCGCTTGTGGCGGCCCTGGGTGCGGGTGCAGTCTTGGCAGCGGCGCCGGTGACGGTGACGTTGGGTGCGGCGGCGAAGGGGCACGATGTGCCGTCGTCGCTGTGGGGCATTTTCTACGAGGACATCAACTGGGCGGCGGATGGCGGCCTGAGCGTGGAGGCGCTCGCCAATCCCGGATTCGACTGGGGCGTCGCCTCCACCCACGGCAGCAACGGCGGTAGGGCCTCGCAGTGGAAGTGCAATGAGGACGGCTGGGAGTACGATTTCCGCAACGAGGGCATGGGTCGCATTTCCATTCAGATGGGTGCGCCGGTTCATCCCAACACCGCGCGCCATCTGCGCGTCGAGACGTTCGGCACGGGGCTTGCCGGTGTTCGCAACCGCGGCCTCGACGGTATCTTCCTCAAGGCGGGCGAACCCTATCGTCTCTATTATGACTGGCGCGAGATCCAGCGTGTCGGTCTCGACTACGAACTGGGCGCCTGGACGCGTGAGACGAAGGACTTCACGTTCACGGGCGAGAATCTGACGTTCGACCGGGGCTCGCACCGCGTGGTGATCGAAAAGGCCGGCGATCGCTGGACGCTGTCCATTCTCGTGGCGGGCCGTCGGGCGGTCGAGTTCGACAACGTGTCGCTCAAGCCCACGGGACCCAACCTCGTGCGCGCGGGACTCCGCAAGGATCTCGTGGACATGCTGGCCGGCCTCAAGCCTGCGTTCATGCGCTTCCCCGGCGGCTGCATTCTCGAGGAAGGCGACTTCCAGCAGTGGTACGATTGGCGGCGCACGGTGGGTCCGCGCGAGCGCCGCGAGTGCAACTGGAACCGCTGGGGCTATTGGCAGACCTACGACGTCGGCTACTACGAGTTCTTCCGGCTGTGCGAGGAAATCGGCGCGGAACCGCTGCCGATCTGCCTGGCGGGCTTGACCTGCCAGTATCAGCGTCCGACGTCGTTCTGCAGCGTGAAGGACGTCGACTATTTCACGCAGGCGATTCTCGACCTGGTGGAATTCGCCAACGGCGGCGTCGATACGAAGTGGGGCAAGGTCCGCGCCGAGATGGGGCATCCCCAGCCGTTCAACTTGAAGAAGATCGGCATCGGCAACGAAAACTGGGGCCCCGAATTCTGGGACCGCTGCGAGCCGATCGTCAAGGCCTTCCGCGCGAAGCATCCCGAGATCACGGTCGTCGGCAGCGTGGGACCCGCCCCGGACGGCAAGAATTTCGACTATGGGTGGAAGCGGGCGACGCGTGAAAGCGCAGACCTTGTGGACGAGCACTACTATCGTTCGCCGGAATGGTTCCTCAATTCGGCGCACCGCTATGACAAATACGATCGCACGACCAAGCCGCTCGTGTACGCGGGCGAGTATGCGTGCCACTTCAACGTGCGGCCGGGATTCCGTCCCAACGTGCTCTGGAGCGCCATCTGCGAAGCGGCGGCGATGACCGGCTTCGAGCGCAATTGCGATGTCGTGCGGATGGCGAGCTACGCGCCGCTCTTCGCGCGTTTCGACCACACGCAGTGGTCGCCGAACTTGATCTGGTACGACGGCGTGAGAACGTGGGCGACGCCCAACTACTACGTGCAGAAGATGTTCTCGACGAATCGTCCGGACCGCGAGCTGCCGGTGGCGCTGAGCGACGAGAACCGCTTCTACGCCTGCGCGGGCACCACGGCCGGCGGCGAGACGATCGTCAAGCTGGTCAACGCGCTTGAAGAGCCGCGCGAGGTGAAGATCAACCTGAAGGGCAAGGCGTCCGTGATCACGCTGGCCGGCAAGAAGCTCGACGACAACCGGCGCGAGGCGCCCGATGTCGCGAAACCGCAGACGAGCGAATGCACGCTCGACGGCACCTACACCGTTCCTGCCTGCAGCCTGACCGTGCTGCGCGTCAAGTAAGCGGCTCCTATGCGCGTCAGACGGTTCTTTCTGTTTCTGTCGGTGTTCGCCGTGGTGGCGGCGAATGCCGCGGAAGACTACACGGTCTATGCCCTGAATGCCGGGTTCGATCGGGCGCGGTACGGACGTTTCGCGCCCGACGATCATCGCGATGTCGGCTTGCCGGCGGCATATCGCGATCCGAGCTTCACCAAGGTGTACGGACTCGAGAAGATCGTCCCGGCCGTTCCCGAGGCGGTTTTCCTCAGTGGACGCTGGCACAATCAGGGCCTCAACTACCGTCTGCCGCATCTTGATCCGAAGAAGATCTACGATGTTCGTCTTTACAGTCTCGAGGCCTACTACGAGACGCCGACGACGCGTGTGATGTCGGTCTCGATCAATGGCGTGCTGAAGGAGGCTCGGCTCGATCCGTTTGCCTCGGGCGGCGGGAAGGACCATGCCTCCGCGCATGTCTATTCCGGCATTTCGCCTCGCGCGGACGGCGTCCTCGCCATCGACCTCAAGCCGGTCGTCGACTATCCGCATGTCGTGGGGCTTGAAGTCGTTGAAAAGAACGGCGGCGTACCGGTGCAGCCTGTGCTTCATTGCGCGGCGCTTGAACGCACGGGCGTTCGTCTGGGCATCGGTTCCACGACGGGCGATGTCGTCTACGACGTGCGGCGGCGCCGGGTGCACGGTGGCGCGTGGGAGACGTGCGCATCGGGTGTCGCCGCGAACGTGTGGTGCGATGCGACCGGGACGGCCGGACTTGAGTATGCCGTCCGGGCCGTCGATCCGGTGCGCCACACGGCGTCCCCGTGGTCGAACGCAATCGCCGTCACGCCGGGCATTGGACCGATCGTGGTCGTGTCTCACGCGCGGCTGCGTCCGAGCCATGTCTACACCTACCACGTGGAGGGACTGTCCCCCGGCGGCGGACTCTACGTGTACGATCCTGTTTCGGGAGACGCGCGCGAACTTGTGAACGCCGACAAGGGCGTCATCCTCGATGCGCAGGTTTCCTATGACGGGACGCAGATTCTCTTCAGCTGGAAACGGACGATGAAGGAGCCGTTTTCAATTTGGCGCATCAATGCCGACGGTACGGGACTCGTTCAGGTGGTGGGCGGCTGCAGCAACAACCAGAACGCCTGCTGGCTGCCGGATGGCGGCGTCGCCTTTACGTCGGACCGCAAGCCCGCCTTTGCCTATTGCTGGACCTCCACCTCGCCCGTGCTCTACCGGGCCGACGGCGACGGCAAGAACGTGACGCGGCTGTCGGCGAACTATCTCACGGACTTCACGCCTTCCGTGATGAACGACGGGCGCATCCTCTTCAGTCGCTGGGAATACGTGGATCGTCCCGCGATTCCGATCCAGTCGCTTTGGGCGATCCAGCCGGACGGCACGGGACTTTCGGGCGTCTTCGGTAATCGCGTCCTCTCGCCCGCCACGTTCATGTTCGCGCATGATGTGCCGGGTCGTCCCGGACAGTTCCTCTGCGTGATGACCTCGCATGGCTGCTTCTATCGGGGGAGTATCGCCTGTGCTGGGGCGTTGGGTCTCATCGACATCACGAAGGGCGGTAACGCGCAGGCGGCGATCCGCAACCTCACGCCCGAGATTTTTGTGGCGCCCGTGGGAAGCGGCATCCGCGGCGAGCAGATCTACGGACCCTACACGACGCCGTATCCGCTCGACCGTGATCGCTACCTCGTGTCGCGGGCGGGCGAAATTCAGCTTCGGGCGTTTGATTCGCCGGCGGTCGTCACGGTCCTTGCAGGACGCAGCTGCGGACTTGGCTGGTATTCGCCGATGCCGCTCGCGCCGCGTCCGCTTCCGGCGGTAAAGCGGGCCTCCACGCTTGATCCGAAGATTGCGCCCTTGGCGGAAGTCGTGGTGCAGGACGTGCGCATCGGTCTTGAAAAATATGTGGCGCCGGGCGAAGTGAAACGGCTCGTCGTCGTGCAGGAGATGGAGAAGGACATCCGCGCGGAAAACTACCTGCGCCAATTCGGCGTACAGTTCCCCGTGGTGAGCTGCGGCGCCACTTACGCCTCCAAACGCGTGTTGGGGTTCGCCGAGGTGGAGCGCGACGGCAGCGCCCATTTCCTCGTGCCCTCAGGTAAGCCCATCTACTTCCTGCCGCTCGATGCGGAAGGGCGGGCGGTTCAGCGCATGCGCACGTTTACGCACTTCATGCCGGGTGAAAAGCAGAGCTGCATCGGGTGCCATGCGGACCGCAACTACGTGTCCATTTCGCCCACGCAGATCGGGAAGTCGCTTGCCGCGCAGCGTCCGGCCGCGCCGCTGGTGCCGCCGTCGTGGGGCGCGAAGGACGGCTTCAGCTTCGTGCGCGTGGTGCAGCCCGTGCTCGACCGCCACTGCGTGCGCTGCCACAGCGGCGAACCCGAAGCGCCCGAGCCCGAGCTCACGGGCGACCGTACGGATTACTTCAATGTCGCCTATGAAAACCTGGCGCGCAAGGGAACGGCGGCGGAAGACGACCGCGACCACCAGCCGCCCGACATGGCGCGTTTCGGACGCAACCCCTACACGAGCTGGATTCCCACCTACAACAACCTCGAGGAGAACATCCTCTGGATCCGTCCCAAGTTCTGGGGAAGTCACGCGAGCCGCCTCTCGTGGATCGTCGCGGCGGGTCATCCCGATGTGACGGGCAAGAAGCGCGTGAACCTGACGGACGACGAGCGGTTGCGCATCCACTTGTGGATCGACCTCAACGTGCCGTTCTACGGCACCTCGCAGTCGCGGCAGCCGAAGCTGCGCGGTTGCCGCAAGGTGTTTCCCGCCTCGCTTGCGGCCGTGTGCCGTGACATTGAAAAGAAGAAGGGCGTGCCGCTGCCGTACCAGTTCTACGTGCGGTACGACCGTCCGGAACGGAACGCGTGGTTCGTACGCGGCGTGGAACGCGGCATCTTCTCGGGTCCGGAGGATCCCGACTACAAGCGCCTGATGGATGAAATCCTCAAGGCACGTCCCCAGCTCGACCTGCGCAACCACGTCGACTTCCGCGACGTGCGTTCAGGTTCCGACCGCTGACCGATGACCGCCAGCGGCGATTTTGACTTCTTTCGCTGAATCGGGTATAATAGTGTCATGAAAATCAAACTGTCACTTCTGGCTTTAGTGCTAGTCGGTGTGGTGGCGCCTGTCGTTGCGGCGGGCGGTGCCGAGGTGGGCTATACGGTCTATGCGCTCAATGCGGGATTCGATCCGGCGCGGCACGGACGCTTCGCGCCGGACGACCATCGTGAGATCGGACTGCCGTCGGCGTTTCTCGATCCGAATTTCCGCACGCCGGTCAGCGGCGTGGAGAAGATTCCGTATGCGGTGCCGCAGGAGGTGTTCCAAAGTGCGCGGTATGCGGAAGGTCCGGTCAACGCGCTCAACTACCGTCTGCCGAATCTGGATCCTGCGGCGACTTACGAGCTGCGCCTCTACTGCGCCGAGGCCTTTTATCCCGAGGCGAACCAGCGCGTGACGACGTTGGCGATCAACGGCGAGAAGCAGACGCCGCCGCTCGATTCGGTCGCGCAGGGCGGTGGCCGCAATGTGGCGAGCGTGCGCGTGTTCAAGAACGTCAAGCCGCAGCCGGATGGTGTTCTGGCGCTTGATTTCACCTGCGTCGTGGACCATCCGCAGTTGGCGGGAATGGAACTTGTCAAGACGAGCGGTGCACCCGTGCCGGTGACACCGGTCATTCACTCGGCCGCCGCCTCGGCGACGGGGGCTTCGCTGAAGTTCGGTTCGACGACGGGCGAAGTGACCTACGACATCCGCCGGCGCACGGTCGGCACGACGGCCTGGACGGTGTGTGCGACGGGCGTGCACGAGGCGATGTGGCACGAGACGTTCGATGCACGGACGAGCGAGTATGCCGTGCGCGCCGTCGATGCGAAGGGTGCGGCGTCGTCCTGGTCTGCGCCCGTACGTCCGCAGGCGGCCTTGGGTCCGATCGTGGTCGTGAAGCGCGCCTCGCTTCATCCGACGCATGTCTACACCTATCATGTGGAGGGCCTGTCGAAGGGGGGCGGCCTTTTCATCTGCGATCCGGTTTCGGCGACGACGCGTCGACTCGTGGATGCGTCCGAGGGCGTCATCCTCGATGCGCAGGTTTCGTATGACGGGCGGCAGATTCTCTTCAGCTGGAAGCGGACGATGCGAGAGCCGTTTGCCATTTGGCGCATCGACGCCGACGGACAGAATCTGACGCGTGTCATTTCGGGTCCGTGTAACAACCAGAACGCCTGCTGGTTGCCGGATGGCGGCATCGTCTTCACGAGCGACCGCAAGCCCGCCTTCGCGTACTGCTGGGTATCGACCTCGCCCGTCCTCTACCGGGCCGATGGCGACGGACAGAACGTGACGCGGATTTCGGCGAACTATCTGACCGACTTCACGCCGTCCGTGATGAGCGACGGGCGCGTGCTGTACAGCCGTTGGGAATATGTGGACCGCCCGGCGATTCCGATCCAGAGCCTCTGGGCCATTCAGGCGGATGGCACGGGCCTTTCGGGCGTCTTCGGCAACCGGGTGCTCTCGCCGGCGACGTTCATGTTCGCACACGATGTGCCGGAGCGTCCGGGACACTACCTCTGCGTGATGACGGCGCATAACGGACCGTGCAGCGGCGCCATCGGTCTCATCGACGTGGCGAAAGGCGGCAACGCGCAGGAGGCGATCCGCAACCTCACGCCCGAAGTGTCTGTCGCGCCCGTGGGGAGCGGCTTGCGCGGTAACCGCGTGCGGGGACCCTACACGACGCCCTATCCGATCGACCGCAATCGCTATCTCGTGTCGAAGGCGGGTGAAATCCAGTTGCGCCGGATGGATTCCGCCGAGGTGCAGGTGGTACTGGCGAAAGGCGGGGACTCGCTCGGCTGGTATTCGCCGATGCCGCTTGCGCCGCGTGCGAAGCCGGTGATGCGGCGTGCGCCGCTGCTGGACCCGAAGGCTGCGCCGCTGGCGGAAATCGTGGTCCAGGATGTTCGTATCGGACTCGAAGGCCACGTGAAGCCGGGCGAGGTGAAGCGACTCGCGATCGTTCAGGAGATGGAGAAGGACATCCGTAGCGAAACGAGCCAGCGCCAGTTCGGCTTCCAGTTCCCGGTGGTGAGCTGCGGTGCCACCTACGCGCCGAAGCGCGTGTGGGGGTTTGCGGATGTCGAGGCCGACGGCAGCGCCCACTTCCTGGCGCCGGCCGGAGTGCCGATCTACTTCCTGCCGCTCGATGCGGAAGGACGCGCCGTCCAGCGCATGCGCACGTTCACGCACTTCATGCCGGGCGAGCGCCAGAGCTGCATCGGCTGCCATGCGGACCGCAACTACGTGTCCATCTCGCCCACGCAGATCGGCAAGTCGCTTGCCGCGCAGCGTCCGGCCGCACCGCTGAAGGAACCCTCGTGGGGCGCGAAGGACGGCTTCAGCTACCTGCGCGTGGTACAGCCGGTGTTCGACCGCCACTGCATCAAGTGCCACAGCGGCGAGAAGGGCGCGCCCGAACCTGAACTTACGGGTGACCGCACGGACTACTTCTGCGTGTCCTACGAGAACTTGGCGCGTCTGGGCACAGGCGCGGAAAGCGGCGGCGATGTGGGCCCCGACATGGCGCGGTTCGGACGCAATCCCTACACGAGTTGGATTCCCACGCTCAACTGCCTTGAGGAGAACATCCTCTGGATCACGCCCAAGTTCTGGGGGAGTCCGGCGAGCTTGCTCTCGCGTGTCGTCGCCTCGGGCCATCCCGACCGCGGAGGGAAGCCGCGCGTCAAGCTGACGGACGACGAACGGCTGCGCATCCACTTGTGGATCGACCTCAACGTGCCGTTCTACGGTACCTCGCAATCGAAGCAACCGAAGCTGCGCGGCTGCCGTCGCGTCTATCCGGCGGCGCTTGATGCCGTCAAATCCGAAATCGAACGGAAGAAACACGTGCCGCTGCCGTATCAGTTCTACGTGCGCTATGACCATCCGGAACGGAATGCCTGGTTCGCGCGTGGGGTGGAACGCGGCATTTTCACGGGGCCGGAAGATCCTGACTATCAACGTCTGATGGCGGAAATCATCAAGGCGCGTCCGCTGCTCGACCTGCGCAACCACGTCGACTTCCGCGACGTGCGCCAAGTCGACACCCCGTGAGTCCCTGACGATTTTTTAAACATTCACTCGCGCGGAAGGGGTGTGTTTTGGTATAATTTACGCCCTAGGACAAAAGGAGTTCCGTATGGACAAGCCATTGGTTATTATGCCGTGCCTTGATATGATGAATGGGCGCGTGGTGAAGGGCGTCAACTTTGTTGACATTAAGGACGCAGGCGATCCGGTCGCGTGCTGTCAGGCGTACTGCGCTGCTGGCGCAGATGAAATAGCAATGCTGGATATCACGGCGACGGTGCAGGGTCGTGCGACTATGCTCGAAGTCGTGAAGAAAGTCGCGGCGGTCAAGACCGTGCCGTTCACGATGGGCGGCGGCATCAACTCGGTCGCGGCGGCCGAAGAGGTGCTCAAGGCCGGTGCGGACAAGGTTTCGACGTCGTCCGCCGTGTTCCGCAAGCCGGAACTCATCGGCGAGATGATCAAGGAATTCGGCGCGGGCAAGGTGACGGTGGCGATCGACGTCGCGCAGAATGCGGCGATGCCGAGCGGCTACGAAGTGTTCATCGACGGCGGTCGCACGGCGACGGGCAAAGACGCGCTCGAGTGGACAAAGCAGGTGAACGGCTATGGCGTGACCTGCATTCTTCCGACGTCGAAGTCGACGGACGGTGCGCGTACGGGTTTCGACCTGCCGCTCATCCGCCAGATCCGTGCGGTGACGACGGCCGACGTGGTGGCCTCCGGCGGCGCCGGAACGATGGAGCACTTCGCGGAAGCCGCGGAAGCGGGCGCGACGGTGCTGCTCGGCGCGAGCGTGTTCCACTTCAACCTCATCGCGATTCCCGAACTCAAGAAGTTCCTCGCGGATCGCGGATTCAAGGTTCGTCTCTAATGTATTTCACCGAGTCGCCCGAGGGGGTCGTCCTCAACGTCAAGGCGCAGCCGCGTTCATCGAAGGCGGGCCTTGACGGGATTTTGGGCGACGCGGTGAAGGTTCGCATCCGCTCGGCGCCGGTTGACGGCAAGGCGAACAAAGAGCTGGTCGAAACGCTGGCGGATGCGTTCGATCTTCCAAAGAGCGCCGTCGTATTCAAGGGCGGCGAGACCTCCAAGACGAAACGCCTGTTGCTGAAAGGCCTCACGGCGGCGCAGGTGAAGTCTGTCGTGGAGGGATGATGGCCGTCTCGCTCGAGTTCGAACATGCGGCAGGCGATGTCGTGATGGGCATCGACGAAGCGGGGCGCGGACCTCTTGTCGGGGGCGTCTATGCGGCGGCCGTGACGGTGCCGCTCGCTCAGGCGGATGCTTTGCTCACGGGTGCGTGGGCGGGCGTCAACGATTCGAAGAAACTGACCGAGAAGAAGCGCGAGGCGCTCGCGGCGGTCATCAAGTCCACGCCCGGGTGCATCTGGAGCATCGCCTCGGCTTCGCCGGCGGAAATCGACCGACTCAACATTCTACGTGCGACGCATCTCGCGATGCGCCGGGCGGCGCTTGGCGTCGCGGAGAAGGCGGGTACGACGAAACTTTCCATTCTGGTGGACGGACTCGCGGTGCCGACGTTGCCGTTTCCGTCCCAGAACCTCGTGAAGGGCGATGCACGTTCGCTTTTCATCGCCGCGGCGTCGATTCTGGCGAAGACGGCGCGTGATGCGGATTGTCTGCGCCTTGAGGCGCTTTATCCCGGCTATGGTTTTGCGAAACACAAAGGCTATCCTACGCCCGCGCATCTCGCGGCGCTCAAAAAGCTCGGCCCCTGTCCCGAACATCGCCGCAGTTTCGGTCCCGTCTCGCAAATGACGCTCTTCTGATCGTGTTGTTTTGGGGCTTGTCCTCGAGGAATGGTTTTGATATAATCCTCACCGCTCGTATCGGTCGGGCGAAATCAAGGTGCAGGAGAAAGGCCTTGATCGATCTTTTCAATTCAGGTGGAGGGCCGAAGACTTCCGCCGTCGAGTTCGGGGAAAATCTCCCTGAACGACCCTCCGCTCGCGAAGGCGTGAGAGGAGAATCCGTCGAAGGGCGTTTGCCCACAAGACGGGGTTACGCAACAGCGTAAAGTAGCTTTTGGTGAAAACCGCTAATTTTCAAAGCAGGAGCGAAATACGATGGTGCGTCGCGTGGTATCCATGCGGCGTACTTTCTTATTTTAGTTTCTGCAAGGGCTCTTAGCGGTGCCTCACCAAGAACTGGGTTTGGGAGTGCGCCGCTCTTTATTTTTGGGTGGTCGTATTCCGGCAAGGGAAGAGGCCCCTGATTTTCTTTTGCAATGTTCTTCCAGGGGACAATTGAATGGAGATCCACCTGGAGACCCTATGGTTGAAGATTTGCAGAAGGAGCTGGAGGTCTGGCTGAGACCACTCGCCGACGAAGAAGAACGATCTTCGTTGGGCGGGCGGTTGAGACAGATTGCCGGAGCTGAATTGCAGGTCGAGCGAGGTGAGTTCAAGGATGTGTTTTCTTTCTACTTCGGTTTCGCTAAGGACGAGGTGTGTTTCCTGCCGGCTGCGCGTTGCGCTTTGTTGGGGGCGATCGAAAACAGTATCCCTCAGTTGTTTGCTCTAGTCTGGAAAGATCTGCAGGCCTATCCGACCTGGTGCAAGCGACCTCAAGCGGCTTGTGGTGCCGGTCTGCTGAAGATGTGGATGTGCCAAGTCCTTCATGTTCAGCTTGGCAAGGATGAACGGGTGGACTTGTCCGAGGTCTCGGATCTTCCGCGTGAATGGCGTTCGTTGGCGCTCTACATCGAGATGCTGTCGTGTCGCAATCGGGGTGATTTCCAGACTGGCTATCTTATGGCAAAGACGCTTCTGGGGCTTGAATGGGACTGCCTCGAAGGCGGGCTTTTAAATTTGTACTTGAAACGAACCTACGCCCAGTTCTGCCAGGAGCTTTGCAAAGCGGGAGAAAGCGAACGTTGGTTTCGGGAAATGGCAGAAGAGTCCTGTGGGCGTGGGTGGGTTCGCCCGTTTCTCGGTCTTTCGCTTGGAAGCCGTTCCAGTGCGATGCAAGTCTTGACTGAACGGTCGCGTCTTCTGCAAAACAAGGTCAGGAAGGCGAACAAGGGATATCTTCACTCGCTCATCAGGTTTCATAACCAAACTGCGAAGGGGCATTTGACCGCAAGTTTGACGCCGCGTGAATTCTATGTCGCAGTCGCGCTCAAGCGGGGGTGTTCGTACAAGGAGATCGCCTGCAATATGGGTGTCTCGATCGGTCGAGTCAACATTCTTGTCCGTTCGGTTTATGTGAGTCTTGACATCCATTCGCGTGCCGAACTTGAATCGCTGGTGTGGTGACGGTTCAAAAAGGACGGACGGATTCGAAAAGGGCGGCGGAAGTGGAGACGAGGACGACAGGAGTGGTAGACAGGGCGTGGCACAAGGCTTGCCTGGCCTTGGCGCGCGGTGAATTCGCCTTGGGGGTCGCCCTTGCCCGGAAAATAGGCGAGGAGTCCGGTACTCGTTCTTTCGGTCTTGGTATACAAGTGGTCGGTGCGGTTGGCACGGGTGACATTCCGACGTTTGACGAAGCTGTGAACGCAATTCGCACACGGTCAGATCTCGGCGAAGTTGTATCGGCTTTTCTTCAACTTTTTCTTGGTGAGCAGGGGAAACTGCCCAGTTGGTTCGAACAGTTCAATTTTCGCCATCTGCCCTTGGAGGAACGGTTCGGGGGTGGATGTCTGGGTGTGCGACTTTTCTTCCTTCGAGAGGAATGGCAGGCCGCCTATGCCGGTGCGGCGACCCTTTTGAATTTCTGCGAACATGAACCTCTGATGAATCTGTTTCGTACGTGGCTGCAACTCGTCTGCGCGATTTCACTGGAAAATCAGGGTCTGCGCGAGGCGGCGTTCGAATGGTATCGCCAAAGCGTGCAATGGGCGCAGATGTTGGACATCACGCTGCCGTTTCTCGACCAGCCGTTGGGACCGCGCACGCTGCTCGAGCAGGTGCTGAGCGCTGAAGCACCGACGCTGTTGGTAAAGATTCGCCGCCAATCGCCGGGTTATTTCCGGAATCTGCAGAAATTCCGCAACCGCTTCACGGGTGAACAACGAGAAGAGCTGCTTTCGCCGCGCGAGGCCCAGTTGGCGCATCTGCTGATGGCAGATTGCGGCTATAAGACAATCGCCGAACGGATGGGCATTTCCTTTTCGCGCGTGCGCAATCTGATTAGCGCACTCTACGAGAAGCTCGGAATCCATCGTCGCACGGACATTTCACGGCGCGTCTGGTAGAAGCTGATTCTTTTGGCTCTTCAGGCATAAGTGTGGGTCTGTCGAGTGTCGGGCTCTTTCCATTATGTACGCAGATGCCTTCGGCATACGCGGTTTTGGGCGAAATCCGATCCGGCTACGACGCCCGCGCCATAGGCAATCCCATGGCAGTCATTGGCAGTCCGTTTGCGCGCGGGCTACGCCGGAATCGGATTCCGCCAAGATGCAAGTGTAGTAGGCTCCCTTAGGAACACGTGACAGACTCCACATCTTAAAGTATCGGTCCTCCGTCTTCGAGACGGGCAGGGAGTCGGGGGGGGGGACATTTTAGCCTTTTTCCGCACCTCGTTTCGCTAGGAGGTGGATGGTATAATTACTCAGTTATTTTTCTTTTTCAGCTTTGTCTAAATTGTTCCATAGAAAAGACGAAATCGGAAATCTCGAAAACAATGAGAAGGAGGAAGAGGATGATTTGCAAGAAAAAAGCCATAGAGGCCCTTAAAAGGGTTGTTTGGGCCCTTATTGTGTCGTGGTCGTTCACCCTTACGGCGGACGTTACTTCGAACCGTCATCTGATTTTCTGGACGAATGGTCCGGACCGCTATGCAGACGGTTCACCCGTGCTGGATGGGGAGAGCTATGCATTGGTTTGCACGAAATCCGGGGCGGTTTTTGCCGGTTTCAATGCAGACGGCACCTTGGTCGATGCGCAGACGAGTACATTGGTGCATTCGGCGCCGCTGGCGTTGAAGGGGCGCTGCCGCTACACGGACTTCATCGTCGATGCCGATTTTGCCGCCCAGCATGCCAAGGACGAGTGGAAGGTCTATCTTCTGGATACGCGCCGTCGTTCCGGCGAGCTTGCGCCGCGTGACGCGAACGGGGATCTGACGCGCGTCAACAGCTTCGGCGAAACGGATGGAAAGGTCCGTTTCGGTGCGACGGCCGGACTTCAGGGGGCGGCTCTGCTCGCGGCGGGGTCGGTGGCGGGTACGCTGTCGTCGGCCGATTTTGCGCCGGTGCCGCAGATTACGGACATTCGGATCGTGAACGGAAAGGCCGTGCTGACGGTACAGAATACGGTGCCGAGTCTCGACTACGACCTCGCGGGCGGTGCGAAGCCGGGCGAACTCAAGGCCGGTGTCGCGGAAGCGCCGGTGGAAGGTGCGAACGCCCAGCCGATCACGTTGCAGACGGATGCGACGCAGGGGACGGGCTTTTTCAAGGTCATTCGGGCGAAATAAGGTATCAAGGAGGGGGACGAGATGAAAACGATTCTCGCAGCAGTCGCGCTTTTGGCTTCGACGTGTACATTCGGCGGGGCGACGAGCGTGAATACCTTCGGCGTGTTGAAGGTGCTTTCGACGACCACCAATACGATCGTGACGATTCCGTGGACCGACTATAGCCAGATCGAGAAGAATGCAGCACCGATCTTCTCGCCGAAACTTGTGAAGCCCACGAACCTGACGGAGGGCGATACGATCCTCTGGCTTCGCGAAGACGGCGCGTTCGACTCGTGGATTCTGAGTCGTGAGAGGGAGTGGGTGAAGACGGCGATGGTCTCGGGCGAGCCTTTTGGAAAGGGGTCCAAGCTGAGTCTGACAGAAGACGGCGTGCGCATTTCACGCGGTTACGGTTTTTGGTTGATACGGCACCGTCCTTTTGACATTGTGGACGGAAAAAAGGTTCCGGTTCCGTTCTGGCTGTTCGGTCAGGCGGTGAAGAATATGTCGTCGGCCTATATCGGGGGCGGTACGCCGGAAGAACCTTGTTGCACGATGCTGGCCAATCCCTGGGCGGGGGCGATCAAGGTGAACGATCTGAAATGGGAAGGCGTCTACGAGGGCACGGGGATCGACGATTGCGACACGCTGATCATCCCGAATGGCTTCAACGGGTCGGACTACGTCTACCGTAAAGGCGGCAAGTGGGTCTATTCGCAGATCGAGAGCTACACGGATGCTAAAGGGCGTCTTCGTTCGCGGACGACATATGTCGACAACATCACGATCCCCGAGGGACTGGGTTTCTGGTATGTACGGCGCATGCCCGAGGGAATGACACTTGTGTGGCCAGAAGAAAACGTACCTGTGCCCGAACCTGTGTCGACGGAAAAGTAAGGGCTTGTCTTCAAGATGAGGAAGAGAAAGTGTAATGAATAGCTTGCTTAAAACAATTCTGTCGGTTGTGATTTTGTTCGTTGCCTCGGCTGGCGTCGCCGATGATTTGAATTCGGCCCTTTTGTGGATGGTCAACGATAATCTGGTGACGGAAGTGACGGGCCAGACAGATCCCGTCAAAGTGAGTGCGCTGATGTCGCGTCCAGACGGTTTACCGGTGAACTATGCGCGTGTGATGGCGGTCAGTGAAAACGGCGGCACGGCGCCGGTTTTCTTGGACCTGTATTTCAAGAACAGTTCGGGCGATCTCCTTCCGACGGGCGATTTCACGGATGTCAGCGAAGGTTACGCAGGGCCGATCTGGGCGAATGTGACAGGATACGCCGATCCGTCTTGGTCGTTTATGATCGAACTCGGCAATTTCGACGATTCGGGGGAGACCGAGATTTGGACGCCGATGGCCTATTCCGAACGAGCGACGTATGACCAGCTTCGCAATTTCATTCAGGAAGGCGAAGTGCTACGGCCGCCGTTCACGCCGTGGCAGGGCGGCGCCTATGTGGTACCGGAGCCGACGAGCGGGCTGCTCCTGGTGCTTGGCGGCGCGCTTTTGGCGCTCAAGCGGAGGCGAGGAGAGAGTGTTTGAGTTTTCGAGTGTTTGAGTTTTTGAGTGTTTGAGTTTTCGAGTTTTCGAGTTTTTGAGTGTTTGAATGTTCGAATGTTCGAATGTTCGAATGTAAAGAGTTGAGAACAGTTTTAGAAGTGGAGGTTGGTTATGATGAATAGACTTATGAAGGGAATCGCGGTGCTGATGGCCGTCTGCGGATTCGCGGGTGCGGTGCGTGCCGAGACGGCGATGTTCAACGGCATGCCGATCGAGTACTCGAACGCGACGACCAATTGGGTCGGCGGCGACCTCGTGTTGTCGTTCACGACGCCGGCGACATACAACAATGGTGCAGTCTCGGTTCAAAGTGGAACTTTTACGCTTCCCCGTGACGCGACGGCTGACGTCCTTGTCGTGGGTGGCGGCGGTTCGGGTGTCAAATCAAATGATAATAAAAGCTACGGTGCCGGCGGAAATGGTGGCTCGGTCACCACTAGAAGCGGTGTTACGCTTTCCGCTGGAACTTACAGTTTGGTTGTCGGTCCTGGTGGCGTTCCCGATGGTGACGGCAAGAAGGCGTTCAAGAATGGTCAGACCTCGACTCTATTTCTGGGGAGCGAAAGTGTCTATTCCGCTGATGGCGGTACGATGGGGGGAGACACGACCCAAGATCCTGGTGTGGCGGGTACGCCGGTCCCTGGTACATCGAGTAACATTACTGGTGCTGAAGCGGTTTATGGTACAGGTGCAGCGGCGGCGTCTGCCGATGGCCAGGGAGTGAGCGGTGCGGCCAATACCGGTAATGGTGGACAGGGATATCGTAAAGACTATAAAGCGGGCAATGGCGAGGTTGCGGGCGCAGGCGGCAGCGGCATCGTTGTGGTGCGTATCAAGTCGATGTCGAAGCCGTCGTTCGTTTTCCAGAACCAGACGGTTGAGTATTTTGGGGCGGAGATCGTCTCGCAGACCGAGTCCGAGGTTTTGTTGAAATATACCGCAGGTTCCGGTTCGATTGATCTGCCGGCGTTTGCACTTGTCGACTACCTTGTCGTGGGCGGCGGCGGTTCGGGCGGTACGACCGACAAGGATGATAAGTTTGCCGTGAGCGGTAATGGTGGCGACGTGGAGGCGGCGGAGACGGTCTGGTTCCTTCCCGGTTCGTATGGTGTTACGGTGGGTGCGGGCGGTGCTGCGCGGACGACGAATAAGTCTGATGGCTATTCGGGTGGGCAGTCTAGTATCGTCTGCGCTGATACCGAGGTGAATATTGTCGCACGTGGCGGCCTTGGCGGTGAAGGTGGGGACAACGTCACGGCGAGTGCCGGTCATCCGGAGTCTGGCAAGACGAGCGCTATCTCAGGCGAAACCGTAACCTACGGTACGGGTGGCGCATTGGCGCGTAAGTACAAGGATGAGTCAAATCGCGACGTGACGGAATCTGGCGTACCTGGCGCGGACAACACAGGCGACGGCGGCATGGCGGGCGGCAAAACGTCCGGCGCGGGCGGCAGCGGTGTGGTCTACCTTCGCATTCGGACGCTGAAGACGCTCGTCAGGGGCGAGGACCAGACGGTTGTCGCCGGCGAAACACTGACGATTCCTGCGGATACGCGTTGGGGCGACACCTGGACGGTGAAATCCTATGATCCGGCTTTTGCGTCCGCTACGGCGGCGGGTTCGGACGTGAGTGTTTTGGGGCGCGAACCGGGTGTGGCGCGTGTGATGGTCGAGAATGCGACGACCGTCTACGAGTATGATGTGACGGTCACGCCGTTCGAGATCGAGCGGGACGTTCTGCTCAGCAACTTGGACGGCGCGACGAAGATCGTCGACGTTCTTGGAAAAGTGGAGTCGCTGACTGTGGATGACGAATCCGTGCTTACGGCTGAAGTGCGGGAGGGGGCGCTTTACCTGAAGGGCCTTAAAGAAGGCACGGCGAAGGTCACGTTGACGACGAGCGCGGGAACCTACACGTTCAACGTGCGGGCGGCCGACATCATCGTCAAGAACATCGATCTCGTGAAGTCCCCGTCTTCGGCGACGTCTTATTCCTACACGTTCACGTCCATCGAAGGCATTGAAGGCGACGGCGAGGGTGTCGTCTCGATGACGCGGGACGGTAATACGGTGACGTTCACCGCGCTTGAGGCGGGCGAGACGAGCGTGATCGTCCATGGTGACGCCGGAGAAGGGGCGGACGATGTCTACGTCCGCTATGTGCTGCGGGTGAAGAGCCTGACGAGCGGCATCGAACCCTTTGGCGACACCTACATCGCGTACACGGGTGCGACGGAAAAGAAGTGGATCGACGACGAACTGGTTCTCGTTTTCAGAAATGTGGGCGAGGGAGCTAGCTTCTCCGTGCCGGCTCCGTACACGGCGAATGTCGATGTGCTTGCGGTCGGCGGCGGCGGCGCGGGCGGTACGACGACGACCTGGGGTGAAGGCGGCGGCGGCGGCGGCGCGGGTGGCTTCACGTTGGTTGAAGACCGGAAATTCCAGACGGGAACGTTCTACATCGCCGTCGGTGAAGGCGGACGGATGACCGGCGACTTCGTGGGTGCCGCGTTGCGCGGTGTGAGCGGCGGCGACTCGGTCATTACGAACGCCTACGGCTATGCCTTTGTGGAGGCTCGCGGCGGTGGCGGTGGCGGCGCGCCGGCGAATCCGACGGCGGCGAACGGTCTGACCGGCGGTTCGGGCGGCGGTGCCGTGTGGTATCAAAATGCGCCCGGTGTCGCCGGCAGCGGCGTCGGCGGCGAAGGCATGCGCGGCGGCGTGCCGTCTACTGACGGCCAGGGTGGCGGCGGCGGCGGTGCCAACGGCATCGGCGGCGCGGACCGTACGGGCGGTGCGGGCAAGGAATGCGACATCACTGGCGAGCCGGTGGTCTATGCGCAGGGCGGCATGGGCGGCCGTGACGACACGGTGGCACCGGTTGCGGATGCCACGGGGATCGGCTTCGGCGGCAACGGCGGCAACGGCGGCGTGGGCGGTTCGGGCGCCGATGGTGCGGTCATTGTCCGCATCAAAGGACTGACGCGCAACATCAAGGTGCCGATTCCGACGACGAACGACATCATCCGTGCGCGTTACGTCTGGCAGGATGGCGCAACCTTCAAGGGGCTTGAGTACGACGAGACGACCAAGTTCCGTTCCTCGACCGACGCCCATCTGTATCGCTGGACGGATGCGATCGCCAGTGTGACGGGTACCACGTCGGCAACGTGCTCGCTCTCGAAGACCGAGGTCGATTCTGAAGGCGAGGCGCTCAAGCTCGGCGTCGGCTATTACAATTTCACCATCAAGCTCAATGACGGCTATACGTGGGAAGACAATGGAGGTCCGGATTCCCCGGGAACGACGGGGACGATTTCCTATCGCTGGTCGGTCGTGGAAGACGCGAGCGTGGACGAGGCGGCCATCGACATCCACAAGAAGGTCTCGTGGACCGACGAATCGAACGCGGAACTGTTGATCTCGACCTTCACCTCGCCGGAGTCCATGAACAAGCGTCCTGACGGCGTGCTCGTGCTGGGGTCGCTCTGCTTCAGCCACGGGTTCTATTCGAACATCTACGAACGCGCGCTTTCGGCCATCGCCGAAGTCTCCGACGCCGACTATTACTGGTGGTACGCGAATCCCACGACCGAGTTGGTGGCGGGTAAGCAGCACGGTTTCATGTACGGTAACACGAACACGGTCAATGGCACTGCAATCACCGGTCACCTTACCAAGGGCGAGCCCTATGTCTATCCCTGGGGGCTCGTGGGAGACTCGCACGACACCGGCGGACAGCACGGGTGCCTCGCCTACTTCTACGACATGCTGTACAAAGTGATGGAAGCGGAAAAGAACGGCGGCAAGAAGTACGGCTACATCGTCCTTTCGTTCGACGGAAAGGAGTTGGCGGATGGCACCTACGCGGCCGATCAGGAGGCGGCCGGGTATGCACTTCCGCATCTGCACGAAAGTGAAATCGTCGAATGGCTGGCGGAGAACTTCTACAAGGAAGGGTGCGTCATCTGGCTGGATTCCGCGACGAGTCTGACGGGCGTTTCGGGCACATCGTCCTTGAACGGCCTTTTGGATCCGTATTCCTACTTGAACGACGGGACGACGCGCAGTGCCACGACCAACTATCCCGACCAGGAGTTTTGGACGGTGGCGACCACCAACAACAAGGGGCAGGTTTCGACTACTTACGATGTCTACGCGAATCAGACCTACTACGGCGATGCCGACGAGGTGGCGAAGCTCCTCAAGTCGAAGATCAAGATCAAGCCCTACGACTTGGTGCTGACAGACAAGCTCGTCTCCCCGGAAAAGGGTCTGACCATCCAGCGCGTGACGCTTCAGGCGTGTACGAACGGCGTCGGCAAGACGGCCTCGTCGAACGAGGCGGACTGGACGGACCTTCTGGTGTGGGAGCCGACGACCGGCACGGGAGTTTTCCCGGCCAATGAAAGCGGCGAGACATGGGGTATTCCCGATGCGTCGCTGACGGTGAATACCGATTCGAATGAAATGGAAGCCATCGTCAAAGGTGTCGACTACGCCGTGTGGGCGCGGTTGAAGGTCGAGATTAAGGACGACGGCCAGTTCCGTACGAGCGAGGACGCAGTCTACAACAACGCGACCGGCCTTTGGGAGAAGAACCCGAACGACGGCAAGGCCTTTGCGGAGATGTTCGATGGCAGTGGAATGTCCATGCATGTCGAAGGCGAGGCCGAAACGTCGGTGCCGTGGTCCTTCCCGGCCTATCCCGTCAAGGTGACCGTGAAGAACGGTGATGGGTTCATCGATGGCAAGGACATCCAGCTCCTCTCCATCTGCGAAGGCCGCGGTTGCACGGTCTACTACCGTGGTTGGGGCGGCTATCGGATTTCGAAGTTGATCGTCGACGGCGAGGAGAAGGTGATCGACGGTTATGAGTATTCCTACTCGTTCGACGACATCGACCGGGCACACGAAGTCTATGTCGAATACGAACCGTACTTCGGCACGGTCACGAGCGCGCCGGTGACGAACGTGTACGACGGCGCGGTTCATCCGTTTGACGTGACTCTTGCGGGCTGGGACGAGGATGTGCCCACCGAAGTGCGCTATGCGCGGTGGGAGGACCGCAATGACGAGACGAAGTACTATACGGCTGAAGAGTTCCTCGAGATTTACGGCAGTGATCCGTATGTGACGCCGGGTTACAATCCGGACCAACTGACGGATGTCGGCGACCACGAAATCGCCTACCGCGTCTTTGCCTTGCAGACGGGCTATGGCAAGACGTTCACCGACGAAGGGTGGGTGTGGGTCCGGTCGTCGGAATGGGAGTCCGTTGAGGATGCCTGTGGAACGGACCACTCGGTCATTACACCGGCCCCGCTCGTCGTGCGTCCGGAAAAGAGCCACACAATTTCCGCGGGCGACCCTCTGCCGGAGATCGGCATCGACATCGGCGGTCTGCTCGACGGTGAAACGCTGGTGAATGTCCTTGGGTCGGATGAGGCCACGGACGACTGGAAGGTCGTCTCGAGCTACACGACGGACGATGGCATGGGCCAGTACCCGACGTGGGTTGTGGACAAAAACAACACCGAGCTCGGTACGGGCGATCCGATGTTGCTCGACCCCACCAAGGGTGACTGGAATTTCGGCAACTACTACATTCTGCCGGCGGAGAACTTCCAGGCCGTCGTCAAGATCCCGCTTGAGATCGGCGACGTGCCGCAGGGTCCGGGACTCGATCCCGAACTCCCCTACGTCGACACAGGCGTCAAGCCGGTGATCAAGATGTACGACGGCGTGACGACCGGTCTGGTCGTCAAAGTGACGAGTACGGAGTTCGGCACGACGGAACCGCTCGTGGAGGGCGAAGACTATGAGATCTTCTGGGGATTGGGCGACCTGAACGATCCCAAGAAAGCGCCGGAACCCGGTTCCTCCGACAACACCTTCCTGCATGTCGGCACGAACGTGGTGTGGTACTTCGTGAAGCCGATCGAGGGCACCTATGCCGACGACAAGTATTTCGCGGCGTCGAATTACAACTACGTGATCATCACGCCGCGTCCGCTCGAGCTCGAGTCGCCGTCTGGGACGTGGGAGTACACGGGCGAGACGCACCGCCTCGACGAGGTCAGGATTGTTTCCGGCAATCTGGTCGGCGGCGATACGCTTGATCCGAACAGAACGCACACGACAGCGGAGATCACCCACGTGGGGTCGACCGAAAACGTGTTCACGTGGGACATCACAAGCGGCGATCCCAATTTCACGGGCGACGCAAAGAACGACTATGACGTGACGGTGCATTACGGCACGCTCAAGGTGACCCCCACCAGCATCACGATCGGCGACAAGGAGTATCCGAAAGATCCGACGGTCAAGGTGAAGTACGGCGACACCGGCGTCGAGGACGCGATCCGGGTCTACGACGGCATCCCGACGAACATCGTCGTGGATGTGAAGGTGCCGGAAGAGGGCAAGTACGAGATCCGCTACTGCTGGTCGACGAATGGCGTGGACAAGACCGAATGGTCGACGGAGCTGCCGCTCTTCACGAACGTGGTCGACGCGGTGGTCTACTTCGAGGTCACGCCGATTAACGAGTACAGCAACGACTATGTCCCCGCGTCGGGTTTCGCTCGCGTGATCGTCACCCCCGCCGATGTCACGGTGAAGGCGGACGACAAGTACATCGCGGTCGGCGATCCGCTGCCGGAGTATACGGCAGTGACCGGCGAGGTCGTTCCCGGAAACGTGATCGACTACGATAAGCCGACCAGCCCGACTTACGAAGGAGCCAAGGGCGAGTATCCGATCCAGGTGACCGGCGAGGAACTCCAAGGCAACTATCGTGTCACCTACGAGCCGGGCACGCTGTATGTCATCGATCTGGGCGTGGCGCTTTGGATCGTCGACCACGAAGAGCGCGACGACGGCCGCTGCTACCTCGCCTTCGAACCGCAGATCAGGGAGGGACAGAACTTCCTCGCCTGGTTGCGGTACGCGCGCGACAGGGGGCACGTGTATGTGAAATACGGCCGCACGTGGAAGGAATGCGACGAATGCGAGCCGATTCGGGCCTACGCGCGCGAACACCGCAAGGAGACGGGTGCGTATTACCGCGATTGCGGCGACGGCGAACGCGACGCGGCGAAGGGCTGGATGTGGATCCAGGTGGATCTGCCGAGGACGACGGTGCTGCCGCTCGGGTACTGGCGCGTGTACATCGACGAGCCCGAGATTAGTTTCACCTACGGCGGTCGCTACAAGATCGAGTACGTGGATGACGCGACGGGCGAGCCGATTCCGGGTGTCGAACCCGAGAGGGGTCGCGCGGCGAAGGGCACGACGGTCACTGCGCATCCGAAGGACATCCCGGGTTGGGTCTGCGTGAAGGAACCGGATGTGAAGGAGGTTACGGTCGAAACCGACCAGGAACATGTGTTCACCTATCGTTATAAGAAGGTAGACTCCTTGTAATTCATTGCGGTGCGTTCGGAGAACGCGCCCACCGCGGCAATGCCGACCGGGAAAACGCCCCCCCGTGGGGGGGGGCGGGTCCCTTTTTCTTCCCCTGTTGGAGGATATGGAATCGG
>JAZUGW010000291.1:0-2126 GCA_045641465.1 Kiritimatiellia bacterium | reverse complement strand
ATGTTCATGTATGGCGGCATAGAGTTCGCAATCCGCCCGCACCTCATCTGAAAGCACGTTCATTCCGCAGCCCTCCTGAGTCGCCGCGATTCAGCCCGGAGTAACTTGGCCCGCGCCGGATCGAACCGACAGCAATGGCCGCACTCAAGGCAGTCGGCAAGACCTTCCATCGCGTGATACTCGCCCTGCGCCGAGGCCTTCTCACGCCAATAGACCGCTTGCCGCCCGTTCCAGATCGGACGCCCTGACGAGCAAAGGAGATTCGCAAGGTTGTTCTGCGCAATCGCATCGCCCTTTTTCGCCGCCCTCTCGAACCAGAAGACGGCAAGCTCGGGACTGTCGAGCATCGCAAATTTCTCCCGACCCTTCTCGTCTTGCTCCCAGTCGAAGAGGTGCGCCGTTTCCCTCGCCCCCACCGGATCGCCCGCCAGGGCCTTGTATAGCCAGTAGAGGACAGACGTCGGCACGTCCGGGAACCCCATCAGACATTCGACGGCCTCTATCGTGCGGACGACCTTTCGTGGCCCTTTCCTCTCCGCATGATCATACGCCGCGTCAATCTCGGCCAGAATGTCGAAAAACGTCTCGCCCAGTCGGTTGTTCGTCCTCATCAGATTTCCTCCATGCTGATGCTGACCACGACGTCAAGCCACGCCTCCGCAATCCGATCCGTTCGTTCGAACTCGGCGACAAGACGCTTGCCCGCATCCATGAGCCGGGCGAGAATCGGACTGACGCGGTGCGGAACGAAACCGATCTCCTCGCCCTTTTCCGTGAGGACGAGGATCGCCGACTCGTCAGGGAAAAACGGATTCTTCTCGCGCCGCAAGACGAGCGATGTCCCCTTTCGGACTTTCAACATCCTCTTACGCGCCTCCTTCATTGCCGATGACGAGGCAATCGAACCGCGCCACAGGAATATCTTCTGCCGAAACGGAAGCGGCACGGCACCGCCCTCACCTCGGATCGCCAGCCAGTTCCCCTCTTCGGCGACAATCATTTCATTAGCCATTGTTCCAACTCCTTTCGTATTCCTCAATCCGCCCCTCCATCGCCTCGATCTCCGACTGAAGTGCCTTTTGCCGCGTTTCCACCTCGTCGGAATCCGCCAAGAAATCCTCGTAGCAATAGGGCTGCTCCTTGCGAAGAGCGGCGATCTTCGCCCGCACCTCCTTCGTCTTTTCCTTCAGGCGCTTCACCTCGGCGGTTAGGGCGTCAACTCCCTCTCTGGACTTCTCAAACGCACGTTCGCCCCCGACCACCTCGCCGACAATGCCGGAGAGAAACTTCAGTTGCTCGAAGTCCCTGTTCTTGTAGGCCTTCTGCACTTGCGCCCAGAGCATCTTCGCCCGTTCGGGCAGATCGGGATTGAGGTCTGGATGCAACCGCTTCACGGCATCAAGGTAGGTGACGCGGAGCTGTGTGTTCTCCGAGTCCGTAAGGCGACCGCAATGGAAATGTCCGCGCGCGGCGTTGAGTTCCGCCTCCCGCGCCTTCAGCTCTGCAAGGTAGTCGCCGAATTCGGCTTCGACCTTCGCCTCGATGGCGGCGAGATCAGGCGTTTCGTTCGCATTGAACGCAGTCTGACGAAGTTCAAGCCGCCGCTTCCACCGTCGGGCGTCGAGCGTCAGCCGGAAAAGCCGGTACTCGAACCGTCCGATCAGCATCATGTACGCCGACTTGAGATTCGGACCCGCCACATCCACAAGATGGGTGTAGATTTCGACCTCCGTCGCGCTGCCCTCCCGTGCGATGGCATACGCCACCTTCTGCGCAAGATACTCGTCTTCGAGCGATTTACCCATGAGCATTTTCCTTTCTTCCAAAGGCACATCCGGCTTTCGCCGCTCCACCGTGGTTCCGACCGTCGGAACTCGGTTGGCAGGGCCCGTGCGAACAGACCCACTCTTGATGTCAACGCGGGATATTAAACCATATTTCCGCCGCGACCGCAACCGCAAAGTCAGGTGGTTACGACCGATGTTTCGTCCATGTCGTAGTCAATCATCGCTCATCTGCCTTTTGATTTCCGCCGCGACGTCCGACGGCAGTTCCCACAGGCCAAGATGTCCGCGCACGGCAATGAACCGCCGGAGCCACTTCGGCTTCGCCAGTTCCCAGCGCGT
>JAZUGW010000290.1:0-16839 GCA_045641465.1 Kiritimatiellia bacterium | reverse complement strand
CGCTTCCATTTCCAGCCAATCGCCAATCTTCGCGACAAAAGCCTTGGGCAAAATATCAAGTTCAACGATATCTTCATTGAACACTACGACATCCGTCAACTGAAAATAACGACGGTTCAAATCGGCGTAATCCCTGAATGTTGCCTTGGCCTTCAGCAAGTGCATGACTTTGAAGAAAGCACATCGGAAATCGTCCTCAGTCTTGACTTGCAGAATCTCATTGTCGCGACGAAGCGCAGAAGAAAGGTCTTTGGGCAACCTTCTACCGACACCCTTCTCAAAAAAGTACTTCTGCCAGCAGTCCTTTAGCTTACACAAGTTGAGCGCCTTGACAAAGGCATGCAGCCGCGCCAATGAAACCCCTTCGAACACAATCTCGTGCAAAGTTTGGAAGATTCCAAAATATGGCGCGTCATAGCGGGCCCTACCGTTCGCACCACTTTTCCTGTTCATCCCGATCAGGCAGATCAAATTCTCATCAACCGTTCTCGCCGAACGGAACTCGGCAAGTGCCTCCCGGTAATTTTCCATCCGCATAAGTAAGGAAACAATCGTTGTATCAACATCTACCGGACGGTTCGAACGCCTCGCCTCATTAATTGTCTCAATGATTGTCTTCGTTGTAATCGAGTCCACGCACATCGGCAGGAGATTGGCAAACTCTGATGTGGTCAAATACTTTCGATTGGCGTTGTCGGGGGCAACCTTATTCAAGACATATAGGAAGGTGGCAAACGGACGTACATACCCACCTTCAAAAGACTTGGTCGCCTTGAGAAGTTGCAGGAAATACTGGTAACTGTCCTTGGGAAGGTCGAGTATGTTGTTCGCGTCACTACAGAAGTCGCCCGTTCGTGAAATGGCAAGGACCTTGCACCCTGCACCCGTCAACCGCCTTTCGGAATTCAATAGACCGAGTTCGACAAGACCGGATGTTTTTTCGCGTGCGTCCTTTTCTGGACGAGTTGCGTCACCCATCACAAAATCTTTCCCTTTAAGCAGTTTGTAATAGGCCCTTTGAACGGAAGCATTTTCCGACCACGGCTGCGCAACAAATCTGCGATCAGCCCAGAACTCGTCCAGATACCCCAGTTGAAGTTCAATCTTGCGATTCAGCTGGTTGGTTCGAAAACTTGTCGTTCCAATGGCCCAACAAAAACTCTTGTAACCAATAGACATATGCCCTCCTCAGTAGTTTACAACCAGTACCTCATGCGAATCACCTTTGCATTTACGATGGTAATTGGCATTTGAATAGTCACGGGAAATTTCAATCACACGATACTTTCCTTTATGTTCCACAATCCACGCATTCAACAACTCGTTTGTTTTACCATTGCATTCCGTTACGTTGGAAAGTGCAAACCGCACCCCGCGTCTATCTACCTCGTCTAGAAGCCGCAGCAAATCTCTTTCATCTTCTTCCGTCCATCCGCCATTTTCATTGTATGTTGCCGTGGTGATCAAATAAGGTGGATCGGCATAGACGAAGTCTCTACTGGTGAGCGTCTTCAATTCAACCTCCCTAAAATCCGCCCTTCGAAACTCGCAGTTCCTTGACTTTATCCGCCCAATAAAAGACCTCGCTTTTTGCTGCATTTTGGCGTTTAGATCTCGTTTCCCTACGGGCAGATTGAATTCTCCCTTTGCATTAAACCTTAATTGGTTGTTGAATCCGTAAACGACAAGTACATACAAAGCAACCGATTTTTCAAAGGATTTCTCCGGTAACTGCGCATAGTGTTTGCGCAATCTCGCAAACCCATCCTTGTTATAGGATCCCAATCCTGACGAAGACTCGCAATTATAGTAACCATATCCTTTCGCTTCCGAATCCGACAATCCAAATTGCCTCACAAGCGATTTCGCGTGCAAAAGGAATTCTTCCGCTCCAGCTCCCTGCATCGCACATAGCAAATCAATCAATTGCATATTCGTGTCCACAAACAATGTCTTTCGGGCAACAACATTAATCCCAACATTACAGCCACCACAGAATAAGTCAACGAACGTATCTACTCTGTCTGGGAAATTTGCCATGAGTTGATCGATGATTTTGAATTTTCCACCTGTGTAGTTCAAAGGAGACGCCAAGTACCCGTTCACATCGCTGCATTTACACAGGAATATTCTTTCGATGTTATCATTCCGATCCGATTTCCCCGTGGTGAACGCCTTATGTTCAACATTGAAAACCTTAACTTTCCCCCTCGACTCCAATGCGGACATAATCGCAGCATCGCTCAGTTTTGCATTCGACCGACCATTACCCTTCTCAGCCATGTTGTTGTAAGTGAGAACAATATATCGGGCCTTTATACGTGACACCAGATCTGCAAACGCCTCCTCCGCCTTTCGTGTGCAATAATCACTTTTAATCGTACTTCTATCCATCTTTTTAGCCACACCCTCAACAGGAGGCTTTTTCCATTCCGCAACATTCTCCAAAAGGTGATAGGCATCACCGTACTGTCTGCTGTTATAAGGTGGATCCATAAAAAAGACGTCAACAGGTTCAAGTGTCCCGACCAACTTGTTTGCGTCGTCACAATAGCATACATTCGTTCCATACGCACATTCCGGGGGGACTGGCATTTTCATCTTGAGTTTTGCCTCTGCAGTCACGCCCTTCCGATATGCATCGTAATGCCCGACCGTATTCGCTATTTTATCCATTGCATATAGCAATGATGTAATCAACAAGGCCCTTTCTCGGGTATTTATTTCACCCATTGAATACCGACGCTCAATATCCTCACGCACATACCCGATCTTTCTACAATCGTCCTTTGAAAAGTAGGTGTCTGCAAAAGTTTCACTCATGTAGTTGTCTTCGTCAACAACCGCCTGATTGTATCCCGCTATCATTGCGGAGACCTTTTTTTCGGAATAACACTCCCCAGAAAACCATGCTACATGGCAAATATGATTACTATACAAGATGTCGTTTACAATCAGCTTCTTGTCGGCAAAAGCAGATGCTACCGAACCAGTTCCCGCGAATATGTCCACAAAGGAACATACGCTCTCACAGTTTTCATCGACAACTTTTCGTATTGCCGACAGAAGCTTGTACTTGTTTCCAAGATAACGCCTGTTGTTGATATACAACTTCTCAAGTGCCATCGGCATCGACGCCCCTATCCGAGGGCCGACTTCTTCTACAGATGCCACCGACATGCTTATGTCAAGAGCCAAAACAATGGCGCATAAAACTCGTAGCTCTCGGCAATGACGCTTTCCAGCATTCTGCATTCTCACGGTCCTCCAGCGCATAAACCACTGCGGAGACCGTCTCACGTGCATAAAAAGAGCGCATTCCTTCCCATGCACTCTACCGAAGCCCGACCAAAGGCCCACTATGAATACACGCAAAGGAAATGCGCCCAGCTGGGCGCATCTCCACTTACATGCCGTTCATAGTTGAAATGTTTGGTCGTATTTCGGTAGAACAGCGTGTAGCTTAGATGCTACATTGTCTTTACATTCGGGGGTGGAGGAGGGAGGTCATCGCGCGCGAAGTCGATCGACGCCCCGGATCAGTTCCCGAACTATGTCTTGTTCCGACAGATGTGGCCCTGCGGCCCTCACCGACGGAACGCGAATAGTATAGCAAAAAAACGCCGCAATTTCACGCGGCGATTTCGTGGTTACGTAATCGGTCGGGGCAGAAACGAAGTCGCTATCGTGACACGCTATAAGAGGCCGAGCCACACCGTCTCTCAGCCTCTTACTACTTGTCGCGGGGCGACTTGTGTCCCAAATTGCGGGGTGGGCGGGGGTCGTGGTTTTTGCCGTCGAGGCGGATGGCGTTCTTCGACATCTTCCGGTCTGACAGCGACAGGGTGCCGACCTTTTCGGCCAATGGGTCAAAATCACCATCCGGTCCGACCGTCCACACGATCTCCCGGTCGGGCGCATAGGACAACTTGCGCGCGGGCGCAAACGGATCTTGAGGAACCTTGTCCAGAAACGCCGGCACCAGTTCCGAGAGATCGGCAGGACACTTCGAACCATGGGCACGCCGATAACGCTGCACCGCAATCGCCACCCGTGCCGCCCGGCAACTGAAGCTGCTGTACTTCAACGTCCGCCGAAGATCGCCGGAAGCCGGCGTCAGTTCCCGAGCCACGCTCGCGCCCCACCAATTCGGCGTGAAGACGCTTTTCGGCGCGGGCACCAACACCTCAAGCTCCTCTTTCGAATCCTTTCCCGTCAAGCAGGCGCGACAGACGGAAGCGAAATTCTTCCGCGTCAGCTCCGGGTTGTAGGCGAACCGCCAGAAACTCCCCGAGAAACCCGGCAGGACCATAAATCCCCGAACGACCGTCATCCCCGGTATCTTCGGCAGAAGCAGAAATCGATTCCCCAAATGCAACGTTTCCACCTCGTGGAGTTCGGAACGACAGCTTCTGACATACTCCCGCTTCATCATTTGTTCAAAGGTCTTCTGCTCATCGAAATCGTCCCGCAGTAGATCAGCCAGCGCCGCCTGCAGATCCGCACTCACCCCTTCTGCAGCCGCCAACCGAATCAGGCGTTGATAGACGATGCGGAGCAGACCGCACCCGGCCAGCATTTCAACCGACCCGGACGCGTTGTCCCGACAGCGGGTGAAGAATTTCAGACTGTCGCAGTCGCTCGAAAAAGCCGACTGTAGTTCACCGCGCTCGCGAGCACGTATCGACTGGAGATTCCACAGCATGTTCGCCCAGGCCATCGACGCAATCGGCGGCCGATCCTTGGATGCGGCATCGAATTTCAACTGGTATTGGGGCAAGGCGGCGAGACGATGGAGTTCCGCGAGTCCCTCGGCGTGTTCGCCCAGTACCCGATCGACCGCGTGCCGACATTTTTCCATTTGGTCCTTCGTCGCCGTCTGCCGAAGGCTGGCATCCTCGTTGTTGACCATCTGGCAGTCGGCGAGGGAACGACGATCGCTCTCCGTATATTGGATCAGATTGGTCATCGCCAGAAACGCGACCGCGGCATTCTCCACGTCCGGAACCTCCGGTATTTCAATGTACACATCCGAATCATCCACGGGTGGCAGAGACTTCGTCATCAACCGGCAATAAAGGGCCAGTCCCCAACCCGCACACATCCACAAGCCCACCAGACCCAACAGCCCCCACACTGCCTTCGTCAACAATTTCGCTCGAATCGTCATCGGCATCTTCCTTTCCTGGGCATCGGACTACTTGGACAAGCCAGTTCCTTTATTCGACGAGACGTCGGCGGCGGGCGCGGAAAGGAGTTCCGCCATGACGGCGTCGCAGACTTCGAAACCACGATCGGTGGGAACGAAAACGTCGGGAGCCGATTCCACCAGAATGCCCGGCTCGACAAGCGACGCCAGCACCGCACGCCAGGCGGAGAGACGCGGGACGAGCCGCGGCCAGACGCGTGCCAGGCGTGCGAGGTCGAGTCCCGCAGAAGTCCGCAGGCCCAGCAGCGCACGTTCAAGCGCATCCTCTTCGGGTGTGACCGTCGTCACCTCGTAGCCCTCGGCCTGGCCGACGGTGCGCGCGAGCCCCTCGCGTCCGTGGGCGCCTTCGCCGAAGCCCAGATAGTCCTCGCCCCGCCAGACGGCACAATTGTGGCGACACTCGAATCCCGGCCGCGCATAGTTCGAAACCTCGTAGCGGCGGAGTCCTGCCGCGGCGAAAGCCGCACGGGCAAAATCGACCTGCGCGAGCGCGGCATCGTCGTCCGGCAGAACGACACGTCCTTGCCGCACGGCAAGGTCAAGACGCGTCTTCGGTTCGCGGATGAGCGTATAGCAGCTGATGTGGACCGGTTCCAGCGCCAATGCCCGCGCGATCGTCGTGCGCCAAGAGGCCTCCGAAGTCTCCGGCCAGCCGGCGATGAGATCGAGTCCCGAATTCGGGAACACCGCCTGTACGCGCCGAAACGCCGCCTCGGCTTCGACGGCCGTATGGCCGCGTCCCATTGCCGTGAGGGCCGCATCGTCGAAACTCTGCACGCCCAGCGAAATGCGGTTCACGCCCAGCCGCCGCAACTCCGCCAGACGCGCGTCCGTCGCATCCTGCGGATGGAGTTCGACTGTAAATTCATAATCAGACGCCAAATTCAATTTAATTTCACTTAAATCGCAAAGTGCCGGTGTTCCGCCACCAAAGTAGACCGTCTCGACCGGGGACAGACCCCTCGAATTTGGGGACAGTCCCCCTTCGTCCGATGGGGACAGACCCCTCTGATTGGGGGACAGTCCCCCTGCGTCCGATGGGGACAGACCCCGGGAGGCGAGTTCTCGGACGAGGCGTGCAACATAGGCTGTGCGCGCCTCGGACGAGGTCCCGGCGCGGGAGAGCAGCGCGCAGTAGGCGCACTTAGCCCTGCAGAATGGGAAGTGCACGTAGACGTTCATAGAGCCAGACTCCCCAGGCACAGACGGTGGCATAGGCCGTTTGCGTTTCGTCGATGAGCGCCCTTCCGACCTGCATCGCCGAGATCTCCGTCGTGCAGACGATGCCCGCGACGACTCCCGCAAGGGTGAAAATCCAGATGAAGGCATAGGAGAAGAGGTGACCGTACTCCTCCACATCGGGTTGCCGCTGGAGAAGAGACCTCAAGGTGAAGAACACGTGGAAGCACCAGGTGGCGCCCAACGCGAAAAGCCACGCGAACTTGCAGGGCAGCGGCGACACGAAGATGCTCGTCATCAGCGCAAGGCAGATGACAAGCACCGTATAGAACGGGAAAAAATACGGTGCGAGCGTAATCCAGACATTCGACTTCGTCAGCGTAACCGAACCGCCCCGAAGTCCGACACGCAAATTCGAGACCTTCGCGCCGAAGCAAACGCCCCATACGGCATGCGTGAGTTCGTGGCCGAACACATAGAGGCGAATGGGTGCCGGAAACACCAGCAACACGATGAACATCAGGACAAATCCAGCGAAAAACGCCACAATGTCGCTCTGCAGGCCGAGTCCGCCGCGTCCCAACAGCTGACGCATCACCTGCAGAAACACCTGCGTCACACCCCAGGCGAACGGCAGCGCCACCAGCGCAAACAGGAATCGCAGGAAATTCGCCATAGAATTGAGGGGCTCGACGGCATCCGTCAGTCGTCGAAGACGAAGACGAGCTCTCCCGGAAACACGCGGCAGTTCTTGCGTGCCAGCGTCTCGACAAACTCGCGATCAGAATTGAGCCGCTGCTGTTTCGCCTTGATTTCACGGATTTTGGCCTTCTTTTCTTCGATCTCGGCCAGAATGCGGTTCTTCTCCACCTCCAAGTCACACGCCTGGCGGTATTTCGGCCACGTGAAATAGATTCCCCCGCCCACAATGACTGAAAAGAGGCTGAGGAATACAAGGATCATCAATTTGTCTGTACAATTGCTCATGCGCGATATATTTTATGATTATTTCCCTTCCGTTGTCAAGATGATTTGGTATAATTTATAGCCATGAAAAAAACAACCCTCCAAGTGGCGTCCATTCTCCTTCTCGCGGGCACGGCCGGCTGCTTCTCGCTGGAGACCGCCTCCCTCGCCCAAGCCGCAGGTGAAGGCCTTCGTGTCCACGCAGGTGCAGGCTCGCCTGTCGCCCATGCCGTCGTGTCGAATGACGGATGGTACCTCTTCAACCTCTGGCCGCTCGCCACGGGCAACGTGAAGGAGAAGAACGAACGGTGGTTTCCGTTCAGTCTCTTCCGGAACAACGTGCAGGAGGACCTTCTTCACGGCAAGCTGACGAAGTATGCCCAGTCGAAGGGATGCGATGTGGCCGACCTCACCTTGCTCAGCAACGAGCAGGTGCTGCTCTCCATTCCCGGTACAAGCCTGCCCTTGCCGATTCCCTACATCGCCACCTACCGCCGTATGCAGATTTCAGCCGTTCTCGTTCAACACACGAACGTGTCGGCCGCCGAAACCGATGCCGCCCGCCGGCGCGAGATGTCGCGTGAGCTGAAGCTGCTTCTGAACGAAATTCCCAATGGAGGCGACAAATGAACCGTCTTGCCTGTCTCGCAGCCTTGCTGGCCCTGCTCGTCTCGTCCGGATGCATGGTCTACCGCACCACAACCACCTTCAACGGCATCAATGTGGACGGCGGTCGTCGTCCGGTCGAAACGATTGAAATCGAGAACTCGGGCTGGTTCCTCTTTACCTGCCTGCCGCTCATGTGCGGCGACCCCGACCATCCGAACCACAACACCTGCCGCTGGTTCCACAACACAGTCCACCTCGAAGGCAATGTCAAGGTTCTGCACGCGCGCATGAAGGAGCGCGGTGTGACCGAGGTCGCAAACCTGACGAGCCACTGGGACGACGAGAAGTACCTCGTGTTCCTGCTCGCCCGCCGCGCCTATCACACCAGCGCCGTCTTGCTCGAACCCCTGAAAGTCGATAAGACGCCGAAGAATCCGACGCCGAAAGAGTCCACCAAATGAGAATCGCAAAATCCGTCCAGGCGCTTGTCCCCTACACCCCCGGCGAACAGCCGAAGGTGAAGTCGGTCGTCAAGCTGAATACCAACGAGAACCCCTATCTGCCCTCGCCGCATGTGGCCGAGGTGCTGGGGGCTTTCGACCTCGACCGGCTGCGCCGCTATCCGGACCCCGTCTTCACCGACCTGCGCGAGACGATTGCCGCGCTTTACGGCACCACGCCCGCCCATGTGTTCGTGGGCAACGGCTCGGACGAAGTACTCACGCTCGCCGCCCGCGCGTTTGTGGACGACGACGAGGCGCTCGGTTCGTTCGACCCGTCCTATTCGCTCTACAAGACGCTCGCGGAAATCCGCAACGTGCCTTTCGTGCCCTCGCCTCTTGCGGACGACTTCACCTGGGCCGACCCGGTTGTGAAAGGCGCGGACGGTACGAATGTCGCGCTCTTCCTCCTCACCTATCCGAACGCGCCGACGTCGATCCGCTATCCGCAGGCGGATGTCGCCGACTTCGCCAAGCGTTTCCCGGGTGTCGTCATCGTGGACGAAGCCTACGCCGATTTCGCGGACGAAACCTGCGACGCCCTTGCGACCGCGCCGGACAATACGAACGTGATCGTGATGCGCACCCTTTCCAAGAGCTACTCGCTCGCGGGCTTGCGTCTCGGCTTCTGCTTCGGCCCGGAAGACCTCATCGAGGCCCTCTACAAGGTGAAGGATTCCTACAACGCCGACGCCGTGGCCCAGGCCGTGGCCCTTGCCGCGCTGCAGGACCAGGACTGGATGAAGGCCAACGTCGCCAAGGTGCGCAAGACGCGTGAAGGTCTCGCGCTCGTGCTGCGGTCCCGCGGATGGGACGTGCCGCCTTCGCAGTCGAACTTCCTCTTTGCCAAGCCGGCGCATCGTCCGGCCGCCGAAATCTTCGACGAACTCCGCAAGCGCCACATCTATGTGCGCTACTTCCCGGGGCCGAAGACAGGCGACCGCCTGCGCATGACGATCGGGACCGATGCGGACATGACGACGCTTGTGAAAGCATTGGACGAATTGGATAAATGAACGAGAACGAGGTCAAACAAATGTCGATCTCAGACAAAGACTACATGCCGCGAGAAGAGCTGCGCGCCCTTCAGCTGGCGAAACTGCAGAAGCTCATCCCCTACGAGTACGAACGCGTGCCGCTGTTCCGCCGCCGGTGCGACGAAGCCGGCGTGAAACCGCGCGACCTCGTCACATTGGCCGACCTCGCCAAGTTTCCGTTCATGAAGAAGGTCGACCTGCGCGATGAATATCCCACAGGCCTCACGGCGGCGCCGATGTCCGAAATCGTGCGCTTCCACTGCTCGTCTGGCACGACGGGCAAGCCCATCTGCATTCCCAACACCAAGGGCGACATCGAGGTGTGGGCCGACGCCACGGCGCGCTGTCTGGCGATGTACGGTCTGACGAACGAGGACGTGCTGCAGGTCTCGTACGGCTACGGACTCTCCACCGGCGGACTCGGCCTCCACTACGGCGGCGAGCACCTCGGCTGCGCCGTACTGCCCACGTCGGCGGGCAACACCGAAAAACAGCTGATGCTGATGCAGGATCTCGGTACCACCGCAATCGCCTGTACGCCTTCGTACTTCCTGCACATCATCGAAGTGGCAAAGAAGCTCGGCATCGATTTCCGCCGCGACACGAAACTCAAGCACGGCATCTTCGGCGCCGAGCCGTGGACGAATGCGATGCGCGAAACGATCGAACGCGAAACGGGCATCACCGCGCACGACATCTACGGGCTCACCGAAATCTCGGGTCCGGGCGTCGCGGGCGACTGCGGTTGCGGCGGACTCCACATCTGGGAAGACCACTACTATCCCGAGATCATCGACCCCGAAACGCTGCAGCCTCTGCCGGACGGCGAAGAGGGCGAGCTCGTGTTCACGACGCTCGATCGTTTCGGCACGCCGATGGTGCGCTATCGTACGCGCGACCTCACGCGGCTGCGTCCGGACGAGGTCTGTCCCCATTGCGGACGCACGATGCGTGTCATGGACCGCATCTCCGCGCGTTCGGACGACATGCTGATCATCCACGGCGTGAACGTGTTCCCGAGTCAGATCGAGGAAGGCCTTCTCCGCGTACCGGAAGTCGCCCCGCACTACCAGATCGTGCTCACGCCCACGGCAACGCTCGACCTCTTCGAAATCAAGGTCGAAGTCACGCCGTCCGCATTCTCCGATTCGGTCCGCGACATGGAAGCGCTGCGCAAGCGCGTGCTCGCGGCCGTAAAGCAGATCATCGGCCTCACGCCGAAGATCATCCTCGTCGAGCCCGGTTCGCTGCCGCGTTCCGAAGGCAAGATCAAGCGCGTGATCGACAATCGAAAGAAGGCTTGAAAATGAACATCAACCAGATCAGCATTTTTCTCCAGAACCGTACGGGCCAGCTCGCCGAGATCTGCAAGACGCTCGCGGCGAACGACATCTCGATTGTCACCCTCTCGCTCGCGGATACGACGGACTTCGGCATCGTGCGCATGAGGGTGGACGATCACGAGAAAGCACTGAAGGTCCTCACCGAGGCGGGTCATCTCGTGAAGGTGAATCCCGTGTTCGCCGTCACGGTGCCGGACCGTCCGGGCGGCATGGCGGAAATCGTCACGCTGCTTTCGGACCATGACTGTTCCATCGAGTACAGCTACGCATTTTCGTTCCACCACGGCGAGAAGGCGGTTTTGGTGTTCCGCTTCGGCGACAACGCGAAGGCCGAAAAGGTCCTTTCCACCGCCGGCTACACCACCCTTACCGAATCCCAAATCGAAGACCAGGCAAAATGACTTTCACAAGTACGCGCGGCCTTTCCGCCGTTGATTCCCTTTCCGCCGTCCGACAGGGCCTCGCGCCCGATGGCGGCTTGTTCGTGCCGACCACACTGCCACAGGGGCTTGACCTCTCGGGCATTCAGACGCTTGCCGATGCCGAGCGTCTCGTCTTGGGCGCGTTCTTCGACGACGTCGACAACGCCGTGCGCGAAAAGGCCGTGACGAACCTCCTCGCGAAGTTCCCCGCGAACGACCCGATTCCGCTCGTCGCAGCCGACGGCTTCCAGATCCTCGAGCTCTTCCACGGCCCGACCGGCGCGTTCAAAGACGTCGCCCTCTCCGTCCTTCCGGTTCTCATGGTCGCCGCCGCCCAATCGAACAATCCGAACAATCGAACAATCGAACAATCGAAAGTCCTGATTCTCACCGCGACGTCGGGCGATACGGGTTCGGCCGCCATGGCCGGCTTCGCCGATGTGCCCGGGATTGAGATCGCCGTGTTCTTCCCGAATACAGGTACCTCGCGTATCCAGCGCCTGCAGATGACCACCCCCGCCGCGAAGAACGTGCACGGCATCGCCATTCGCGGCAATTTCGACGACGCGCAGGCCGCCGTGAAGCGCATCTTCGCCGATGCCGCGATTCGTGCGCAGGCCGCCGAAAAAGGCGTATGGCTGTCATCCGCCAACTCGATCAACATCGGCCGCCTCGTGCCCCAGGTCGGATACTACCTCCTCGCCGCCGCCAAACTCGCCCAATCGCCCAATCGCCCAATCGAACAATCCGCCCAATCGAACAATCCGAACAATCGAACAATCGAACAATCCGAACAATCCGAACAATTCGACGTCGTCGTTCCTTCGGGCAACTTCGGCAACATCCTCGCCGCCTACTATGCCAAGCAGCTCGGCGCACCGATCCGTTCGTTCATCTGCGCGTCGAATGTCAACAACGTGCTCACGCGCTTCATCCAGACGGGTACCTACGATCCGGGCGACACGTTCACCGTCACCAACTCGCCGTCGATGGACATCCGCAAGAGTTCCAATGTGGAACGTCTCCTGTGGCTGCTCAACGGCGGACTCACGGGATCGTCCGAAGCCGCCTGCGCCGAGACGAAGCGCCTGATGGACGAATTTGCGGCCACAGGACGCTACACGCTCAACGCCGAAGCCAAGGCGCGTCTGCAGGCCGACTTCTCGGCGGCATTTGTCACGCCGGAAGAGACCGAGGCGGAAATGCGATTGGTGCAAGACCGCTGCGGCTATGTGCTCGATCCGCACACGGCTGTCGCAACGGCCGTCGCGCGCAAACTCGGTTATCCGAAGGCGGGTCGTCCTTGCGTGGTCGCCGCCACCGCGACGCCCTATAAATTCCCGGAAACGTGCCAGCGCGCCTTCGGCCGCGATGTTCTCACCAACCCGCCGCCGTCATTCGCCGCGCTCGAGTCCGCGCCGATCACGCAGACCCAAGTCGTCGACATCAACGGCATTGACGCCACCGTCACCGCGCTGTTCGGCTAAAGGCAAACTGAACGCACATCCCCGCTTCGGTTCGAAACCATTCCGCACCGTAATCTTCCCCACCCTTGTCATGGGGACAGACCCTTCACGATCGTACACCAACGGGTCCGCGCCCCGCACGGACCGCGTCCGAAAAGCCTCTGCATACTCGGCGTTCTCCGCGTGAGCCGTCTTTCTCACGCGGAGAGCGCAGAGGACGCAGAGTCGGTGTGTTATCCGAAAGCGCCATGTACCGCCCCTGTATTCCCTCTGCCGGGGAAGAGTCAAGATCAGCCACATTCGGCGCCAATCGTCGTAGAGGCGCCGTGACCTGGCAGAACCTTCGCATTAGCAGGGATGCGGTTGAATATCTTTCTTAAGGAATTGTCACGCTTGCGGGAATCACCGCCAGGACAACCCGTCGCGCCGACGCACCCCTGCATGAGTGTATCACCCGACAGCAAGACGCCCGCTTCCTCAAACCAATAGCAGACACTTCCACGCGAATGGCCGGGCGTCAAGATCACCTGGGCGACGATATCCCCACAAGCAAGGGTCCGAACATTGCCGAATGGGCAGAAGCAATCTGCCTTGCGGAACCGTAGAATGGGATTCCAGAACTTCATCCAACCCTCATCTGCACAATGATACCGAACGGGGGCAGGATAGGTCTCCAGCAATTGAGCAAGCCCGCCGACATGATCTGGATGGGCATGCGTGAACCAGTAGGATCCGACGCGCAGTTTTCGGCATTGAAAGAACTGGACGATCTTCTCGGCATCGCCGCCTGGATCGACCACAACCGCCGTATCGTCACGCCAAACAACAACGCAGTTCGTCGGCCCAGTAAAGGCCGAAATCGGCGACACAACCGGGATCACCTTGAATCGCAACTGTTTGTCCTTCTTCTTCATTTCATGTCATTACGCACCTTTCTCCACCTAACTTGATTACCTTTTAACAACTCCTTTGTATCATTCTCATAAAAGGATTTTGCTACCTCAACCTGAAGATTAATATACAACTGGCATACAACCTAATCAATAGTATCCATTATAATCGTCTTCCAATCTAAAAACTATACTCTAAAAGAGGCATGTAACGAGAATCAATTTGACATTGAGGAAGAACATATTCTTCAAGACTTGCCTTTTCAAATTCGATTATCCATTTCGCAAAATCAGGGGAACACCGAGAGACACACTCAATAAAACCCAAATACTGTTCCTTTGTTATTCGATAAAATATCTCTCGCTTGGCATTATCACGTCTCGCCAAAATTTTCCCGACTCCCGACGCAACCATTCCTATTATGCCTGCAATTCCAAACCCTGAAGAAATGGTAAACAACGAACTTATGGAAAAACTTTTAACCGCATTTTTGACACATGTCACATCATCCCTCTTCAAAATGAATTTACTTATAAGATAAGAGGTCATTGCGCCTGTCACTCCTCCCCCAGCCACCTCCCAAAAATCAGCATACCAGACAGGATGCGTAATCGTATAAGTCGTCGAGTATATGCCAGCAGACAAATTCTCAAGCCCCGAAGCCAACAAAAGGGGATTCTTTGTAACATAACCACCGCCAAGTTCCGCAGCACCTTCAACAAACGTGTCAAGGAACAATTCGGGAGACATCCGAACATTATTCGCACAAACATTGAGTAAATCCATCGTCCCTTCAGTGCATGCAAAAATCCCGACGGCCGTATCCATTGCATTTATACATAAATATGGTTTGGGGATACCAACAGTGTCAGTCAACCATCGTCCCAACCCACATTCCGACAACCCTGGAATTGGAATTCCTGACTTTGTCGGGAAGTCCGTAACCAAAATATGACCGAGTTGCTTTGATGCTTCAACTGGCCCATGCCTAACAATCGTATTAGGAATATCAATTAAGATATCGTGACCAGCATTAAATCGATGCAAATACCCAGACGCACAATCAGCAAAGTGATTCTTCGCCAATGTAGGAAACGATGAATCAAAGAACCCTCGCAATTCAGCGGTAGGAATTTTCAAATACGCAAAATTCCCGCCACTGATAATCGCTTTTGCAATTGGGTCGTTGACAATATCCGAGACACTCACTTGGGCTCCTCAATATGTGATTCCATCGCATGGAGCGCATTACCATGCTTATCCCAAATCAAGTGAATACTGTCCGATAAAGATCTCCGCATGACATCCCGAAACTTTCCCGCATAAGTGGTCTCATCATCAGAAAGGGCAAAATACGTGGCTATCGTGGCAACACCTACACCTCCCAAAATCAACGCCAAAGGTCCTGTTAAAGACACTCCAACAAACCACGCTGTAATCGCAGCAATTATCCCAGAACCCCAACCGAGAATTAACCCAATACCGCCAATAATCATACCTGTCCCGGTCAAAGGCCCCAACACCATCAATGCCTTTTTCAAAAGAGTTATTTTTTCGAGCATTCCTGGAGTTACAAGCGTTTCACCAATCAAGCAAGACCCCTCAATTTCTGGAGGCACAAAACCAATTGCCTTGGTGAAGAACATCCGAACACGAGAACAAATATCATGGGCATCTTCATATGCGAAGAATTCCCCTTGCTGTTTGCATGCCATCCGCATATCAATGGCGTGATCAACAGCGAACAAAAGTTTTGTCCGAAAAGACAACTCTTGCTCGTCTACAACCTCAACTTCATTATTCATTTTGTTTTCCTTTCTTGTAACAATGTTCACTACTTCCAAGCCACTTACAAAACCTTCATGTCACAAAACCTCATATCCCGAGACGACACTTCGCTGCAACGTCTTTGACGATCAGACCGACCGTTTCCCACTTCTTCTCGATCGCACGCTTGCCGCGATACCGCGCGGGCATCTTGCCTTTGTACTTCATATACAGCATAAACGTTTCGGCAAAGTCTTCTTGCGTCATCGTGGATGCGTACTCGGTGACATACTCGGCCTCCCAATCTCCACCATCGAAGACCTTCTTCTCGCCGTAACTCGCGCCGAACGCCGCCTTGAAAATGCCGCCTCGAAAAAACTTCCGGTAACGGTCCGCAAGAGCGTGTCCAAACTCATGGCGAATGACATCCCGTATTTCACGATCCTGTAACTGCGGAAACAATCCCGGTGGATAGACCGCAGGGATATGGATGTTCTGATCTGCGGGATCGTAAAAGCCCATTGCCGCCAACCCGTAAAGCGCACCGACAGAAAACCGTTCGTGATAACAATCAACCTTGTCGATTCGCGATCCCTCAAACAGCAGATCCATATTCTGTAATTCAACGCGAACCTTGTTGAACGCCTTCTCCATCTCTTCCATGGAGACGAATACCTTTTCAACGAGTGTTTTCATCTTCATCCATCCTTGAAACTATCGTACTTCCCGCGCACCTACCTCGCACAACCCTCCCGCGCGGGTAAAAGGAGAGCGGCACATTCACACTTTGTCGCTCATGTTGAATGTGCCGCTTGTTCTCTCGCGTGTTGCTTGCGCGTAAAATAGTGTGGCGCACCCTCTGAATCTTGTCTTAATGGAGGCACCGCTAAGAGCCCAAGTCAAAACAATAATAGAGAATGCGCCACGTGGACTACACGTGGACGCGCTCCCGTATTTCGCTTTGACTTTAGAAAATTAGCGGTTTTCCATTAAAGCTCGATACGTGAACGACGTTCACTTGTCTTCGGTTAGGTTGCCCACCCGGAGACTTGCCCCGCTCCTTGGTACGCGGACGCGCAGAAGCGCGTCCCTCCCTTGTGGGGGCATCGGCCATGCAATGGGCCATGACCGAGTCTGTCAAAGATCTGTCATTCGAGGAACAATCACCTACACGCCCACGAACGACGCAGATATTGTAGCATAAAACGACAAGTTCTGCACAGCGTTTTGTTTGAAATAACTTCGGTTATGAGGCATCTCTTCGTATGGGGACGCTCCCTCCGAAGATTCAGGGGACCGGCATTGCGGCGCGCTCGGAGAGCGCGCCCTGGTATACTATTAGCCGCCCGCTCGTTGGTAAGTCGGGCGGGGGCCCTCAGAGGCCCCATAAGCCCGACTTATCAACAGCGAGGAGGCTAATATGAATGAGAATAAAGACAGATTCCGCATT
>JAZUGW010000289.1:0-9545 GCA_045641465.1 Kiritimatiellia bacterium | reverse complement strand
GTCGCGTACCGTGCGTCCATCGTGATGTCGGTGAGGTTGTTGAGGTCGGAGAAGATCGACACCTTCGAGAACTTGCTGACGCCCGTCATGAACGCGAAGCGCTGGAAGCACTCCTGGGTCTTGACGACGGAGTAGAACTCCTTGAGTGCGTTCTTGAACTTCGTCACCTCCGGCGTGCCGAGATGGCCGAGAAGCGGCTTGTCATACTCGTCCAGCAGAAGGACCATCCTCTTGGTGGCCGACTTCGCGGCAAAACGTTCGATGAGAATGGAGAATGCATCCGAAACATTTTTCCCCGCAGGGTAGTCCACGCCATTACGTGCCGCTTCTGCTTCCAGACGCGTCTTCAGCTTGTCCCAGAAAAGCTCGACCGTGTCGGCCTGGCACGAACCCATGTCGAGCCGCAGCACGGGATAAGTCGTGCACTCGTAGTCGCTGCTGTCGATGGGAAGGCCCTTGAAGAGCTCGCGCCGTCCCTCGAAGATGCACTGAAAGGTCGAGATCGCCAGCGACTTCCCGAACCGCCTCGGCCGCGCGCAGAAGTACTGGGCGAAGGCCGGGCGAATCAACTCGCGCAGAATCGCAGTCTTGTCGACATAGACAAAACCGCCTTCGACGAGGTTTGAAAAAGTATAGACACTGGTGGTGATCGGTTTCATATGCCTATTATACCATAATTTCCCCCTTGCGGCAGACGGGCAAACGAGGGGAATTAGCAAGGAGGATCAACCGAAGAGCTGGGCGCCGGAAAAACCGACGAGGCCCGTGAGGGCGCCGCCGACGATGCCGCCGAGGAGGGCCCAGAAGATGCGCGGCAGACTCTCCTTCACCGCCGCCAGGCGCTGTCCTTTCGCCGTGCCCACGAGGCAGTGCACCCAGAAGCCGCAGAAGATGGCACTGCCCATGTCGACCCACGGACAGCTCGCATGGAAGGCCTGATTGATGCAGCCGAACTGCATCGGGAAGCCATCCGGACCCGCGATCTGGTCGGGGTTGATACCCCAGCCCGGGAGCTTGTGGTTGAAGAGCCAGAAAGTGCCGATGAGGAACGCCGCCGACAGGATCCCGCCGATCGGCCCGAACTTCTCAACGAGTTTAGGCCAGCACATGATCACCGCAAACGTCGCGAGGAACGCGCCGAAGATGGAGGTCACCACCGAAGCCGGCGTCATCCCGAGCACCTCGGAATAGGTCGAGAGGAATTCGGTCATTTCTGTTCCTCCTCCGTCGGCTTCCACCCCGGCGCAACCTGCTTCACAAAGTGCGCGGCGATTCCCGCCAGCGCGCCGCCGATCAGACAGCACACGAGCGTCGGCCACACTTTCGCAAGCGCGCCGAGCGCATAGTCGAGTCCGCCATCCACCGGCCAGAAACGGACCACGCCCCACGCGACGCCCGCGCCGAAAATCGGCAGTCCCTGGTCCACCCAGAGCTTGCCGTCCGGATTCTCGATGACGCCGATCCAGTGGTTCATGAACCAGGTGATGCCGATCACGAACGTCGCCGTCAAAAAGCCGCCCATGATGCCGTAGCTCTTCCACATCTCCGGCCACACGCCGAACGAGAGCGCACCGGCGGTCATGCCGCCAATGAAAGTTCCCAAGTGCCTTTTCATCTTACCACCTCATGAGGATCTTGAGCGCTTCGCCCGCTTTGACGGCTGCCAGCGCCTTGTCGAGTTCCGTGATGTTGAAGCGATGCGTCACGAATTCGGACGCCGCCAGCTTGCCCGCGCGAATCCATGCGCAGATCGGTTCGAGCGCCGCGCGCTCACGCGCACGCGTGGGCCACTGATGCACGATGAGATTGAAGTTGTACGGACCCTTCGCCTTCTGGATCGTGAGCGTCGGCTGCGAGATGACGCCATACACGCCCACCGTACCGCCCAGCTTGATGAACGGCAGCGCGGCATTGACGATCGCCTCGTTGCCCACCGCATCGACCACGCAGTCGAGCGAACCCGGCGCCACATCCACCGCATCCGGCGCGAACACCGCGTCGGCACCCATCTTCAAGGCGAGCGCACGCTTGTTGGCCAGCGGATCCACCAGCCCCACCCAGGCGACGCCGAGCAGCTTCATGAACTTCACGAAGGTCAGTCCCACCGGACCCGCCCCGTAGACGAGCACTTTCTGCCCCGGCTTGATCGAAAAATCGTCGATGCCGCCGTACACTTCACGCCAGGTGCACAGCAGCGCACCTTCGTCGAACGGAATGTCGTCCGGCAGCGGACGCTGGATCTCGCAGCTTTCAAACCAGCCGTGTTCGGCATCCGCCACGCCGTCGGCCACCATCGCATCGTGGTCGTGCACGATCACATACTCGGAGAAGCCACCCCAGCCGCTCGACACGCCCGTGTCGCCAAAAGCGCCCACAAGGCCGCCGATCGCCTTCTGCCCTTCGTGGAATGCACGTACCTTTTCACCCACCTTCACCACCGTGCCGGACGTTTCATGTCCGAGCGCGAGCGGATAGGTGTCCACTCCCGGGAAGTGTCCTTCCACGAGCTTGCGGTCGGTCGCATTGCACAGCGCCATCGTATCCACCTTCACGAGCGCCTCGTACGGACCCGGTTCCGGGGTCGGAACTTCACGCACGCCGAACACACCCGGCTTCTCGACAATCATCGCCTTCATTTCTGTTCTCCTTTTAATGCCTGATAAACGTTTTCAAGTCCGTGATACGCCGCGATCATCGTCGCGAGACGGCGACGGTAGAACGCGACATTCGCCTCGATCGGCGTTGTGGTTTCGTCGACCGCCAGCAGCTTGTCGGCCACGTCGAAGCCGGGGAAGAGTCCGCACGCGACACCGCCCACGATCGCAGCGCCCATCGACGTCGCATCGGCCGTGGACTTGAGCGTGCGAATCGTGCACCCCGTCGCATCGGCGAGCATCTGGCGGAAGACAGAACTGCGCGCGCCGCCGCCGATGAGTCGGAGGCCCGTTTCGAACGGCACATGCTGGCGGAAGATGTCCACGATGTAGCCGAGATTGAGCGCCACGCCTTCCAGTACGGCACGCATCAGATCCTCGCGCTTCGTCGCCAGGTTCATACCCGCAAACACGCCGCGTGCATCGGGATTCCACCACGGCGTCCGTTCGCCCAGCATGTAGGGCAGGAACATCACACCGTTCGCGCCCACGGGCACGGCGGCCGCCTTCTGGTCGATGAGCGCATACTTCGAGCAACCCAGACGCGCGGCTTCGGCCGCTTCTTCCGCACAGAGGTTTTCCGCGAGCCACTTGATGCTCGAGCCGGCGGTCTGCATCGTCCCCGACGGATGAAGGTAGCCCGGCACGCAGTGCGCCCAGTTCATCGTGCGCATCTCGGCATCCACGATCGGCTTCTTCACGGTGAGCGCAATCCAGCTCGAAGATCCCATGCAGTTGTAGGCGGAACCGGGTGCCACGCAACCCGCCCCCACGCCCGCGCAGCTGCCATCGCCGCCGCCCGCGGCCACAGGCGTCCCCGCCAGCAGTCCCGTCGCCGCGGCGGCTTCGGGCGTGAGACGGCCGATGATCGTCGTCGAGTCGACGGCCTCGGGGAAAAGCGCCGCAGGAATCTCGGCGGCGGCAAGCACCTCGTCGCTCCAGCGGAACGTGTTGATGTCGAACGCGTTCGTACCGCTCGCGTCCGAAAAGTCCGTGATCCTGCGGCCGGTGAGGCGGAAGTTCACGAAGTCCTTCGCACAAAGCGTCATTGCCGTCTGCGCATAGACCTCGGGTTCGTTCGCCTTGAGCCACATCAGCTTTTCAAGCGTGTAGGACGCGCTGATGCGATGGCCGACAATGCCGTAGAAACGCGCGAGCCCAAGGCGCGACTCCAGCGCGGCCGCCTCCGTGACCGCCCGCTGGTCGCAGTAGAGCAGGGAAGGACGCAACGCCTCGCCGGCGGCATTGACGGGCGTCATGCCCATCATCTGTCCGCTCAGCGCCACCACGGCGATGTCGCCGGGGGCGATGCCGCTTTCCGCGAGGAGCCGCTTGGACGACTCGCACACCGCGCGCCACCAGTCCTCGGGGTCCTGTTCCGCCCAGGACCCGTTGAAGAAATGCGTCGGGTATTCGACAAGCGCACTTCCGATGCGCCGGCCTTCATCATCATAGAGCGTCGCCTTGTTGCCGCTCGTCCCCAGATCGTGTGCGAGGATGTAGTTCATTTTGCTGCAGCCTTCGTTGTTCCAATTTTCATTTTCTCCCATTATATCATTTATTGTTTCCCGAAAACAAACGGAAATTACATCCCTGCATGCAGAAAATAATGGGTATTACAAATACCAGACAGGCAAGGCCATCAGATTATCTCTCAAATGCATGGGTGCGGCACAATTACAGACAATCGCCCCCGGGCCACGCACCTTTCCCTTAACCCTGTCAAGAACAGTGAATGCCGCCGCCGCATTGGCCTTCGGCGATGAATCCTTCTTCACCTCGACAGGATAGAGCGTTCCATTCTCCTCGATGACAAGATCTATTTCACATTCGCGCTGTTCGACTCCGCCCTCGCCTTTCACCGAGATCTTGTCGTGACCTCGATAATACGAGACGAAATTCCGATATTCAAGTCCTGCATTGGAAAAACTCTTGAGGATTTCCGAAACGACGAAAGTCTCGAACACGGCTCCGGCCATCGCCCCGCACGCCAACGTTTCAGGCGAAAGCCAGCGCGTGAGATAGGCGACAAGACCCGTATCTCGAAAATGGATCTTCGGCGAACGCATCGCACGCTTCAGTTCGGATGCGGCATACGGCTGAAGAAGATAAATGATGCCAGACGTCTCCAGAATGGAAATCCAGCTTTTCACCGTGCCGACATCCTTACCGATCTCATCGGCGATATTGGAATAGTTGACAACCTGCGCCGTACGGGAAGCTACGGCGACCATGAACTGCCGAAATGCCGTCAGATCATGAACAGCCTTGAGACTCCGCACATCCCGCTCGAGATAGGTCTTGACGTAATCAGCATAATAGGCATTCCAGTCCTGAGACTGATCCTGAAGCTCAGGATAGCCACCACGATGGATGATGTGCCAGATCGACTGTGGTTCCTTCGCCGTTCGGGAACGGGCGACGACATATTCGTCCGTCGGCAAAAACCGCGCATCAAAGGAATCGCCCTGTATTTCGCGTAGCGAGAGCCCATCCAGTTCAAGGATTCGCACGCGTCCCGAAAGCGATTCGCTCACGCCCTGCATAAGCTGATAAGGCTGTGACCCAGACATGCAGAACAACCCCTTGTGGCTGCGATTCTTGTCAATTGCCTGTTTAATGAATCGAAAGAGAACTGGGGCATGCTGAATCTCGTCAATCGTAACCGGCGGCGGATTGAGCTGCATGAACATGCGCGAATCTGTCTTCGCCTGCTCTTCGACGAATGGATCGTCCAAAGTCACATAGTTTCTTCCGGGCAGATTCTGAGCAATCATCGTTGACTTGCCGACCTGCCGCGGACCAGTCACCAGTACCGCGCTACAAGCGTCAACAGCTCGCATAAGCTGACGGTCCATGAACCTCTTGATATAAGCCATCGAGACCTCCTGAGATATTTTGATTTCAATTCAAAATTTTTCAATTCGCTACATATTACCATTTTCTCTTAGGAATTGCAACCATCACCGACGATTTTTCGGGGGCTTCGGTATAAGTATGGGGCGTTTTTCACCCTTCATGGCTGTATGAAGTACGCAGATTCCACTATGAGATAGACCCACAACTATGCACGAAGAGCCCAAAAAGGATAAACTCCAGGGCATTTCTCCTTTACAGACCCGAAGGGGCTGTGCTAGTATATTGGCATGAAAAATACAATTCCATCTTTTGGCGGGCTGCTCGTGCGGGGGCGGCAGGGCGTTTTTGCGGCGGGCGCGGTGCTGGTCTCTGCGCTGATGGCCTGTTACGGCGGCGACGGTGTCGTTCAGGGCGTTCATACCCACACGCCCAAAAACTATGTGGCGCCGAAGGAGCCGGCGGTCATCGAGCATCTGGAATGGTTCAAGGACCAGAAGTTCGGCCTGATGATGTGCATGGGGCTCTATTCCGAACTCGGCATGATGGAATCGTGGTCGCTCAGCGATCAGGATGCCTCCTGGTCGCGCAAGCGCGTGGAGTGGGCGCAGGGCGACGACTTCAAGCGCCGCTACCTCGACCTCATCCGCTCGTTCAATCCCGTGCGCATCAACGCAGCCGACTGGGCGAAGGTGGCAAAGGCGGCGGGCTGCAAGTACCTCATCTTCACGACAAAGCACCATGACGGCTTCTGCCTGTGGGATACGAAGTTCTCCGATTTCAAGACGACAAACCCCTCCTGCCCCTTCGCCACGAACGCGCGGGCGGACATCGTGCGCCACGTCTTCGACGCCTTCCGCGCCGAGGGGCTCGGCATCTCCTGCTACTTCTCGAAGCCCGACTGGCACCATCCCGACTATTGGGACAACTGCGGCATCGGCATCAAGACGACGCGCAATCCCTCCTACAACTGGCGCAAGGACACGACGCGGTGGAATCGTTTCCGCACCTACACGCGCAACCAGCTCCTCGAGCTGGTCGGCAACTACGGCAAGATCGACGTCCTTTGGCTGGACGGCGGTCAGGTGCGTCCGCAAAACGGCCAGAACGTGCACATGGAGGAAATTCTCGCCGCCGCGCGCAAGATCCAGCCGTGGCTCATTTCCGCCGACCGCACGGTGGGCGGTCCTTGCGAGGATTTCATCACGCCCGAACAGACCGTCCCGAAAGTGCCGGTAATGGTGCCCTGGGAAAGTTGCATCACGCTCGGCACGAGTTGGGGGTACGCATTCGACGACACCTACAAGTCGGTGCGGACGATCGTGCACATGCTCGTCGACATCGTGGCCAAAGGCGGCAACCTCGCGCTCAATGTGGGGCCTCGTCCCGACGGATGTTTTCCGAAGCCGGCGATCGAACGGCTTGAAGGCATTGGCAAGTGGCTCAAGACGAACGGCGCCGCGATCTACGGCACGCGCGTGGCGAGTCCCTACCGCACGACAGACTGGGCCTACACGGCCGGCCGTGCGGGCGAGGTCTACGCGATCCGCCTTTGGAAGGACGAGGCGAAGGACCGTGCCCGCACGCTCACGATCGACTGCGACCATCCCGAGAAATTCAGCAAAGTCGTCCACCTCGGTTCGGGCCGCACGCTCGTGCCGACGGTTGTGAACGGCCGTCTCTCCGTCACCGTTCCCGCCGACATTGCCTTCGACGCCGATGCCGACGCCTTCAAGCTTCTCAAGTAATCAGCGTTTTTCCAATTCGTGCGCGAGGACCAGGAACGCAGATGCGGTCCAGGTGTAGGCCGGATCGCGAAGCGCATGGCCGGTCTTCGCGTCGAAGTTCTCCGAAAAGCCCGACTTCGTGACCAGCTTGCAGAACTTGAGCGCGATTTCGTCCGCCAAGGCATCCTCGCCGCAGGCGCGCAGGCCTTCGACCGCGATCAGCGTGGAGGGTCCCCAGATCGGACCCTTCCAGTAGCCGTCCGGATGGTAGAATTTGCTTTGGGTGGACTCCGAGGCGAGGCCCCATTCGGTGATGAAGCCCTTCTCCTTGATGTCCACGATCATCCGTGCGCGGCACTTCTCCGGCAGGCGCTTTCCGAGAATGAGCGGAAGGCGCGTCACGAGCGACAGCGACTTGTCGTCGAACCCGTTGTCGCGCAATCGGCGCACGCGCGGGGTGCCGTTCTCGTCGAAGAGAATCTTCACCAATGCGTCGAGCATCTTCTTCGAACGAGCCGTCCACTGTTCCGACTCCTGGTCCTTGCCCAGCGTTTTCGCGAGGTCGGCGAGGCATTCCATCTGGAGGATGAGACACGCCTGCAGGTCGGGCGTTTCAAGCGGCGGGCGGTTGTGGCAGATCGCCGTGGAGTTATCCCAGCCCGAATCGCAGCCGTCGAGATATTCGCAGAGTCCGTTGTGGTCGAAGTCGCGGCGGGTGAGCCACCAGTTGGTCCACTTGCCGATCATGTCGTACGCGAGGGCCAGACGTTCCGGTGAAAACTCCTTCATCGCCCGCAGCTTCGAGAACACCCAGCCATGCACCGGCGGTTTGACCGCGAGCCAGAAGATCTGCTCATCCGAGACCATGTCAGGCATCATTCCGTCGACGGTCATGAAATCGAACATGCAGCGGAACTGCTCCCAGGCGGCGTCCTGGTCGCGAAAACCGAGACTGAGCGAGTTGATCGCGTGGTCCCAGCTCCAGGTCTTGTTCATCCAGTTGTTGCTCATCAGCATCATCGGCCGCTTGAACATGCCGCGCGGACCCGCAATGGCGGTCCAGAACAGAATCGCCGCCTCATGCCGCGCCCATTCGAACTCCTTCGGCACGGAAGGCAGCGAAGCGTACATCCTGTCGAAGCTCGTCTTCTGGGTCTTGACCGCCTCCTCGAAGGAACCCTTCACCTCGACACCGTCCCAGTCGCTCGTATGGATGTCGAGCAGCGCGACCTCAATGCCATTCTTCGACGGACGCACCCGCACGGTATTGCCTTTATCCGGATCACGTACACCCGTGCGCGTATCCATCAGGATGCGGTCCGCATTGAAATGCATGTAGTCGACGACCCGTCCGAATGTCGCAGGGAAATGATACTTCTGGCGCGGATGCTGGTATTCGAAACGGATGTGCATTTCCGGCGACTTCGAACGCACGAGGATCACGTCGGGCCGCAGAAATGCGAACTCGATCGTTCCCTTCTCAGTGTACGCCTCCAACCAGCCCTCGCGCATCGCACAGTTGGAAACGACGAGGTCCTTGCCCCCCACCGACGGTACGAGCCGGCAGAAATTGTCGCGCCAGCTGGTGCTCACGTTACGAATCCACAACCCGGGGAAGGTATCGAAATGGTACTTGCCCTTCTCCTGCTTGCAGACCGAAAGGAACGATCCGGGCACGCTGTACGGGAATCCGGGATTCCCCACTTTCACCGGTTCCGCCAGAACCGCCGCCGCCGACAACAACAGCAAGGCAAATGCCAGATGCTTCATTTTACTCTTCTCCGATTTTTTGATTTGTTTTCACAACCCCCGATAGACAACGCCAAGAACAATCTTTGAGTGTAAGCGTGTACAGTTCCTTCATCACGAGCTTCTCTCTCCTCAGAATTTCATCAACTCTCTAACCTGTTCCGATTACATAGTCTAGCAAATCCACATATAATTGTCCACCACTTCGACATAACAGAATAAATACATACCACCACAACCTCTTTTGGCAATTATGGAGATCTATCTGTCTCGCAGCCGATCTGTACGCCACCCTTCGCGATATAACCAGTCTTTCCCTACGTTCGCTTCGATTTTGAAAATTTTCTCGGTAAAACCCAGAATAGTCAGGGGTCTGTCCCCCTATCGTCGAGGGGGCTGTCCCCGCGCCATTGGACGATCGCCGCGAGACTACGGTTCGGGACCGGTCCCACGTCGTAGTCTCACCGCCCCTGAAACCGTCCCGACCGCAGGGGACTGTCCCCACACCGCTGGGCGGTTTCAAGCCCGATACGTACAGATTTTGAACAGAATTACAGAA
>JAZUGW010000288.1:0-5364 GCA_045641465.1 Kiritimatiellia bacterium | reverse complement strand
GCGGTCGTGGCAGATGCCGCAGATGGTTTTCGTGAAATTGCCGCACTGCTTGGCGAAGGCCTCGAAGTCGGACTCGGCCAGCTCGCCGTTGGAATGCGTGACAAGCTCGACCTTCACGCCCCGTCCGCGCTTCGCGAGCATATCGAGCGTCGCCACACCCGGATAGGCATCGATCACGATCAGCTCCTTCTTCGCGCGGCGAATGAACTTGATCAAGAGTGACTTCGCATCCCAGAACTTGCCCTGATAGAAGATCTGCGCCAGCGGCAGGTCACCCTCGCTCATCTTGGCAAAAATCTGGTCAAAGCGCTCCTCGTTGCGGGACTGATCCGAAATCTGCCGCCGCTCGATGGCCTCAAGCCGAGACTGCATCGGCACCATCGACGCAAGAGCCTTCCTCATTGCGACAAATGCATCCATTATCCGAATACTCACCCGAACGGCAATTGCGCTGCGCAAAACAGACGAAAGCATGGCAATTCCCTGCTCTGTAAATGCGCACATCGTAACTGACGAATGTTTCAACCGTCCAAACCGGTCACAATTTGTGACCAGTTCATCCATCTCAGATTCTGACAAACGGAACATGAACCTATCGGGAAAACGCTCCGCATTGCGCTTCACCGCCTGGTTGAGTGCCTTGGTCTGCACTCCATACAACATGGCCAGATCCCTGTCGAGTATCACATGCTGTCCCCTGATTTCGTAAATCAGCGGACGAATGTCCATCGGCACGGGAACATCCGCTTGCGAACCCTCAATCTCGGTTTTAGTTAAAAGTGAGAGTTTCATTTGCGCCCACCCTTCTTCTTGCCAGCCGGTTGCTTGTTAAACACCCAGCGGCCCTTCTTCGTCGGGCCTTCATGACGAAGACCCAAATCTCTGCGCAATGACTTGACGTGATAGAACACACCTTCTCTCGTCATCGCAACCGATTCGGCAATCTGATCAAGCGTTGCAGTCGGATTCTTTGAAATGGCTTCGTATACTTTTCGCGCACCCTCGCCAAGATTTTCTATAGTAGTTTCCATAGCAGTTTCTATGGTAGTTTCCATAGCAGTTTCTTGGGCGTCTGTGCCACTTTCTTGGGGGGTGTTTTTTCGCGTCCCCTTCGTCTGACCCTTGATTTTATTGGTCGAAACGGACTTGGTGCGGTGAACCTCGTTTTTCGGTGGCACGATTGGCACGAATGTGGCACAGTCGATTTTCAGGGCATATTCGAGGAACTTCCCCTCGCCGCGGGCAACGAACACCTGCGCGGCGACGAGACGCTGAAGCTCGCGAATGGCCGTCCGCCGCGGCACGCCAGTCAGGGACACGTACTGTCCGGACGAGATGGCCCCGTTTGCCTTGACGTGTTCGACCGCGGCGATCTGACGCTCGTTCAGCCCGAGCGAGGAGAGTGCCGCCTTCGTACAGCGGTTCTTCAGGATCGTCACGACGAACGCCGCGCCGCGATGCTCGAAGAGCGGCGTCGGGAGCCCCGCCTTCCGGCACGGACCGATGATGCGGGCGATGCCGGAGCCGAGCGACTCCATCGCGTTGATCTTGTCGAACGCCTTCAGGATCTCCTTGTTCACCGGATGCGACTCGTGCTCTTCGTAAAGTTCGGGGATCGTGATGTCCGGCGGCAGGTGTCCGGGGCTCCAGATCTCCAGCCGGTCGGCGAAGAGCCGGATCTCGACGGATGCGCTCGAATGCCAGTTGCGGTGCACGAGCGCGTTGACAATCGCCTCCTCGACCGACTCGTACGGGATCTCGAACGCCGACGGCGCGTCGGGGCGTCCGTCCCGGATGCCGCGGCTCTGCGCAATGCGCGAGAGGACGAAGTTGCGGGCCTGATCGCGCAGGGCGAAGAGATCGCCCTCGTACTTCGCCGTGTCGAGGAACGGGCGCTCGTACTCCGTGCCCGCGCACCAGACGCACTTGACCGTCGTCTGGTAGAAGAACGACTGCGGATTCGTCCCGAAGAGCAGCAGCCCTGCGTTGGTGACGTACTTGCCCTTCAGCATCCCCAGCTGCTTCAGCAGCCGTTCCGGCTTCGCATCCAGCGGAATGGACTTCTTCCCGTGCGCATGAAGCTCCTCGATGTACCACGCGACGCGCTCGGACGAGATGTCCGACACGCGGACCTCGGGATTGACCTCGCAGTCGAAGTCACCGACCAGCAGCAGTTTCTTCTTGTCGAGGAAATCGACCAAGCTCCCGAACACGGCATCGCGAAGCTCGGGGAAGCCCGCGTAGGAACTCCATGTCACGCACCGGCCGACACGCCCGATGAAATCCGATTCCTTCTTGTCGCGCTTCGCGACATTCCGAACGTAGGCCAGGCATTCGGCCCCCGCCTTCCGCGCCGCATCAAACTCACGCTCGGTCGCGGACACCCCGCGCTTCACGCTCGTCTTGCCGTAATACTGCGCACCCAGCAACCCGATGTAGATGTCCGCCTCGGCCGCCCTGTCGGTGAAGACCTTCTCCGGTGACTTGCCCGTCGACGGCTGATCCTCGAACAGAAAAACGCTCTCGACAAAGCGCGAGACGAACGGATCCGTCGTCAGCCAGCCCTTCAGCTGCCGACGCTCTTCGGCAAACTCGTCCTGTACCGACGAAATGAAGATCTTGAATTTCACTTCGTCAGCTCCTCCACGATCTTCTCCAGCCGCTCGACCCGCTTCTCGAAATTGACGTACCGGCCCTTGTCGATACCGAAACGGCAATAAGCATGGATGGGAATTTTCACCGAAGAACTCATGCCTGATATTATACCAAAACATCGCGCCTCTTCGCATGAATTCACCAGCCACCATGACTGGGCGGGCCGGGCGGTAGGGCTTGGCGTCATGCTTCAACCGTCGCTTCGCGTCTATCCTCCGCTCTCGCCGCACGGGCGTACCAGTATTCGGCGAGACGCGGGTTGTCCATGAACGAGCAGCCATACTTGAGGGCGTTGCCGTTGCGGTCGAACTCCCGGGCGAGTTCACGCATCCCGTCGGCGAACCCCTCGTAGGCCAGCCAGAGATTCCACTGCTGGCAGAAGGCCTCTCCGCGTCCCTCCTTGGAGGTGTTCCACAGTCGCTGAAGGAGATCGTAGGTCTCCACGAACTCCTCCCAGTAATCGTCAGAACCGCACCAGTCAGGGTTGTTGTTGTCGCGGATGCACCAGTAGGGACAAAGGAGCTGGCCCGTCGGGTTGATGAACGGCAGCTCTTCGGGTCTGTAACCTCTTCTCATCACGCCTCCTCCAGATGAAGCTCGATCCCGACGGGGACCCATTTCCCGCCCAGCAGGCGGGACTCCGTGAACTTGGCCGAAAACCTCTTGCCCTCGTCCATCAGGTGCGCCACGATGTCGCTCACGCCGAACGGCAGCCATCCGACCGCGTTCTGTCCGTAGGACACGCGCACGCCGAGCTTGCCCACGTAGGGGTTGCTCGTCACGCGCCGCAGCTCCAGCGGTTCTCCGCCCTTGAGGCCGAGCACGGCGAACTGTTCCCTGGTCAGCATCGACGTTTCGGCGAGCCATCCGTCCCACAGGAAGATCTTGCGGCTGAAGGGCTTGGGCAACGGACTTCCCTCGCCCCTGATCGCAAGCCAGTTCTTCACGCCGACCGTCACGAGTTCATTCGCCATCGCTCCACCTCCTCTCGTAGTCCGCCACGGCCTCCTCGGCCTCGGCAATCCGACGCTTCAGCTCCCCCTGCCGCAACTCTACCTCATCGGGATCCTCGATCAGCTCCTGATAGACCAGCGGCGCCTCCTTTCGCAACTCGGCGATTTTCCGGGCAAGTTCCGCGCTCTTTTCCCTCATCCGCGCCGTATCCGCGACAAGGGCGGCAAGGCCCTCGGCTTCGTTCGGATACGCCCTCCCTTCTCCGGCCACGTCGTCGACCATTCCGCAAAGGAATTTCATCTGCCCCCAGTCCTTCGCCCTGTAGGCCTGCTGAATCCGGTTCCAGAGCCAGACGGCGCGTTCGGGCAGGTCCGGATTGACGTCGGGATGCAGTTTCTTCACCGCGTCGAGGTAGACGCACCGGAGTTCGGTGCAGGACGAATCATCCATGTGTCCGCAGTGAAAGAGTCCACGCCCCCTGTCGATCTCGGCCTCGCGTTCCTTGAGCGCGGCAAGGTAGTCCTGGAACTCGTCCTCCAGCGCGCGCTCGATCGTCTCGCCGTCTGGTTTTTCGCCTCGGTTGAGATACGCCTGCCTCAGCTCGAAACGCCTTCTCCAGCGGCGAATCGAGATCTCCAGTTCCTCAAGCCGGAACTCGAACTGTCCGATCTTTGCGATGTACGCCGCCTCGACATTCGGCCCGACGGTGTTGACAAGGTGGGACCAAAGCTCCACCTCGTTTGCCAGGTCCTCCTGCGCGACCTTGTGCGCCATTTCCTGCCGGAGGAATTCCTCCCTGGAACATTCTGTCATGTTCGTCCTTTCCTTCGTCCGGACATCCAGAGGGCGGCACTGCCCCGCAAACGAAAATCGCCCGCCGACCTTATTCAAGACGACGGGCAACCCCTTGGAACTGTTTTTCCGATCCTCTCGGACACATCTCGGCTTTCGCCGATACCACCGTGGTGTTCCACTCGGTTGGTGTCACCGCCTGCGCGATGACTTCTGGATGTCTTGAACGCTGCGTATTATACCATATCCACCGGTGAAAAAGCGGACCGCCTGCGCGGTCCGCTTTTTCGCTCAATAATTGCGCTCGTCACGACTTTCCATTTTGCACTCCCTTCAACTCAATGTGGCGTCACCCCTATAGGGTCACATCACATCCTCCTTCGCATGAACTTCCGTAACGCCATCGACTTTCTTGATCGTGAATACACGCGGCGGGAATTCGGCCTTGCGACGACTTTCGTGTATGCGCGAGACATTCATGACAAGCGTATCGCCGAGCCTGACTGGACTGCGAACCCCCGCTGGCCTTAAAAGGAGCCGCGGATGCCGATCTCGAAGGTGCGGGGTTCGCCGACGAAGCACTCGTAGTAGTGCCGCGAGGTGTCGAAGTAACGCTCGTCAAAGAGGTTGCGGACCGCGAACGTCACAAAACACTTGTCCGCCCAGTCGGACTCGCTGGACGGCAGGAACTTCGCGAACGGAACGGACATGTTCACGTCGAAGACATGCGAGGGGTCGAAGCGCAGGTTCTCGTTCACGTAACTGCCGCGCATCGTCGCATAGCTCATCGAACGGAACCGGTAGCCCATCCCCACCACCACCTCCTCGATCCAGTCCCATCCGTGCAGACGGTAGGACGTGTTGAACGACACCGTGTTCCGCGGCACGCGCTCGAACTCGCTCGCCTTCCCCGTCGCGTCGTGGTTCACGTAGAAGTTGTAGGCGTACATCGCCATCACCGTC
>JAZUGW010000287.1:0-2883 GCA_045641465.1 Kiritimatiellia bacterium | reverse complement strand
GGGTCTTCCGTATGCGAAAGCGAATTCGTGTAATTCGTCGTCGCGTAATATCCTTCCGGAGGGATGATGTCGTAGCAGGGGATTTCCGCCAGCATGATTCCCTCGAAGGAGACATGCATGGGGCCTACTTTGTTAATTTTAAAATTGTTCATTCCCGCCACTCGCCTTTTTCGATTCGGATATGTTTTTCTTCGTCCAAACATCCGCTTCTTGTTGAATCTGCTCCATCGTACGGAGAGGCCGTCCAATGATTTTCTCGAAATCAGAGCAAACCCCCTGGAACTCCTCGTCCGTCAAATACTTCCATTCATAATCAAGTAAAAGTTTTCGTTCGAACGTCCTCATCGCGAAAAGACTGCCGTCTCCATGTTTCGGGAAAAGACGGCGCATCCGGCGCTCTGCGTCTCGGTATTTGGCCAGATAGCGCCAATACACGTTCCAACGCTCGCGTTTCGGTGCTTTCAGCCGCGCCAGCGCCTCGTAGCCCCGCTGGGCCGCGTGTTCCAGTTTGACAAGCGCAAAACCGTAGACAATTGACGACTCATCCCTTTGCTCTCGCGTTCCCCTGTCAAAAGGGCAGTGACGCTCAAGGTCCATCGAAAAAATGCGTTCCAGGAATTCATGGGCATACTCCTTTCGCGGACGGTCGGCAGGAAGTTCAACGATTCTACGGAAGATGTCGTCAATGTACGCATGCTTGTTCGTACAGGTGACATCGAAAAGTATCTCCGGTGCCCGTTTCAATTCTCCAACCACAGCCCTCTCTTCCTTTCCCATGACCGAGGCCGGACAAGCCAACCAGGCTGACACGCCAACGACGGCCAATACCGCCACGCCAATTGCGCACACAAGTAGTCTGTTCATCTTCATTCGGTATTCTTCCTTCTAAAGTTGATCGTACCGTCGATCTTCCGCTCGGCCTCATTGCCCAACTTGCTAATCTTGAAATCTCCTCCAGCCGTAAGTGTAAACACCTGTCGCGAGTCTTCGGCAAACGTCCCCAGCGGCGGTGCGGCCGAAGGCCATTCGATGCTGCGCATCTGCCACCCGAAGGGTATCTTCCAGGTCATTTCGCCTCCAAGCCAACCATACTGGGGATCGTCCGTCTCTGTTCCGTCAGGTCTGACACGGGAGATGGCGGCAGCGACACCAGCACAGTCTTCACCGTCAATGCAATTCTCGGCTGAAACACGTCGCCAGCGTCCCGCGCCCGCCTTCACAGTGTGCGTCCGCTGGAACTTCCCCGTGACGACGGAATAGTAGCCGGTCGGTTCAATCTCTTCAGTGCACGGTACCTCTTCTATTGAAAGCGCTGCGAAAGACACGTCAAGCGGCTTCACAAAATACTGCTGGACCACGCAGATTCCGCCTGCCACGCCAGGGGGCAGCCCGTTCGTCTCCCAATGCTCGTTACGCGTCTCGATGCCCGCCGGGCAGACAACGGAGACTAGGGGACGGTATCTGACGCCATTCCAGCTCGCCAGTACGGAATGTTCCTCGTCGCGGAAGCTCCAGATGACATAGCGGCTTTCGTCTTCATCACCGTCCAGATTGAAATTCTCCATGCCGCCTACAACGGAAAGCGACAAGGCTGGCTGGGGTGGGGATTGCCTGAAATTCATCCGCTCACCGATTCCATATCTGTGCCGCAAGTGAGATTTATTTTTAGGAGCCTCAACTTGCGGAGAAAACATCACTCGTATCGATGAGACTGCCGCCTCGTTCGACCGCATCTGTCCTGAAACGGCATCTGTCACAGTCCCCGAAACCGACACGTCGTTCATTACCGAACTTTCAAGCGCCCCTTCGCAGAGGTACGAGACCGTCCACCGTTCATACGATGACAGCGTCACCTGCGGCGGCAGGGACAGCGGTCCGCAGGCGACGGGCGCAAGTTTGCCGAGATTCTGCGAGGTCAGGTTCAGCACGCAGCCGTTCGGCCCTCCCCAGGCCGAAACGGTAAGGCGCGTACGCGTCGAGCGGAGCGGCTGCGTTACGTCGGGGCGGTCGTTATAGGCGGCCTCGAAGATGACGGCGGGCGCGCTGAAGTCTATCGAGACAGACGGCCCGTCCAAAGACCCCATGCCTGGCATTTCGGCAGGCGGTGGGTCGTCGAACCCGCAGCGGCACACGCCGCCCGTTGCAGCAAAAAGCGCGTGTTCAAGATTGTAGGCCCCCACTGCAAGACAGTTCCCGCCGCAAGTGCAGGATGACGAGCAGCCAAAGGTGACCGTGGTACCGTTTCCCGACACACAGCCACACGCACCACCAGACCCCTGCCCCCAGGAAAAGGAACCACCCGGGTCGAAAGGCCCCACGCCCACCGTATAAAAACGTTCCGACCCTGCAAATCCCTCGACAAATGTAAAATCGAGCGGCCAGCGAACGGTCGCCCTATGCCCACCGTCCCGCACTACCCCAGCAAATCCGTTTGCCGGGCACGCCACACCAAACTGCACGTCCGACGTGACCGAGTAGGTTGCACCAATGAGAAGCGGTACGCGGTTCGTCTCGCCCGCCAATGCCACGACGACCGGCGAACCCAGCCGCCCCAGATGCGAGGAATTGAAGTAGATCGGCGCGGGGCCGCGTTCCGCCACCACGTCGACGAAGTAGTAGGCGTTGGTGTTGACGCCCGGCTTGAAGAACACCGACTCGCCGCCCGGCAGGGGAATCGGCAGACTATTCGGCTGCTCGGTTTTGGAGAACACATCCGAACAGACGAGATCGTACCATTCGGCATTCGTTCCGTGCGCGTCGTTTCCGGGCGTCAGCGGATCGGGGTCGACCGAGTTCTCGAGTCCGTCGCCGTCGAGGTCGAACGGGTATTCGACGGCATGGTGTTCGGTGTGGTCGTCGTAGCGGTACACGTACGTGCCGTTC
>JAZUGW010000286.1:0-47071 GCA_045641465.1 Kiritimatiellia bacterium | reverse complement strand
ACGACCGGGAAGACGTTTTCGTCGGGATCTTGATCCTGGGCGTGGGCGGTGGGGGAGAGTTCGGCGAAGTAGAGGTGGATGCGCTCTTCGCAGTAGCCGGGTGTGCAGATGGTTGTGGTGAGGTAGCGGATGGAGGTGACGTCGTAGCCGGTCTCTTCGGCGGTCTCGCGCTTCGCGCCCTCGACGGGATCTTCGCCGGGTTCGAGTCCGCCGGCGATGACTTCGATGAGCGCCTCTTCGGCGGCTTTGCGGTATTGGCGAACGAAGACGAACTTGCCATCGGTACGTCGTGCGAGAATGGCGACGGCGTTGCCGTGGCGGATCACCTCGCGCTTGGCCTTGCGGCCGTCAGGCAGCTCGATGTCGACAAGATCGACGCTGATGATCTTGCCCGTGTACTTGCGTTCGCAGTTCAAAGTCTTTTCTGTCAAATCTTTCATGCCGCATATTATAGCATATTCTCGTCTGACGGTTTGGCAGTTTGAGGAAGGGCTTGACGGGAGGTTGGGGGGTGTGTTAGACTACGTTCGGCCCGAGGGGGTGTCCCCGGGGATGATTCAGACTTTTTCTTAAACTGAAAGGAATGAAGATGAAGAACGCGTTGTTGATGATGGCGGGTGCGTGTGTGTTCGCGGCGGGAGCCGCGGTGACGCCGGCGTCGATTTTTGGCGATGGCATGGTGCTGCAGCGGGATAAGCCCGTGCGCGTGTGGGGCAAGGCTGCGGCGGGTGAAGCGGTGACGGTGGCGTTTGCCGGCAGGACGGCGCAGACCCAGGCCACGGCCGATGGCGCTTGGCGGGTGGAACTGCCGGCCTTTGCGGCGTCGAAGGAAGGACGCACGCTTGAAATCAAGGGTGCGACGAATGCCGTGTCGTTCAAGGACATCCTGGTGGGCGAGGTGTGGTTCGTCTGCGGCCAGTCCAACACCGAGTGTCCGCTCTGGGGCAACAATCCGCATTTCCGCGACGCCTTCGGCGCCTCGACGGCCATGATGCAGAAGAAGCGCTGCGTGCGTTTCGCCCGCACGTCGAACTACCGCTGGTCCACGACGCCGAAGACGGCGTTCGACCAGAAGGTGGAGTGGAAGGAGTTCACCCGCGAGAACCTGATGCAGGGCTCGAGCTTCTCGGCGATGGGCGCCTACTACGCGCTCGAGCTCTACAGCGCGCTCGACATTCCGGTGGCGGTGATCGGATCCTACTGGGGCGGTACGCGCATCGAACCGTGGACACCGCGCTGCGGGTTCGAGTCGGTGCCGACCTGCAAGACGGAAGCCGCCCACCAGCCGAACCGGCAGGATCGTCGCGGCCATCAGCAGCCGATGGTGCTTTGGAACGAACAGGTGGCACCGTGGACGCCGTTCCAGATCCGCGGCTTCATCTGGTACCAGGGGTGTTCGAACGCGGGTGAATACGCTCACTACTGCGACTTGATGCACGCGCTCTACAACGGTTGGGCGAAGGCATTCGCGAATCCCGATCTGAAGCTCTACTTCGTGCAGCTCGCGCCGTGGGGCTTCGGCGACATCGCGAAGATCCAGGAAGCGCAGGCGAAGTTCGCGGCCGAGGAGAAGAACGCGGGCATGGCGGTGATCAACGACTGGGGCAACCTTGCGGACATCCATCCGAACAATAAGCTCGTGGTGGGTAAGCGCCTCGCGCTCCATGCGCTCAAGAAGGACTACGGCTTCGCCGACATCGTGGCCGATTCGCCCACGCTCAAGACGTGGAAGATCGAGGGCGACCGCTTCGTTCTCTCCTTCAACGACGCGAACGGCTGGTACCTCTACAATCCGAACTGGACGCCGGACAACGGTTTTGAAATCGCCGGCGCGGACGGCAAGTGGGTGAAGGCCCAGATCGTGAACCTCTCCGTGGACCGCCGTTCGAATCGCAGCGGGGGCGTGATCAACGGACGCGAACTCATCGTTTCCGCGCCAGGCGTTTCCGCGCCCAAGAAGCTGCGCTATCTCTATTCCCGCCCGTGGTTCGGCGCGGTCTACAGCGATGCGGGGCTCCCGCTCGGCGCCTTCCACATCGGCGACTGATCGCCGGCGTAAAAAGCCGTTCCTGCGGACAGAGGAGGACGCGTCGGGTTATTGAATGCGCGGCTAGAATCAAGCTGTGCAATTCAGTAATCCGTTACGTTCTCACTTGACAATGAAGGTGAAAAAGGGCATAATCGTTCCTGCTGTTGGGCCGTGTGCCCTAGAGACGGAAATTCAGTAGGCGAAGGGCAAGTTGATGGGTGAAGTTGCCAGATTCTTTGGATTGGTGGTGTCGTTCTATTCGGACGATCACCTGCCGCCGCATTTCCATGTTCGTTATAGCGGTTTCGAGGCGAAGGTCGAAATCGGGACAGGTGTTGTGATCGGCGGCAGTTTGCCCACTCGGCAGCTCAAGTTTGTTTTGGCTTGGGAAGAACTTCATCGTGATGAGTTGATGGAACGATGGGAGGCTGTACGCGCGGGACTCGAACTTGAACCGATAGCCCCCTTGAGGTGAATCATGGATGTGACCGGAATCATAGATACTGTACGACAGTTCCGGGGAGCGAGCGGTGTCGACGAACAAATCGACCTCCGCGCGCTGCAGTGTATTGGTATTACCCAAGGTGAGGCCCGTATCCTTCGCGTGTGGTTTAACGATGGACGCATTCGAGATTGGGATGCAAGTAGTTTCCTTTCTCAGGGGAAAGGGCGTGTCGTTCGACTACGGGATCCCGCGCAATTTGTCCAGTCGGCCACAGTATGGGATGGTGCACCTGGTTTTGATTTAGGGACCTGTCATTCTTCGGCAGACAGCATTGACTTTGATCCGTATGAAATCTGGGTGTCGTCGAAAGACGTCACGCGTCATGTCCTGCGCGATGAACATGAACTTGGCCTTTCCAATCGGTTTCCCCTGCCCTCAGATTTCGGGGAAGCTGCTGAGTCGACAATTTTCGACGGTTATTCTCCCGATGTGAAAGATCCGTCATCAGGTGGCGACTGACAAGCATGACACGCACGCAAATACAATTGCCGGATGAACTCTATCGGCGGGCGAAAGAGCTGGCGGCGGATCGCGAGATCTCGTTGGCGGAACTGGTCCGCAATGGACTGGAGTACATGCTGACCGCCTTGACGCCGCCGCAGGCGGTACGGGAGGTGCCACAGCTGCCGAAGCTGTCGCTGGGGAACAAGCCGCCGGTGTTCGCCGACTATGCGTTCGGTCCGGCGCGGACGACGGACTTCGGCGTCGCCGCCGAGGGAACGCGGAGGTCGCCGAAATGATTTCGTTTGGTGCCGATGTGCTGTATGCGGCCGTCAATGCCGATGCACCCCAGTTCGCCGTGGCACGCGAACTGGTGATGAAATATGAATCTTCGACGGATGTTGTCCTGTCGGAGGAGACGCTGGTGGCGCTCTACGGTGCGCTTGCGCGAACTCGGGTGAAAGACGCCGCCTCCGTCGTCCGCTATTTCCGCGGCAATCCGAATTGGCGTGTCGTCGATGCACGGTCGAACCGAGTGGCGATGAATGCGATTTGGGATTGTGCCTTTGCCAACGGCGAGGACGTTCAGACGATTCATCGCCGCCGATTGCTGGCGACGCTGCAGCGCAACGGCGTGACGACGTTCTATACGGGTGCGGCGGAGGCGTTTCGGGCGATTGGTTGCGAGTTTGCGCGGAACCCCTTTGAAGAGTTAAAGATTAAAAGTTAAAGGTTAAAGATTGCTGGTCGGGTTGGTGGTTAGGGATTAAAGGTTAAAAGTTAAAGGTTTAAGATTGCTGGTCGGGTTGAAGGCTAGGGGTTAAACGGGGTTGAAGAATTAAAGAGTTAAAAAGGAGATGAAGAAATGCAGAGACGGGAATTTGTGACGATGGGATTGGCGGCCGCGGTGCCGGCGTGTTTTGCCGCCGTGGTGCCGGAGGTGGATCCGAAGACGTTGAGCGTGCCGGCGTTCGAGGCGGCCGTGAAGACACTCGAGGCGACGACGCTCTTTGACGATGCGGCGCGCAAGGCGGCGCTGGCGACCATCCAGAAGCACATCTATGCGATGAGAACGGCGAAGGCGTTCGGCGAGTACATGCGCGGCGGGGAGAAGATGGCCCCTGCGAAGCTGAAGGCCTTGCTCGATGCGAATCCGCCGCTCTGGTGGATGGAGCGTTCGTTCGAAAAGGTGTTCAAGGAATTTCAGGAGACGAAAGTCACGGGCGATACGCCGGCGGTCTGGTACCTCTACAACATGGGCGTCGTGGTGAAGACGAAGACGGTGTCGTTCGGCATCGACATCTGCCATCGTCTGGCACCGCGTCTCGCGCCGCTGCTCGACTTCGCCCTCATCACGCACAACCATGGCGACCACTTTACACATCCCTTCCTCCAGGCGATGGCGAAGTACGGGAAGAAGGTGATTACGAACTTCATTCTCACACCGGGGTCTTACTGTCGGGGAACCTCGCGCGTGTTCACCTTCAAGGACGTGACCGTGCGGGGAAACGACGGTGACCATAACAAGGGCCTGCCGGATGGCGTCACCTGGTGGGAGGTGACCTGCGGGAAGGAGCCGAACGCATTTGTCATCTGCCATTCGGGCGACTGCTGCCGTCATGACCAGTTTCATCCGGTGGCGAAACATCCGGATATTTTCTTCGGACACTGTGCCGTCGGCCTCAGCTTTCCGAAGGCGTATCAGACGACGATGCCGGCGAAATTCATGGTGCCCTTGCATCATCAGGAACTCGGCCATCTGGGCGGACGCTACCGCTGCGTGGGTTTCCATGAAGAGCCGGCGCGGATTGTCCGCGAGTTGCGCGCGTTGGGCGCGAAGGTGGCGATGCCGGTGTGGGGCGATCGAATCGTGTAAAGGGGAGGGCTGCGAATGAACGTCCAGGTATTGCCGTCCTTGCTTGCTGCCGATTTTGGTTCGCTCGCGACGGAGATCAAACGTGCGGAGGCTTCGGGTGCGGACGCGCTGCATCTCGACATCATGGACGCGCATTTCGTGCCGAACCTCTCGTTCGGTCCGGACGTCGTAGCGCTGGCGCAACGCGTGGCGCCGGACTTCTACCGCAATGTACATTTGATGATGACGCGTCCGGACCTCTACCTCGAATCCTTTGCCGCCGCAGGCGCGCAGACGATTCAGATCCACGTCGAGGCCGATTGCGACATCCATGCCGAACTCGCGCGCATTCGTGCGCGCGGGATTCGTCCGGCGCTCGCGCTCAATCCCGAAACGCCGATTGCGCGCGTCTATCCATACTTGGGCGAATGCGACGAACTGCTCGTGATGACGGTGCATCCCGGCTATGGCGGCCAGACCTTCATCGCCGACTGTCTGCCGAAGATCGCAGATGTGCGCAGGCGTTGTCCCGATCTCGACATCATGGTCGACGGCGGCATCAACGCCGAGACGGCCAAGTTGGCAGTCGAGGCTGGTGCGAACCAGCTTGTGGCCGGCAGCTACTTGTTCAAGATGTCCGATATGGCGGAGGGGGTTGGAAAGTTAAAAGGCAAAAAGTAGAACCACGGCCATCTCTGAGGTAAAATCGCTCGAGCCGCAACGGACACGAATCCGTTGCGGCTCTGCTTTTTACGGTACAAGTCGATGGGGCTTGACCGTGTTGGATGGTTTTGCTACACTTATCAGCGTTGATGGTTGTATCTTTTGAGAAAGGAATTGAAAGATGAGATCATTCAGTAAAATCATCGGGATGGTGGCCGTGGGGGCCGCTTTCACGGTTGCGGCGGCACCTGTCTGCAATACGGCGGATTTGATTCACCGCTGGAGTTTCAATGGCACGTTGGAGGATTCGGTCGGCGGTTTGACGGCGACGGCCAGCGGCAATACCGCCTTCAACTCCCCCTCCGATCCGACGGCGATTCGTCTCTACGGTACTGGACATGGTACGGCGTCTGTCAATTTGGGCGCGGGCATCGTGCCGGCGTCCGGAGGCCCGATCACGATTGAAATCTGGGCGACGCAGCACACGGAACAGAACTGGTCTCGGATATTCGACTTTGGCCCCGACAACCAGAACTATGTGTTGATGTCGTGGACGCAGGGATCCTATTTGCGCAGCGATGCCGTCGAAGTCAAGGCGTCCAACACGACGTTGCTGCGGGCGGACCATGAACTGCAGCCCTACGACTTCGATGTCCCCTATCACATTTCACTGACCCTGGTGCAGACGAGTGACGGGAAGGCCACGCTGGCCTGGGCGAAGCGGGACACCCTGACCGGCGAGGTGCTGAGGTCCGGCCGCAACACCACCAGTGCGGCGTGGAGCATCGCCAACATCGCGAACTGGACATCGTGCTACCTCGGTCGTTCGCAGTTCGAGGCCGACTTCGATGCGGATGCGACGTATGACGAAGTGCGCATTTGGAAGACGGCGCTGACGGACGAGCAGTTGACGTGGAGTGCGAGACTGGGACCCGATCAGCTGCCGACGTCCGAGGCGTCGCCCACTTCGACGCTGACGCTGACGAGCGAGAACGGCCAGGTTCGGGTGAACGGCGCGACGGCGTACGGTAGTGGCAACGTGTCGGTGTCGCGGACTTCGGACGCGACGTTGACCGCCGTGCCGGGGGCCGGTTTTGCGTTTGTTCGCTGGACTGGCGACACCGACCGCATTTTGTCGGGTACCGTCCGTTCGACGGAGATCACGGTCAATACCGTTCGCGACTTTGCGTTGACGGCGGAATTCGAATCGAAGGACAATGTCGTCTATGCCCGCTATGAAAACGGAGCCTTCGTCTACCTGACGCCCGGCAAGGCCGTGGGCAATGCGCCTCAGGGCGGGATGAACGAGGGCATCACCATCCTCTTTTCGTCGGATGAAGAGTATCGGCAGCTCTGCACCGTTCCCAATGAAGTCGCCAAGGCCAAGGGCCTTGAACTCGGCGACGAGGTCAAGCTGACGGGTCCTGCCGATTGGACGGCGTTGGATTATTCGCTGGCCGGCCATTCGATCGATCTCAGCGGCTGGCGCTTGACCACCCGTTCCCTGAATGGCGGGGGCGGCTCGGGAACCGATGAACTCATCGTCAACGGTGGCTTCGATCGTGATCCCGTTGCGAGTGGCGCCCAGGTGGCGATGACCCCCAAAGACTGGAACGCGAGCGGGTATGTCTACTTGATCAAAAACAACACCGCCAACGGTTACTCAAACTGCGATGGGTCCAACTGGTTGTACCTTGAGAGTGGCGGTTCCGTCCAGCAGCAATTCTCGACCGATATGGGCGGTGTGTGTGCGTTGACGTTCAAGGTCGCGTCTCGCGACGACGAGACGCAATGGGGGAATAGCAGTTGTCGGATTGAGGTCGACGGAACGACGATCCACGATGCGTATACGGGCACGTGGAATTCCCGTGCCATGTCCTATCAGGTGCCGGTCAATCCGGGTTCCCATACGATCAAGATCAGCTGTAATGGCGGTAGTGCCATTCTGGTGGACACGGTTTCCGTGAAACTTGCTTCTGCGGGCGCAAACATCGTGGCCCAGGACAATCTCATCGGCAATGGAGATTTCCAGGCAGACTACGTCATGAACGGGGCGAGCACGGCGATGATCCCCACGAGCTGGATGGGGAGTGGCGGTGTCAACGTGCTGAAAAACGACAAGGAAAACGGTTATTCGAATTGCAACGGCTCCAATTGGTTGAGACTCACCTCGGGCGCAGAGGTTCAGCAGCAATTCACAACCCATGTCGACGGCAATTGCGAATTGAGGTTCAAGGTGGCGTCCTACGACAATGAGACGAAATGGAAGGACAGCTGCTGTCTCATCCAGATCGACGGCAATACGATCCACGATGCCTACACGGGTACGTGGAATGCCAGCGTCAAGTCCTATAAAGTCCACGTGAACGCCGGTACTCATACCATTCGGGTTGCGTGTACGGGCGGCAATGCGGTGCTGGTGGATGACTTGTCGCTCTCGACTCCGGGTGAAGTTGTGGTGGACGTGCCGGCGGGGGAGACGCTTGTCAACGAGAACGTGTATTTCCATGGCACGGGGCTGAAAGTCGTGAAGTCGGGTGCCGGTACGTTGCTGCAGCAGGCATCGGGCCATACGCATGTCGGCGGCATGGTGGTGTCCGAAGGGCAGCTGGCGTTGGGGAATGGTCAATGTCTCAGTTCGGCAGGCGAGGTGATCGTCGATCCCAACGGTGTTCTCGAACTCAATGGAAAAGGCGATCTCCAGGCGTATCGTTTTGTCTTGAATGGCGGCACCCTGCAGAATACGGCTGCCGATGTCGGCGAAGGCATCGCCCAGATCACGAGCCTGCGTCTCATGGCGGATTCGGTATTCAAGCCGTCGAACAGCTACGGTCTCATCGGTTCGGGCTATGGCGCGACGACGCTTGATCTCGCCGGCCACACGCTCACGGTGGAGACGGCTGCCGACAAGAGCTTTTGGCTGTTCAATGCGACGGTCACCGCGGGTACGCTGGAGGTCACGGGCGATGGTTGGCTGGTTGCGGACAAGACGGGCGTCAATGCGGCTGCGGCCGATTTGCGCGCCAACTGCGCGCTGGATGTCCGTGTGCCGTTTAAGGTGGGTTGCTACGAGGCCCTCTACAGCGGAACCCGCAATGCGGGTGACGAGCCGATCACCATTCAGCGTTCCTTCAAGCCGCACAGCTCGATCTACCATGGGGTGAAGTTGGCGGACGAAAATCTGATCGACCTTTCGGTCTGTCAGGGGATGTTGAAGACGCCAGGACTCCTCACCACGGGCGCCCATGAAATCATTTTCCCCGGTCCGCGCGAATACACGCCAGTTGCCTGGATCGAGTCGAACGGCGAGCAGTGGATTGACACGGGTTATGTGTGCAAGTCCAATACGCGCATCGAGGCCACGATCAATACGTGTACGCGGTCTCAGTCCTGGGGTGTCTTCTTTGGCGTGACCGGCAACGACAGTGCCAGCGACGGTGTGCTGCTGCGCTACTATGAAGAAACGACCACGTTGAACGGCTGGTTCTGCAATGCCAGCTATGAAGAGGCACAGGTGGCGGACCTGCAGGGCCAGGATGTTTCGGTGGTTCTGGCGGCGAACACGATGACGTTGAACGGCGTCGCGAAGACGATTTCGACATCGGGCACGCCGTATGCGGCGCCGCTCTATCTTTTCTGCGGCAACAACGGGGGTGCGGCCTGGCGTCATCAGGCGATGCGCCTCTATTCGATGAAGATCAGTGAAGGGGGCGTACTTGTACGCGATTTCGTGCCCTGCCGCGACAACGACGGCGTGCTGGGCCTGTGGGACCGTGTTGAAGGCAAGTTCTACGTCAACAAGGGGACGGGGACGTTTGCAACGGCGGAGGAGTCCGGTTATACGCCGGTCGCGTACCGGAAAGACACCAAAGTGTTCGTGGAACTCCATGGCCGCCATCTCGACAGGACGAAGATCATCGGCTGGCCGTCGATTCCGGCCAATGTGATCTTCCAGCCGACCGAAGCGACCTTGGGCGACCACTATGTCCTCGAGGTCCATCCCAACGGCCTCTACGTGCCGCGTAACACCGTGATCTATTTCAGGTGAGACGGCCGACAGGACGCCTCGGACGCGTTGCTGTACCATATCTGAGCAATTAATCTGCGCCGTACACGCGAATTTATGATATAATTTATCTTTCCCCTTAAAGGAAGGTAGAATAAAGATGATGGATAAACGCTACGACGCAAAGGCCGCCGAGGCCAAATGGTACCCGATTTGGGAGCAGAACGGTTATTTTCATGACGAACCGGGTCACGGTTCGCCGTATTCGGTTGTCATTCCGCCGCCGAACGTAACCGGTATTTTGCATATGGGCCATGCCCTGAATCAGACGATTCAGGACGTTCTCGTGCGGTGGCGCCGGATGAGCGGGTTCAATACCCTGTGGCTGCCGGGCACCGACCACGCGGGCATTGCGACGCAGAGCGTGGTGGAGAAGGCGCTCGACAAGGAGGGTCTGCGCCGTCAGGATCTCGGGCGTGAGAAGTTCCTCGAGCGCGTGTGGCAGTGGAAGGAACAGTACGGTGGCACGATCGTGCACCAGCAGCGCATGCTCGGCAATTCCACGGACTGGCAGCGCGAGCGCTTCACGTTCGATGCCGGCTGCTCCAAGGCGGTCACCAAGGTCTTCGTGCAGCTCTACAAGGAAGGGCTCATCTACAAGGGCGACTACATTGTGAACTGGTGTCCGCACCACCAGACCGCCCTTGCCAACGACGAGGTGGAACACGAGGCGAACCACGGCTCGCTCTGGTACATCCGCTATCCCGTGGTCGGTTCCGCCAAGGGCGCCGCGGGCGAACCCTACCAGGACTACGTGATGGTGGCGACGACGCGTCCCGAGACCCTGCCGGGCGATACCGCGGTGGCGGTGAACCCGAAGGATGAACGCTACGCGCATCTCGTGGGCAAGAAGGTGATCCTGCCGCTCACCGGCCGTGAAATTCCTGTCATCTCCGACATGTACGTGGAGAAGGAATTCGGTACGGGCATCGTGAAGATCACTCCTGCGCACGACCCCAACGACTTCCTCGTGGGCAAGCGCCACAACCTCGAGAACATCAACATCATGACCGAGGACGCGCACATGAACGCGCTCGCCGGCGCGAAGTACGCGGGCATGGATCGCTGGGAGTGCCGCAAGGCGCTCGTCGCCGACCTCGAGGCCGAGGGCTACCTCGACCACATCGAGGAATACGACAACCAGGTCGGGCACTGCTACCGCTGCCACGAGGTGGTGGAGAGCCGCCTGTCGAAGCAGTGGTTCGTCAAGATGAAACCTCTCGCCGAGCCCGCCATCGCCGCCGTGAAGTCCGGCGAAGTGAAGTTCGTGCCGGACCGCTGGAGCAAGATCTACTTCAACTGGATGGAGAACATCCAGCACTGGTGCATTTCCCGCCAGCTCTGGTGGGGACACCGCATTCCCGCCTACTACGTAGGCGCGAATGCGAATGAAAAATTGAAAGTGAAAAATGAAGAATTCCGCGCGCGCGGCGAAACGCTGTTTGTGGTCGAGGAATCGCTGGAGCAGGCCGTCGAGGCCATGAAGGCGAAGACCGGCTGTCCGGTGACCGCCGACGACCTGCAGCAGGACGAAGACGTGCTCGATACGTGGTTCAGTTCGTGGCTGTGGCCGTTCTCGACGCTCGGCTGGCCGGAGAAGACGGCGGATCTCGACTACTACTATCCGACCACCGACCTCGTGACGGCGCAGGACATCATCTTCTTCTGGGTCGCCCGCATGATGATGGCCGGCATCCACTTCATGAAGAAGCCGCCGTTCTCGAACATCGTCATCCACGGCATCGTGCGCGATGCGCAGGGACGCAAGATGTCGAAGTCGCTCGGCAACTCGCTCGATCCGCTCAAGATCATCGACGAGTATTCGGCCGATGCGCTGCGTTTCTCGCTCGCGCTCATCACGTCGCTTGAGTGCGACTCCAAGGTCGACATGAAGAAGTTCGAAGTGGGCCGCAACTTCTCGACGAAGATCTGGAACGCCGCGAAGTTCCTGGAGATGCAGGAAGAGGCGCTGCGGACGGACGGGACCTCTGCCGGCCCCGTGGCCCTGTCCAAGGATGCGGTCCTCACCTCCGACGAGCAGCACATGCTCGTTGCGTGCGACCGGGCCTGCGCGAAAATCACCGAGTTGCTCGCCAAGTACCGCATCCAGGACGGCGCGCTCGCGGTCTACGACTTCTTCTGGGACAAGCTCTGCGGCGGCTACGTGGAATACGTCAAGGATGCACCGAACAAGCCGGTCGCCCTCGCGATCCTGCGCGACGTCTTCTGGAAGGCGTTGCGTCTGCTCCATCCCTACATGCCGTTCGTCACCGAAGAAGTCGCGCACCAGCTCGGCTTCCTGGGCGAGAACGAGACGATTCTGCGCGCCGAGTTCCCGAAGGGCTACACCGACGAGGAGAAGGCGGCCTGGGGCCTCACCGACGAGATCTACGATTTCGTCGAGGCCAAGCGCCAGATGATCACCGATCTCCGCGCGCTCCGCGCCGAGTACAAGGTCAGTCCCGCCGCCTTCGTGAAGGTCACGGTGCAGTGCCATGACGCAGCCACCGCCGAAAAGCTCGGCGCCGAACTCGACGTGCTCAAGAAGGCGTTCCGCGCCGAGACGGTGGAAATCGTCTCCGGCGAGGCGGAGCTGGCGATGCCCGGCAAGCTTGGGAAGCTCGGCACGGTGTACCTCTCGCTCGAAGGTCTCGTCGACAAGGCCGCCGAAGCGAAGCGGGTGGCGACCGAACTCGCGAAGACCCAGGGATTCATCAAGTCGATCGACGCCAAGCTCGCGAACGAGAACTTCGTCGCACATGCGCCGGCGGCGATCATCGAAGGGCAGAAGACCAAGCGGGCCGAGCTGGAGGCGAAGATCGCCCAGCTCGAAAAGCTTGCAAAGCTGTTCGCGTAAAAGATCCCCCTCATGGAATGGAATCTGACATGAAACCCTTGACGATCATTGTGTGCGGGTCGCTGGTGCCGGACCCGCTTCAGACGCTCGAGCCCGTGGCGACGCCGCAGGGCCCGGGCCTCAAGAACGAACTGATGTTGCCGAGCGTGCTGGACCCGTGGGCCGCGTGTGCGCTCTACGAGGCGGCGAACCTCGCGAAGCAGCGTCCGGGCTCGAAGGTGTACCTGGTGGCGCTTGGCCCTAAGGCAAAGCTGCAGCAGCTGATGATGACGGTCGCGCAGAAGGCGCCGTTCACGCTGGTGGCGGTGAACGCGCCGGCCGGCGGTTTCACGGATGCGAAGCAGACGGCGACGGAACTGACGAAGGCCATCCAGACGATTCCGGGTCTTGATTGGGCGAGCACGCTTCTCTTCGGCGGTTGTGCAAGCGCCTCGCGCGATGCGGGCGTGACGTTGCCGTTCGTGGCGGAAATGCTCGGCGTGACGGAGTTCTTCACGGGCGTCGACGAACTGACGTTTGCGGACGATGAAACGTTCACGGTGCTGGAGCGCGTTGAAGGCGGCCAGTATCTTTCCTCGACCTGCACGGGCTTCCCGGCGGCGATCGGCTGGGCGACGGGTAATCTGCCCGAACCGCCGAACAATCCGCAGGTGGGCGTGATGAACATGCGTGGCGTGATGCCGGCCCTGATGAAGGCGCCGGTGGCGAATGTGGGCGTGGGCGGAATCGCGTACGCGAAAACGGAAGTGCCGAGCGCCAAGCGTGCGACGCGCATTGTCAAGGACTTGCCGGTCGAGGCGATCGCCCAGGAGATTGTGTCCTGGATTAAGGAATGACTCGGATGATCAAAGCATGGATGATAGAAGGTAATGGCACGTTCGCCGAGGACGTGCCGCAGTTTGCCGAGGCGATCAAGGGCTCCGGCGCCGAGGTGGTTCTGGTGCCGGGCAATTCGCGCGTGAAGCGTGCGATGCCGGCGGCCGCCTTGCGCGCGGGCGCGGAAATCGACACGAACGTCGTCGACATCGAGGTGTCGGGCGAGACGGTGACGGTGCAGCGGTGGGCGTATCGCCAGCGCATTCTCACCACGTTTTCGCGTGCGGCGCGGCCGTGGGTGATCGTGACGGATCCGTCGCTCTTCGGCGCGATCTGCGAAAAGCTGGGCGTGACGGCGGAGACGCTGAACACGGGTGCGGCGGCGACGACGCGCACGAAAGTGAACGGCGTAGTGGCGGCTGGCAAGGGCGGTGCGTCGACGGTGCGTCCTGACGCGAAGCTGCTTTTCGTGGCGGGCGCGGGCTGGACGAAGAAGCAGGCCGACGGGGCGACGCACCTCGACGAAGCGGCCGCGACGATTACCGGCTTCCTGGCGAAGAGCGGAGCCTCGCTCGGTTCTTCCAAGTCGCTCGTCGACATGCCGGAAGCGGCGCAGGCGTTTTCGTTCATGAGCCACATGAACCAGGTCGGACAGACCGGTTCGACGCCGCGTCATGCGAAGGGCCTCGCGACTTGCTGCCACGGCGAAGAGCCGCATGTGGTGGGATGGCGGTTCATCGGCGAGCGCCGGGCCGTCAATCTCGACGCGAACTGCGGCTGGGCGCAGGGCAAGGCCGATGTCCTCTATGTGGCGGATGCCTTCGAGGTGATGAAGAAAGTCAATGAGCTGCTGAACGTCTGAGTTCAAGCCGCGTTCTGATCGAATGTTAACTCCTAAATGAAAAGGAAGTGAAAATGGCGACGAAGAAGTTGTTGAGTGCGAATGAGGCGGTGGCCTACGGCGCCGCGCAGGCGGGTTGCATTGTGGCGAGCGCCTATCCGGGAACGCCTTCCACGGAGATCCTCGAGAACGTGGCCAAGTTCAAGGACACCATCAAGTGCGAGTGGGCCGTGAACGAGAAGGTCGCGATGGAAACGGCGATCGGCGCTTCGATGGCCGGTGCGCGCGCGATGACCACGATGAAGCACGTGGGCTTGAACGTGGCGATGGACCCGCTCATGACGTTCACGTATGTGGGCGCGACGGGCGGCATGGTGGTGGTGTCGGCGGACGATCCGGGCATGCACTCCTCGCAGAACGAGCAGGACAACCGCAACCTCGCGAAGTTTGCGCGCATGCCGATGTTCGAACCGTCCGATTCGCAGGAAGCCTACGACATGATCCAGGCGGCGTTCGAAACGTCCGAGAAGTATCATGTGCCGTGCATGTTGCGTCTGACGACGCGTACGAGCCACTCGAGTTCGCTCGTGAACCTCGGCACGTTCAAGCCGGCGCCGCATGACGTGATCCCCTACAAGAAGGACATCACGCACACGATTCCCGTGCCGGCGTTTGCACGCGGCCAGCGTCTCGCGGCGCAGAAGCGCGCGGAAGAGATGGCGAAGGCGGCGGCGAAGAGTCCGTTCAACCGCATCGAGCCGGGCAAGAAGGAGCTCGGCATCATCACGTCGGGCGTTGCGTACCAGTATGTGAAGGAGATATTCCCGGAGTACACGGTGCTGAAGCTCGGCTGGACGAATCCGCTGCCGAAGGACCTCATCAAGAAGTTTGCGAAGACGGTCAAGCACGTGCTCGTGGTCGAAGAACTCGACCCGTTCCTCGAGGACCAGGTCAAGGCGCTCGGCATCGACGTGCAGGCGCACAAGACCGAGCTCAACATGCTTGAACTCAATCCGGATCGTCTGCAGAACCTCCGCCATGAGCTGCTGAAGGACGTGCCAAAGGCGAAGACGGTGAAGCCCGATGCGACGCTGCCGACGCGCCCGCCGGTTCTGTGCGCGGGGTGCGGCCACCGCGGCGTGTTCTACACGCTTGCGAAGCTGGGTGCGACCGTGACGGGCGATATTGGATGCTATACGCTGGGTGCGTTCCCGCCCTTGAACGCGATGGACTCCACCATCTGCATGGGCGCCTCGATCGGCAATGCCGCCGGCATGAAGAAGGCGGGCCTCAAGGGCCGCATCTGCGCGGTGCTGGGCGATTCCACGTTCTTCCATTCGGGCATCACGGGCATTCTCTCGGCGCACTACAACGGTACGCCGGTGACGACGGTGGTGCTGGACAACCGCATCACGGCGATGACGGGCCATCAGGACAATCCGGGCACGGGCAAGACGCTGGCGGGCGATCCGGCGCCGGTGACGGAGATCATGGATCTCGCGAAGGCCTGCGGTTACAAGAAGGTCGTAAAGGTGTCGGCTGACGATCTGGCGGAACTGGAGAAGGTGCTCAAGGATGCGATGGACGGCGACGAAGGCGCGCTGATCGTCGCGTATGCGCCGTGCCGCATTGCGGCCAAGCTCACGAAGGAAGGCCTCTGCGAAGTCGACGAGACGAAGTGCAAGGCCTGCGGCGCCTGCTTCAAGATGGGCTGCCCGGCGATGACGCGCGGTAAGGAAGTGACGCCGGGACGGTTCCAGATGAAGATCGACCCCTCGCTCTGCGCCGGCTGCAAGCAGTGCGGTCAGGTGTGCAAGTTCGGGGCCATTAAGCGGGTGCGTTAATTGACGCTCTTCGAGCAGTTTAAGCGAAATCGGGACGAGCATCCGGACACGGCGGCATTTCTCATTGCCGCCGGCGATCGGTCCGTGCCGATTACCTGGCGTGAGTTCGCGCGTGACATCGAGGCGGTCGCTTGGATGATCCGCACGTTCACGCCCGGTGCGACGATTGGACTGCTCGGCGAGAACTCCTACGAATGGATCACGGCCCACGCGGCCGGACTCTTCTGCGGCGTCACGGTGGTGCCGCTTGAAGTGACGTTGTCGCCGGCGGAGATCGCCGAGCGACTTGCGTTCGTCGGTGCGCGCGTGCTGGTGCATTCGGCGCTCTATGTCGACAAGGCGCTGGAAGTCGCGAAGCTGCTGCCGGGACCTGCGTTGATCGTGGCGGGTTTCGGTTCGCACAAGGCGGACGATTTCATGCAGCGCGCGCGTGCGGCGCTCGATGCCGGTGAGGCGGGCATTTTCGATTTGCCGCCGCCGGATGAGAATGCGACCGCGACGATCGTCTTCACGAGCGGTACGACGTCGAAGCCGCATGGCGCGGAGCTGACCTTGCAGGGGTTGGCGACATTCGTGGCTTTTGCGTCCACGAAGCTGCCGATGAAGCGTGGGGACCGGTCGCTGATGCTGTTGCCGTTGCATCACATCTACGGCATCGCAACGACGTACCTGATGCTCGCGCGCGGTGTGGCGCTGGGGGTGTGTCCCGATTTCCGCCGCATCTATGACGCCGTCGAGCGTTTCCGGGCGAATTTCCTCTGCCTCGTGCCGGCGCTTGCGGAGATTCTGGCGGGGAAGATCGACCGGCGCGGACGCAGCGCCGAGGAAGTGTTCGGCGTGCCGGTGGACTGGGTGCTGAGCGGCGGCGCGCCGTTGTCGCGGCGGACGCATGAACATCTTGAATCGCTTGGCATGCGCGTGCTGCAGATCTACGGATTGACCGAGACGTTTGCGCTCTATGCGATTTCTCCGTACGACGATCCGCGTCCCGGTTCGGTGGGACAGGCCTGCGGCGGATTCGGCGGGATGGAGACGAAGGCGACGCCGGAAGGGGCGCTGCTGATCCGCGGTCCGTCCGTGCTGAAGGGCTATTTCCGCGAACCGGAACGTACGGCGCAGACGAAGGATGCGGAGGGCTGGTTCAATACGGGCGACATCGGGCGGATCGACGAAGACGGCTATGTGTGGGTGACGGGGCGTGCTTCGCGGACGATCGTGCTGTCGTCCGGCAAGAAGGTGGCGCCGGAAGAGCTTGAGGCGAAAGTGTTGTCGATTCCCGGTGTCAATGAAGTCGTGGTGAGCGGTGACGGCGCGACCCGTGAACTGAAGGCGGAAATCTATGCCGTGGTTTCAGAAGTGACGTTGCGCCGTCAGATTGAATTGCTCAATCGCCAGTTGCCGGTCTACAAGCGCATTCGCGAGATCGAGGTGCGCAAAGATCCGTTCCCGCGGACGGCGAGCGGCAAGATCAAGGTGGCGAAGGAATCGTCGACGATGCTTCGCGCGCCGTCGGCCTATGTGCCCGTGGGCGAACCGCCGGCGGCCGTCGTGGCGGCGACGGCGAAGGGGACTGTCCCCGTGGCGGGTCCGCAACCGGGAGCAGGCATGCCGGCCAAGCCGGTGAAACCGCATGACGCGGCTGCCTTCTTCAAGGCATATGTGCTGCCGTTGACGGTGGTGGCGATTGTGGTCATGCTGGTCAATGTGCTGAAACTGGTGCTGCGGCACAATGGTTTGGCGCTGCCGGAGTCCTTGCGGACAATCGAGGAAATCGGCGAACTCGTGCTGGCGGTACTCGTTATCTTGGTGGTGATGGGCGTGCAGCATCGGAATCGCAAGAAAAACGCTTTACTTCAAAACAAATCAAAAAAGTAAGAAGGTAAAAAATGCCGACGACAAATACGGTTGATACGGTTACTAATGTGGCCGCCCAGGTGACGGCGCAGGTCACGAACGTGGCGGCGCAGGTGACGTCCCAGGTGGTGGACTCGTTGGGCGAGCAGGCCGAACAGGGTAAGCAGGTTCTCCAGCAGGGGCTGGGCTGGCTCGCGCAGAACGGCGTGTCGTTCATCTGCAACATTCTGGCGGCAATGGCGATTCTGTTCGTGGGTGGCCTCATCGTGAAGTTTCTGGTGGCGGGCATTCGCAAGGCGTTGAGCAAGTCGAAGCGTGTCGACGTGCTGCTGCGGACGTTCATCTGCAGTGTGGCGTCGAAAGTGGGCTGGGCGATCCTGCTGGTCGTCGCGCTGGGGCGCCTCGGCGTGGACGTGGCGCCGCTGGTGGCCAGCTTGGGCGTGACGGGCGTCGTGCTCGGCTTCGCGTTCAAGGAGTCGCTTGGCAGCTTGGCGGCCGGTCTGATGATTGCGCTCAACCATCCGTTCAAGGTCGGCGACTACGTGATTGCCGGCGGTGCGGAAGGTTCGGTGACGGAGCTCAATATGATGGCGACGGTGATTGCGACGGCCGACAACAAGAAGATCACGGTGCCGAACAGCTCCGTGTGGGGTAGCGCGATTACGAACTTCAGCGCGTTGGGCAAGCGCCGTGTGGACACCAAGGTGGGTGTCGCGTACGGAACGGACCTCCGGAAGGCCGTCGAGCTTGCGCTGGCGGCGTTGAAGACGGTGCCGGGCGTGCTGGCGGAGCCGGCGCCGTCGGTTTCGGTCGGTTCGCTGGACGATTCCGAAGTGACGCTGAATGTGCGTCCGTGGTCGACGTGCGACGACTATTGGGCCGTCTATTCGGCCGCTCAGATTGCGGTGACGGAGGCTTTCGAGAAGGCGGGCATTCAGATCCCTTTCCCGCAGCTCGATGTGCGGATGACCAACACGAAGTAAGAGAACTTCTCTTTGGACGGAGATTGTGGTATAATATCCCCAATCGCCGTTCAAGGGAGCGGTAGTTTCTATTTTTGAGGAGAGAGAAATGGCGGAAATGATGCAGAGCGATTTCATGGTGTTTTCGGGGACGGCGAATCTGCCGCTCGCCGAGAAGGTGGCGAGCTATCTCGGCAAGCCGCTCAACAAGATCGACATCAAGCATTTCCCGGACGGGGAAACGTTCTGCCAGGTTCAGGAAGGCGTGCGCGGGCGCGACGTGTTTGTGATTCAGAGCGGATCGCCGACTCCGAACGAAGCGTATATGGAGCTGTTCATCATCATGGACGCGCTCAAGCGCGGCAGTGCGGCGCGCATCACGGCCGTCGTGCCGTATTACGGCTATGCGCGTCAGGACCGCAAGGACCAGCCGCGCGTGCCGATTACGGCGCGCCTGATTGCGAATCTGCTCACGGCGGCGGGTGCGGACCGGGTGCTCACGCTCGACCTGCATGCGAACCAGATTCAGGGCTTCTTCAACATTCCGCTTGATCAGCTGCATGCCGAACCGGTCATTCTCAAGTACATTCGCGACATGCACCTGCCCAAGCCGATCGTCGTGGCGCCGGATACCGGTGGGGCGAAGACGGCCTACGGCTACAGCCGCAAGCTCGGGACGGGTCTTGCCATTGTCGCCAAGCAGCGTACGGGTGGCGACACGGTGGATGCGTTCTCGGTCGTCGGCGATGTGAGCGGGTGCGATGTCATCATGATCGACGACATGACCGCGACGGGCGGAACGCTCTCGGCGGCGGCGAAGATGTGCCGCGACAACGGGGCGAAGTCCGTACACGCGTTCGTGTCGCACTTCCCGCTCACGGCGAAGGGCGTGGAGCGTCTCATGAAGGAGGCCCAGCTGGACGAACTCGTGGTGACGGATACGATTCCGCTGCGCGAGGGATTCGATCCGTCGAAGCTGCCGTTCAAGCTGACGGTTCTCAGCGTGGCGCCGTTGATCGGCGAGGCGATCAAGCGCATCCACGGGAACGAAAGCGTCAACGACCTCTTCAATCACGAGTGACCATGGAACTTTCGACGCGTAGTTTTCTCAAGCTCTCCGGTAGTGCCGCATTAACGGCGGGCGGATGGGCGTCATTTGCGGGCTCCGCGCCGAAAGTGCGTCTGGCGGCCATTGGAACGGGAGGTCGTGGCTATCACGACCTTCACAATTTCCTGCGTTCGGGGCTCGCGGAAATCACGTGCGCGTGCGATGTATTCGCGCCGGCGCTCGATTGGGTGCGCAAGGAACAGCCGCAGGCGAAACTCTATACGGACTTCCGCCAGATGCTGCGCGAGTGTGCGGGCCGTTATGACGCGGTGTCGATCATGACGCCCGACCACACGCATTGTACGGCCTTTCTGGAGGCGGCGAAGTACAATGTGCCGGTCTATTGCGCGAAGCCGCTGGGGCATACATTCGCCGAGACGCTGGCGATGATGCGCGTGGCGCAGGAGAAGAAGCTCATCACCCAGGTGAGCCATCATGGCAATTCTGAACCGGGTACGCCGCTCTTCCGCGAATGGTACGAGAGCGGGGCGCTTGGACAGGCCAAGGAAGCGCATGTGTTCTGCAACTATGGCGCTCAGCTCTTTGCGTTGCCGCCCGCGTGGGTCGATACGCGGCTGCCCGTGCCGAAAGGACTCGACTGGGACCTTTGGCAGGGACCGGCGAAACGGCGTCCGTTCTTTAAGAGCGCGGCACCGAAGTCATGGCGTGGCTGGTCGTTCTACGGCGAGGGTTGCATTACCGATTGGTGCTGCCATTTGATGGGACCGCTCGTGGTGGACCTCGATCTTGACATGCCGATCGCCGTGACGATGGACGATCCGAGTTTCAATCCGGTCAAGACGCCGTACAATTTCCCGACGGCGCCGCACTACACGTTCGAATTCGCGGCAAAGGGATCGCGAGGACCGTTCAAATTGCATTGGTACGACGTCTATCGTCTGCCGCCGCGTCCGACCGGACTCGAGGCCGACCAGCCGTTCGACCCGATCAAGGAGAAGATTGCGGGCGGCTGGATTACGATGGAGAAGGAGACGTTGATGTTCGGTCAAACGGGATTGAGCGGCATTCGCTGTATCCCGCAGACGCGCATGCGCGCGTTCCAGCCGATTCGCAAGACGATTCCGAAGAAGTATCCGCGCATCAAGAACCACTGGGCGGAATTCCTGCAGGCCGTGCAGCAGAAGCGTCCGGCGAACACGCCGTTCGCCTTGGGCGGCAAGCTGACGCTGATGGGGTTGATGGGGACGATCGCGACGCGATTCCCCGGCAAGCGCCTGACGTTCGACGAGTCGACGATGCGGTTCACGAATTGTCCGGCTGCCAACGCGCTGATGACGCCCGACTGGACCGACGAGGCGCGGGCGACCTATGGTGCCGAAGTCTTCAAGGGCTTCGTCTGATCAGTTGCCCCCCTGATGCTCGTCCCCGACGTGCCGACGACCTCTTCTGTGAAGGGGTCGTCCGTCTTTTTGTTCGATCCTCGTTCGTAATAGGGCCACTTAACTTCAAAAATGATGCAAAATCTGTACAATGTTGTGCGTGTTAAAAAATTGTAAAATATTTTATTTTTTCTGTCAGCAGGTCGTCGCTTCGGCATAACCTATGGTGTCTGCGGGAGATAATCCCCGACCCAATTTCAAAGAAAGTTTCTTTCAAACCTTGCTCGAAGCCGGACCATCCTAGTGGTTCGGCTTCTGGGTTTTTATACAGCCTTTCCCAATGTCGTTATAGTTCTCAATGGTCAATCAGAATTTACCATTGAGAACTATAAAGATGAACTTCGGCTTGCGCGGAACAGGTGGGTTTGATAGAATACTCCCCATGAAACTGACTGTTGCATGTTGTTTCGCCACGGCTCTGAGTTTGAGCGCCTGGGCGGGGTCTGAAGATTGGACGCGAATCTATCTGGCCGAGAATCCTGTTGTGACGCGAGATGGCAAGTCTTTCTACTTCACGTGGAACGACCATATCTGGTATGCACCGACTGCCGGAGGAACCGCACGTATGGTTTCGTCGGCCGCCGCGCGTCAGTCGACTCCCGTATTGTCGCCGGATGGGACGCGTCTGGCGTTCCTGAGCGATTGCGACGGGGGATACCATCTCTATGAGTGCCCGACGGCGGGTGGACCCGTTCGTCAGCTGTCCTACCATTCCGAATCGACTCGTCCGTGGTGCTATACGCCGGATGGCAAAGATCTGATCTGTACGGCCTGGCGTGACGACGACGGTGACAGTGACGCGATGCGCGTCATTCGCCTTCCAGCGACGGCGCGCGGTCCGGAAACGCTGCTGTTTGACTTGTACGCCACGGCACCGAGTCTCTCGCCCGACGGCAAGCAGCTGCTCTTCTTGTACGGTGCCGGGTCCAAGGGGCCGTTCCGTAAGCGCCGCCATTCGGTGACGTCGCAGAAGGGCGAAATCTGGCTCTACGATTTTGCGACGAAGAAGTTCCGTTGCATCATTGAAAGGAAGTGGGACGTTCGTTCCCCGGTCTGGGCGCCGGATGGAAAGTCCTTCTACTACCTCACGACGGAGCTGGGTGGCATCCGCAACCTTGCCCGTCATACGTTTGCGGATGGGAAGGATTCGATTCTCACCCATTTCACGGACGAACATCTGGAGCATCCTTCCGTCTCGGCGGATGGTAAAACGGCCGTGTTCCGCCAGGGTTACGATTTCTGGCGTCTTGATCTTGGCGTGGCCGGTGCGAAACCGCAGAAGATCACGCTCCATCCCGAGAGCGGCTATGTGGCGCGTGCCACGACGCGCCGTCGTACGTACGACCGCATTTCGAACATCGATGAAAGCGGTGACGTGACCTTCTGCTCGGATGGTCTGCAGACGGCTTTCACCGCAGGCGGCGTCCTGTGGGTGATGGATACGGAAATCCGCCAACCGCGTCGTGTCGACGGGGGCACCCGTGCGTTCGTGCGCGAGTGCACCTTTTCGCCGGACGGACAAGAACTCTACTATGTGGTCGATCGCGGCGATGGTTCGGATGTGCGTGTCGCCCGTCGGAGCGATCCGTCGCGCGGTTGGTGGGAGAATGCGTCGTTCCGAATCGAAACGCGCGCCTCGGATGCGGAAATCCGTCGCGGATTTTCGCTTTCGCCCGATGGACGCCAGCTCGCCTGGATGAATCCGCGCGGCCAGCTTTCCTTCGCGGGGACAAACGGCGTGGTGAAGACGCGTGGCCCTGCCTGTCTCGATGCCGGCGGATATGCGTGGAGTCCCGATGGAAAATGGGTGGCGACTGCCTACGGCGACCTGAATGGCAATACCGACATTTGGATTATCGCGGTGGACGGTTCGCGTGAGCCCTACAATGTGTCGCGCAACTTCCTCTGGGATGGTTCGCCGGCGTGGAGTCCCGACGGCAAGGTCCTTGCCTTCATCGGCGAATGTGCCGAAGAGAATAGCGGCGAGCGCCTTTTCTATGTCTATCTCGACAAGACCGAAGAAGAACACGAAGCCTTTGACGTGCGGTACGAGGAGGCGCGCAAGAAGGTCGGCAACAGCCCTGCGCCAGCCAAGAAATCGGCGAAGGCCAAAACGCCGTCCGCCATTAAGATTGATTTCGACGGCCTCTACGAGCGTGTGCACATGTTGCCGAAGGTGGCGGCGGGTGCGCCGTTCTTCTCGCACGATTCGCGGACGATTGCCTTTTCGAGTGCGGGGAAGACGATGAAGATCCATGTGCCGGACCGGTTGACGCCGCAGCAGCTGTTCGCCAAGACGGGTTCGTGCTGCAAGTGGTTGGCGAAAGGCGACCGCGTGTTGCGCCAGGTCAATGGACATCCCGCGCATGGTGATACGGAATTCTCTTTCCGTGCCTACGATACGATTGACATCGCCGATTGGCAGGAGCTCGGCTTCAAGACGATCTGGGCCCGCATTCGCGACCGCTTCTACGACGAGAACTTCCACGGTGCCGACTGGGAGTCGATGAAGCCCCGCTATCTGCCGGCCGCGCGCCATGCGACATCGCATGCCGTGTTCCAGAAGGTCGTGGAAATGATGCTGGGCGAACTGGATGCCTCGCATCTGGGCTTGCGCGACTCGTACGATGCAACGCGCGAGTGGAAGACGTCGCCGGCGCAGGCGACGGGTTGGCGGGAAGCCACCGCGCATCTCGGCCTTCGGTTTGACCCGACCTGGAAGGGCGAGGGCTGGAAGATCAGCGAGGTGATCAAGAATGGTCCGGCCGAACGTTCCAGTTTCGATTTCCGTCCCGGTGACATCGTACGCGCGATCGACACGGTGCGCGTGAAGGCCGGCGACGACCCCACCCTCGCCTTGAATGGTCCGGCGGACCGCGAAGTGACGCTGACCCTTGCGCCGCGTGACGCGAAGAAGGGGACTCCGGAACCGCAGGTGCGTCTCAAAGTCTGTTCTTTCGAAGCGACGCGTGTCCAGAAGGGTGCGGCCAAACTCCGCGCGGCGCGATCGTTCGTGCACAAGCAAAGCAAGGACCGTCTTGGCTATCTCAACATTGCCGCGATGAACATGCCAAGTTTCTGGCTGTTCCAGAAGGAAGTGTTCACCGAAGGCTATGGACGCGATGGACTCATCATCGACGTGCGTGAAAATGGCGGCGGCAACACGGCGGACAAGGTGCTCGCGATTCTCTTCGGCGCCGATCATGCGCTTGTGCATTCGCGTGATTTTGCCGAGACGCAATATGGTTATCCGCTGGGCCGCTGGGAACGTCCGCTCTGGAGCAAGCCGATTGTGGTGATGTGCAATGAGAATTCGGCTTCGAATGCGGAAATCCTCACGCACGCGATCAAAAACCTGAAGCGGGGACGCGTTGTCGGCATGCCGTCCGGTGGAAACGTGATCAGCACATGGGGACGCAACGTGCTCGATTTCGGCATGCTGCGCGATCCGCATCGTGGTTGGCATCTGCCCGACGGGACGGACATGGAATGGCATGGCGCCGTACCGGACGTGATCGTGAAGAACGATCCGAACGATCTCGTCAAGGGCAAGGATGCGCAGCTCGAAGCGGCCATCAAGGCTTTGACGGAGGATGTCGCGAAAGCGAAGGCGGCGGAAAAGACGCGAGCCTGCCGCGCGGTCCGTTAAAAAGCGAGGAAGAGGAGGCGAGTATGAAGAATTCCATTTTGTTCGGTGCTCTATTCGTGCTTGCGAGTTGTGGTGCCCTTGAAGGGAAGACCTTTGAAAACCTCCTTTACAAAGTTCGTTCGGACGACACCGTTGTCATTACGAACAGCCTGCCCACCCTCAAGGGCGCGCTTGTGATCCCGTCCGAAATCAAAGGGCTGCGTGTGGTTGAGATCAATCCGCCACGTGGGGCCCCGGGGGTGTTCGCGGCGCGCCTTGGTCTCACGTCCGTCTCGATTCCCGGCAGCGTGACGAATGTGGCGAAGGACACGTTTTCGGATTGCGAGAAGCTGTCGTCCTGTACGTTTACGAGCCTACGTGGACCCTTGCGTATCGGCGGCAAGGTCTTTCAGGATACGGCGGTCAAAGCGGTGACGTTGCCGAAAAATGTCGAACTCGACGACAACGCCTTCTACGACAGCGACATCGTCACGGTTTCGTTTGTGGATGAGACGCCGCCGGCAGGTTTGGATGTCGCGCTGAACCGCATCCGTGAATCGGACAACAAGTTGAAGGTGAAGGTCGCGAAGCTGGAGATTCCCTTTGGCGCCGATCTCGATGTCTGGAAGGCGGCCGTGCCGAAATTCCTGAAACGCAAAGGCGTCGTGGTGAAGGCGAATCCGCGCGTATGGATCGAATCGTCTGAACAAGGTGTGACGTCCGTCGCCGCAGGCAGTAAAAAACTGACGGATGGTGCGGCCGTCAAGCCTGGTACGAAACTGACGCTGACCTGTACGCCGAATGCGCCTTTCGTTTTTCAGGAAGTCCGTTCGCGTACGGCGACGGGTTCGGATTTCTACAGTGAGGTGAAGAAGACCGTGACGATGCCGAAGGAGGACGTCACGTTTTCCGCGAGCTATCTACCGGCGGCAACGGAGCTGGCGGCCTTCAATGCGGCGCTTGCCGAAATGGATGCGGACGGGGTTTTGATCGCTGAAACGCCGTACGCCTTCACGGTGAATGGAACGGCGTTCCCGTGTGTTGTCGGCGAGAAGGGACTTCCGCTCGTTGCCGCCTTGCGCGGACTTGACAAGTTTTTGACGCCCGTCACGTTTTCCTTCACAGGTCTTCCGAAGGGTCTGGCCTTCGGGACCGGCAAAGAGACCTGTACGATTGAAGGCACGCCGAGTGCGGAACTCGACTTCGTGCAGGCGCCTGCGTTTATGACCGTCAAAACCGTGTCGGGCCTGAGCGCCACGCGCCGCCTCAACTTGGCGGTGGCCGTGAACGGTGCCTTCCCGCCGATACAGGGATCCGTGACGCAGCAGGGCGATGGACGCACGCTTTTCTATGCGCCGACGCTGAACGAGGCCTGCTTGCTTGCGGGGACGACATTCGACGAGACGCGGGGACCGACCCTCGTTTATCCGCCCAAAGCGAAAGTGAAGGCAAGTGGCTTGCCGACGGGCGTCAAGTTCGGCAAACGCAAAGACGGCACCTATGGCTTTACCGGTACGGCGACAAAGGCGGGGACCTACTACGTGACGATCACGTGTACGGACAACAAAGTCACTTCGACGCGGCGTGTTCTCTATACCGTGTGTGCGCATCCGCTTGCGGGGTCCTATACGGGATTCGTCATGACGCCCGGCGTCGGCTTCGGAACCACATCGATGAAGGTCGATGCGCAGGGGCGTGCGACGCTGACGCTCGTTGAAGGAAAGACCAAAACGTCGGTGAAGAACGTGTCCCCGGAAATCATTGCGTGGAATGGGACGGAATTCCCGCGTCGGGGCAGTTTCCACTATGCGTTCACCTTGCCGGCGGATAAGAGACGTGCGCTGCCGATGCGTACGCTTCACCTTTCGTACGAGGCCGCCGAAGCGGCTGACGGGACGATGCAGGTCTGGCTTGCGGCCGACTCCGAAACGGCATACGGCATTGTGACGGAAGGGGTGGGGAGGACAAGCGAGGTTCGCTGCTGGCCGAACCTCTCGGATGCGCAGCTGGCGAATTCCGTCTACAACACGCAAGGTGCGAAGATCGAGGCCGCCGCTTCGCTCGTGTTCGATCTGGCGGATGGTCGGGCAATGGTTTTCTCGGGGACGGGAACGCCCAAAACCAGGACGATGAAAATCGCGGGACGCCTCCCGACGGGTAAGACGTTGACCGCCTCGACGACGGCAATCGCGATTGACGAAGATGTGGCGGGCGAACCGATGAAGGACCAGACGCTCGTCTATGCGCCGATTCTCGTGGAGGATGCGGATGGCGTCTGCTACAAGATTACCCTGCCCTTGTTGCCGCGCGGGTTTGGCGAGGGATGTGCGCGCGTGCAGAAGTGGAATGCGGCGGCGGGTGCCTTTGTCGATGTGGCGGGTACGGAACATTCGCGGAAGAACGCGATTCCGGAAACGACGCAGATGGCGTTGGGTGCGATTTCGGGTGATGTGCCCGTGGTGCTGACGGCGGCGGGTACGGAGACGTTCCCTGCGGCCGCGGAGATCGGGGTCTGTTCGTCTGCAGGCAAGCTGACGCTCTGTGCGGGCAAGCCCGTCAAGGCGTCCATCAACAAGAAGACGGGCCAGCTCAAGTTCACATTCACCTGTGGAGGTGTGGCGTTTACATTCGACGGTCTGTGGATGGACGATGGCGATGATGCATTTCGCGGAACGCTTTCTTCAAAGCCCGACAAGAAAACGCTTGTCACGCGTGGCGCTTCCCTCGGGGTGTATGTCGCACCCGTTGCTACGGACGACGAATGATGGAAACTTAAAGACTGAAGGAGTCAAAAATGAAAAAGATGATGATGTTTGGCGCCGCGTGCGCCGCGATGATGAATGCCTGGGCCGTGCTTGAGCCGGCGGCGTTGTTCAATGACAACATGGTGTTGCAGCGCGAGAAGCCTGTCGCCGTGTGGGGCAAGGCCGATCCGGGGGCAACGGTGACGATTGCGTTCGCGGGGGCTGAAGCCAAGGCGACGGCAGATGCGAAAGGCGCGTGGCGGGGCAACTTGCCGGCGATGAAGGGCGACGGTGCGGGGAAGGTGTTCACAATCACGAGCTCGAGCGGCGAAAAGGTGACGTATCAGAATGTCGTGGTGGGTGAAGTGTGGCTTTGCGGCGGACAGTCCAACATGACGTTCCAGCTGTGGCCCGCGCCCCGCGTGTTCCAGCATGCAGGACGTGAGAAGAACGGCTACTATGACATGATGCTCACGAACGAACCGGAAATCCGCGGCGTGTGGATCGGCATGCGCTGGAGTGCGCAGCCGGGTTCGATGGGGCGCCAGCAGTGGTTGCCGTTCACGCCGGGTGCGACGGGGAACTTCTCGGGGGCGGCGTTCCATTACGCGTTGCGGTTGCATCAGGCGCTGCACATTCCGGTGGGCGTGATTTCGTCCGCATGGGGCGGGTCGCGCATCGAGCCGTGGATTCCGGCGTCCGGATTCGAGCAGGTCCCGAGCGTGAAGGCGCTCGCGACGGCGCCGATTACGTCGAAGAAGAAAAACGCGGATCTTCACCAGATGGCGCGCGCGTGCTGGAACGCGATGATTTACCCGCTTGCGCCGTACACGCTGCGCGGTGCGATCTGGTATCAGGGCGAATCCAATCGCGGCGAGTGGAATAAGTACTATGACTTACTGAAGGCGCTGCATGCGGGATGGTCGAAGGAGTTCGAGTGCCCCGACATGCCGTTCTATCTCGTGCAGATTGCGCCGTATGGCTATCAGCCGGAAGCCGCCGATCTGGGGGCGACGCAGATTCGCGAAGAAATGGAGCGCTTTGCCTACACGGAGAAGAACTGCGGCATTGCGGTGATTTCGGATGTGGGCGAAGTGGACAACATCCATCCGGGCGACAAGCGCACGGTGGGGACGCGTCTGGCGGCGCTCGCGTTGAATCGTCTCTATGGTTTCACGAATCTCGTCTGCGACGCGCCGAAGTTCAAGAGCGCCTCGGCTGTGCAGAACGGTCGTGTGACGCTCACCTTCGACTATGTGAAGGCGTGGAACATGAACGGGCTTTATCCGCTGCGTTTCGAACTCGCCGGCGCGGATGGCAAGTACGAGCAGGTGAAGGCGGAGCTCAAGGGCAACACGGTGCAGCTCGTGGTCCCGCCGAACATGAAGCCGACAAAGGTCGCGTATATGCGCAAGAGCTGCTGGCACGGGTTCCTCAAGAACGAGGCGGGCCTGCCGCTTGGACCGTTCCGTGCGGAACTCGGCTGCGCGAAGTAATGTCGACCGTTGTGAGGTTTTGTCCGATCACTTGAATTTCGGCGGAAAGGGAGTCTTGAATGAAAATGACGAGCAGAATGTTTGTTGTCCTTGCCCTTGCGGCATCGGTGGCGGGAAACGCTTTTGCGTTGGCGATCGATGGCAACGAGTGGCAGGATCTGACGCGTATGAGCGCGGGGCGCGAGAAGACGCGTGCGTCTTTCGCGCCGTTCCCGGATGAGCAGAGTGCGTTGGCGATTCTGCCGGATAAGACGCCGCGTCAGATTTGCCTCGACTCGCTCACGGCCTGGAAATTCAAGTGGTCGAAAGACCCGGCCTCGCGTCCGGTCGGGTTTGAAAAGCCGAACTACGATGTGTCGTCGTGGGAGGTCATTCGCGTGCCCTGCAGTTGGCAGGCGTTTGAGGCGAATGGCAAGGGCGGATGGGGAACGCCCCTTTATACGAACGCGCGCTATCCGTTCAAAGTCAATCCACCCCGCGTGATGGATGAACCTCCGCGGGACTTCACCAATTTCAAGGCGCGTAATCCGGTGGGGTCCTATCGGCGTGACTTCGATTTGCCGGCGGACTGGCAGGGGGATCGCGTGTTTCTCAAGTTCGACGGTGTGGACTCGTTCTACTATCTGTGGGTGAACGGCCAATATGTCGGCTTTACGAAAGACAGCCGGTGTGCGGCGGAATATGATGTGACGGACTGGGTGAAGCCGGGCAAGAACGTGGTGGCGCTCGAAGTCTATCGCTACAGCGACGGATCCTACTTCGAAGATCAGGACATGTTCCGTCTTTCGGGCATTTTCCGTTCAAGCTGGCTGGTGAGGCGTCCGAAGCTGCGCGTACGTGATTTCTTCGCGACGGCGACGCCGGTCGAGGCGGGGCGTTACGATGGTGATTGGCGGCTCACGGTGAATACGGAACTGGCGGGTACGGGTGACGGAACGGTGAAGGTGTCGCTCTTTGATCTTGCAGGGAAGCCGGTGGCGTTGAATCCTGTGGCGGGTGCGGACGGTGTGTTTACCGTGACGCGGCCGAAGTTGTGGAGTCCGGAGTGCCCGAACTGCTACAAGGTCGTTGTGTCGCTCGCGCAAGGGGGGAAGACGTTGGAGAGCGTATCGACGCTTTTCGGTTTCCGCGAAAGCAAGATCATCAAGGGACGCTATTGTCTGAACGGACAGAAGGTGAAGCTGCATGGTGCGGATCGTCATGAAACGGATCCGCGTTACGGGCACTTCTGTCCGCGTGAACGGCACGAGCAGGATGTGGCGTTGTTGAAGCGGGCGAACTGCAACATGGTACGCAATTCGCACTATCCGCAGGACGACTACTGGTATTATCTGTGCGATCTCAACGGCATCTGTCTGATGGACGAAGCGAATGTCGAAAGCCACGGCATCTGGAATGTGACGCCGCGGGAAGAACGTTTCCGCAAGGCGTTGGTGTGGCGTAACATGAACATGGTCGAACGCAACAAGAACCATCCGGCGGTGATTTTCTGGAGCCATGGAAATGAATGCGGCAGCGGACGCAATTTCCGCGCGGCAGATGATGCGGTGCATCAGCGAGATCCGTCGCGTCCGACGCATTATGAGGGCGACTGGAGCAATTCCGATGTCGACTCGAACATGTATCCGAGTGTGAACCTGGTATGGTGGCATGCGAAGGACAAGAACGCGAAGCGTCCGTACTACATTTGCGAGTATGCGCACAACATGATGAATGCGATGGGCAACTTGAAGGACTATCAGGATGCGATCGATTCGTCCGATGTGGTCATCGGCGGGACGATTTGGGATTGGGTGGACCAAGGGCTTTATAAGCTCAACAAGGATGGCGTGAAGATCATCGGCTATGGCGGCGACTGGGGGGACCGTCCGAACAGCGGACAGTTTGTCATGAACGGGTGCATCCTTTCCGACCGCGAGCTGGAGCCGGGGTATTGGGAGATCAAGCACGTCTACCAGCCGGTGTCCGTGACGCTTGACGAAGGGGCGCAGAGTGTGACCGTGTGGAACAAGCAGTTCTTCCGCGGGCTCGATGTTTACAATGTGACGGCGAGCGTGCTTGTGAATGGCGAGCGTCAGACGACGATGAAGGTCGATCTCGATGCCGTGCCGCCGCGTGGCAAGAAGACGCTGATGATTCCGGAGGCGGCGCGTCGGGCGCTGGGCCCGGGCAAGGCGGTGTCGGTACGGTATGCTTTTGCGGTCAAGGCGCGGGACGGGTATCTCGAACCGGGGTATGTGATTGCGGACGATCAGGTGGACTTGCCGAATGCGAAGGCGGCCGTGGCGTTGGAGGCGCCGAAAGGGAAGGCTGCGTCGCGTGTTGAGAACGGACAGTTAACGTTCAAGGCCGGTGATGTGAGGCTGGCGTTTGAACAGAAGACGGGTGCGTTGGTATCCTATCGGGTGAAAGGAGAGGAGCGTTTGCTTCAGCCGATGACGCTGGATGCCTATCGTGCGCCGAGTTCGAACGAAGTGGGGCCGGGTTCGCGTTGGGGGTCGAACGGCTGGCGGGTGTTCACGGCGAAAGCGGTGACGTTCGGAGACGTGAAAGAGGAAGCCGGGGCGTTGGCGTTCACGGCCGAGATCGAGTATGCGGGACGGTCGCGGGAGAATCTGCATGGATTTGGCGGTGGCGGAGAACCGGGGGCGCGGTTGGAGACGCTTGACAAGAAGCCGTCGAAGATGGTGCCGCAGTTCCGTGCGATGCAGCATTGGCGTATTTATGCGGATGGCACGGTGACCTGTCAGAGTGAGATCCGTCCTGTGGGTGGCGTGAGGGCGGAGTTGCCGCGCATCGGCTATCATTTCGTGTTGCCGTTGGATTATGCGCAAGTGTCGTGGTTCGGGCGTGGTCCGTTTGAGAACTATCGCGACCGGAAGTCAGGTGCTTTCCGCGGGCGGTGGGAGACGGACCTGACGAAGTTTGTGATGCCGTATGCGCGTCCGGAAGATGCGAACAACTTTGAAGAGACGGATGCGGTGACGCTCTCTGGCGTGAAGGGTGCGATTGGTTTTGCGACATTGGGCAAGCCTTTTGCCTTTGCGGCGATTCCGTATTCGGCGAAGGAGATTATCGAGACGATGCATCCGGCGGAATTGCCGAAGCCGGCGAAGGTGGAGTTTGGCATTTTTGCCGAGACGCGGGGATTGGGCGGTGCGAGTTGCGGTCCGGGGCCGTTGGCGCGTGACATCATTGACACGTCGCATCCGTACCGGCTTGATTTTGCGATTCTGCCGCGGGCGGCGCATACGGCGTTGGAGGTGCCGGCAGTTGACTTACCGCCGAGCGACGTCGGTTCGGCATTGGTGTTGGGCCGATACAAGGTTTTGTCGGTGTCGAGCGAGCAGGGAGGGGATGAAAAGGCAAGTCATGCGTTTGACGGCAAGCCGGAGACCATCTGGCATTCCAAGTGGAGTCCCTCTGAAACGCGTTATCCGCATGCGATCGCGTGTGACTACGGCGAGGTGAAAAAGGTGTTCGGCCTGTCTGTCATTCCGCGTCAAGACGGTAACCCCAACGGTCGTGTAAAGGGATACAGGGTGGAGGTCAGCCTCGACGCCCAAAACTGGACGCCGGTCCTTTCAGGCGAGCTCCCCAATACGGATGAAGTCACGGAACTTCGTTTCCAGACTCCTGTCCAGGCGCGTTATCTGCGCTTCACGGCGCTTTCCTCCCGGTTCAATCAACCCTGGGCGTCCTTTGCCGAATTGCAACCGCTCCTCAAATAGTCGGTTGAACCTTCCAGTTGGACTTTCATTGGTAGCAATAGTTCTCAATGGGAATGGGGGAGTTTTCGGTTTTATAGTTCTCAATGGTCATAAGGTGTTAATACCATTGAGAACTATAGGGGATGCTGTTTTTCAATAAATCTCATATATTTACGATTTATGGCTGAAATATAGCATAATACAAAATCCCTCTTGCATTCCTCGGGAAAGAGTGCTATACTATCAGTCGTTTTCGCGTAAGAGGCGAGCTTAACTCAGCTGGTAGAGTGCCACCTTGCCAAGGTGGTTGTCGACGGTTCGAATCCGTTAGCTCGCTCCATTTGTTCGTGAAAACATGTGAATGGGAGCATAGCTCAGTTGGTAGAGCAAGTGACTCTTAATCACTGGGTCGTGGGTCCGAGTCCCTCTGCTCCTACCATTCAAATAATCCCCGTAGAAATACGGGGTTTTGTTTTCTCTCAGATTGAAAGAAGATGAGATGAAGAAATTTCTTTGTTACGAGATTGTTTGGAGTTGATTGTCCCACCAACGTTCCCGTTCTGAGACCTTTTGTTTGATTACATTTGCGAGATGGTTGAAATGAGGGCGGCCGATTGGTATGACAGTCTTGAGAATGGTGGTTGTGGCTCCCCTGGCTTGGTCTAATGTGGTACGGAATTGATTGAAGGAGAGGTTGAACATCGGAATCGTGCTGTAGTTCGCATTGGTGAGGAAAATTCGGCCATCAATATCTTCTTTTCTTTCGCCGAACTCCCACGCGAATCGTTCATGTCGTTCATCATGGAGGATTGAGGTCGCTCGCGGTTGGTGATGAAGTTCCTGTCGGAAGAGCTCGGAAGCATTTGTATTCTGATCAAATAAGGCTGTTAACGGGATGGGATCAAGGATTTCGAGCGCCTGCCGTAGTTTTTTGGCTAAAGACTTGTAACGCATCAAGGTCTTGTATTTTTGCTCAAGTTCGGGACAATTTACACGAATCCAACCACGGACTCCTCCTTCGCGTCCGCGGATGCCCGGGAACCAACGTCCTGATACGGCTTTGCACCAGACAATTTTGAGGCCATTGTCGAGATGGCATTCGAGGGTGTCAAGAAGGGCCCCAAGACGTAGCATTCCGGCATGAGAATCGCGAGAAAAAAGCCAGGCAACGCGGATGTCTATTGGGGACGGGCATGGGGATAATGTTGCACGTCTGCATATTTTACGTCGCTCGTGTGTGAGACGCAATGGTCGGCGAGTAGCTGCTTCAAGGCGACGTTGCCTTTCTTCGTGCCATTCTTTGATTTTATTGGCTGTTATCTTGGCTGTTGTACGTATAGCGGTTGCCGCGAGGGCTGCAACCTGGTAGACAGGTTCTGTTCCCATCGCCATACCGTCAGGACGAAGGCGTCCCCTGCGAATGGGAGGACGGTTTTGTGACATTCTTTGTAATTTTTCTTTTTCGTGTCTTTTTTCTCTTCGTATACGAAGTTTCTGTTCGTGCTGTTCAAGACGCTTCCGTTGCTGATTGAAGATATTTACAGGGGTCTCGTTCGAAACCCAGATGTTGTCGACTAGAACGGCTTTGCCAGAAGACAACAGATGGCGGTAGTCTTTCTCATTTTTGGGTAGAAGCCCTTCATAGATCTGTTTCTGAATTTTGAACATGGTTAAGTTGTCCTTTATTGGTCGTTGAAATGCCAATATGATACTATAATCTGCAAAAGAAAAAAGAAATCAATTGTCAAGAAATTGTCAAGAAATTGTCGAGTTCTTTTTTGACGGATTCGCCTTGTTTTATTGGGGTTAAATGATCGGTCTAGAAAATCGTAACAGTTTTTTCGGTTCTTTTTATAGTTCTCAATAGCCCAGTTCCCTTTGCCATTGAGAACTATAAAGCGTAATGGGTCACGGAATTGCGCGGCTCGTTCCTCGCTGTACATCCAATAACCTATTACCTGTAAGGTGTTGAAATTGCTAGAGCCGGGGAATGGTTTTTGTTATACTATCGACAAATCGATTTTAGGGGAACACTATGAAAATTGTAGTTACCGGTGCGTCAGGGATGCTTGGACGCGCAACTATGGAACGTCTGCAGCAAATGGCGATAGGTTCTGTTGTGGGCCTTTGCCATTCGCGTGCGGGGGATGGACTGCGGTCTGTCGATTTGGCAGATCTTGCTCAAATCGGACCTTTGATGGAAGAACTCGCCCCCGATGTCATTATTCATACTGCGGCAATCCGGAAGCCGGACGAGTTTTCGACCAATGAGAACTATTCCCGTCGTCTGAACGTGGAGACGACGGCCGAACTCGCACGATGGGTCGGCGTACACCCGGGAACTTTTCTTGTTTACATTTCGACCGACTATGTTTTCGATGGAACTCAACCTCCGTATCCGGTTGACGCACAGACCCATCCGATCAACGCATACGGTCAGTCGAAAGCTGACGGCGAAGTCGCTGTCCGCCAATATGCCGCCACGCAAAGCGCAATTCTGCGCGTCCCGATTCTCTATACTGACAAGGTCGAGACGCTGGACGAATCCTCGGTGACAAATGTGTTCAAGCTCGTCCTTCGTCTTGGCGAACCCGGTAATGAACGTTATTCGAAATCTAATCCGATCATTCTTGACGATTGGGCCGTTCGCTACCCCACCCATGTCGACGATGTCGCCGAGATCATCGCTCAGATCGCGATCAAGAAACCCATCGGCACATGGCACTGGAGCGGACGTGAACCCCTGACGAAACTTGATATGGGACGCCTTTTTGCCGAACGTCTCGGTTTCGACACGCGTCTGCTCGTCGGCAGCGGGGAGCCGGCGAACGGTTCGGCACCTCGTCCAAAGGACTGCCATCTTGACTCCCAGGCACTTGAAAACCTCGGCATCACAACGCTCGGTACGCCCTTTGCCGTCGCACTGGAGTCGTTGGTCGCACGAAGATATCCAAGTGCAATCAACAACAATCGTACGTAATCCATACGAACCTTGTAGAAAACGGCCCGTCTTTTTGCTATACTATTCGCCGCTATGAATAAAGTCGTCATCACAGTCGTCGGCAAAGATACGGTTGGTATCCTTGCTAAAATCTGTTCGTACCTTGCCGACAACGGAATCAATGTCTGCGATATTACCCAGACGATCGTACAGGGCTACTTCAATATGATGATGATCGTCGACGCGGAAAAGTCGCCCAAGCCTTTTGCCGTCAGCAGTCGCGAGCTTTCGAAACTTGGTTTGGACCTCGGCCTGCACGTTCGTTGCCAAAAGGCGGAGATTTTTGAAAAGATGCACCGCATCTGAACGCCCCACGACGATTGAAGGTAAAGGCGGCATCTATGCTGAACATCAACGAGGTCTTCGAGACGAATAAGATGATCCAGGACGAAAACCTGGACGTGCGCACGATCACGATGGGCATTTCGCTCCTCGACTGCGCCGATTCGAATCTCGATACGACCTGCAAGAACATCTACGCGAAGCTCCTCCGCTATGCGGGACGTCTCGTGAAAACGGGCGAGGACATTTCGTGCGACTTCGGCATCCCCATTGTCAACAAGCGGATTTCCATCACACCGATCGCCCTTGTCGGTGCAGCTTGCTGCCGTACGTCCGGCGACTATGTGGAAATCGCCAAAACACTTGATCGTGCCGCCGCCGAACTCGGGGTCAATTTCCTCGGCGGCTATTCCGCCGTCGTTTCAAAGGGTATGACGAAGAGCGATGAATTGCTCATCCGCTCCATTCCGGAAGCCCTCGCGGTCACCGAACGCATCTGCGCGAGCGTCAATGTGGGGTCCACCAAGACGGGCCTCGACATGGACGCGATTCGCCTGATGGGTGAAATCGTCAAGGCCACGGCGGAACGCACGAAGGACCGTGATTCGCTCGGCTGTGCGAAGCTCGTCGTGCTCTGCAACGCCCCTGACGACAATCCGTTCATGGCTGGCGCGTTCCATGGCGTGACCGAAGCAGAGGCCATTATCAACGTGGGCGTGTCGGGTCCGGGCGTCGTCAAGTACGCGCTCGAGCAGATCCGCAACGCCGACTTTGAAACGCTCTGCGAAACGATCAAGCGCACGGCTTTCAAGATTACCCGCGTCGGACAACTCGTCGCCCAAGAGGCGGCGAAACGACTTGGCGTGCCGTTTGGCATCATCGATCTCTCGCTCGCGCCGACACCCGCCGTAGGCGATTCCGTGGCGGACATCCTCAAGGAAATCGGCCTCGCGCACCCCGGAGCCCCCGGTACGACCGCTGCGCTCGCCCTCCTCAACGACCAGGTGAAGAAGGGCGGTGTGATGGCGAGCTCGTACGTGGGCGGACTTTCGGGCGCGTTCATTCCGGTCTCCGAGGACCAAGGCATGATCGACGCCGTGGAAGCGGGTGCGCTCACGATCGAGAAACTTGAGGCCATGACGTGCGTCTGTTCAGTCGGACTCGACATGATCGCCATCCCGGGCGATACGCCCGCCACGACGATTTCCGGCATCATCGCCGACGAAGCCGCCATCGGCATGGTCAACCAGAAGACCACCGCCGTGCGCGTGATTCCCGTGACCGGTAAGACGGTCGGCGAGACGGTCGAGTTCGGCGGACTCCTCGGCCATGCCCCCATCATGGCGGTCAACCGATTCGACTGTTCGGCGTTCATCGGGCGCCGTGGACGCATCCCCGCGCCAATCCATAGCTTCAAGAATTGATTTTAACAAAGGAACAAAACATGAAACAGGACATGATCGTCATTCTCGACCTCGGGTCGACGAAGAACACGGTGCTCGCCCGCGCGATCCGCGCATTGGGCGTCTACTCGGAAATCCACCCGCACGATTCTACGCCCGCCAAGCTGTTGGGGCTCCCCAATGTTAAGGGCATCGTCCTCTTCGGCGGCGAAAACCGCTGCGTGGACGGCAAGAACGTGGATGTGGATCCGGCGATCTACGAACTCGGCATCCCCGTGTTCGCGATTGACCACCCCACGGCAAAGTGCGAGAACCTCGCGGCGATGCCTGACGAGGCGTGGTTGAAGAACTGGCTCTTCTCCGTCTGCAAGGCGGAAGCCAACTGGAATATGAAGAACTTTGTTGCGGACCAGATCGAACTCGTCCGCAAGCAGGTCGGCAACGGCAAGGTCCTCCTGGCCCTCTCCGGCGGTGTGGACTCCTCCGTCGTCGCGGCCCTCCTGATCAAGGCCATCGGCAAGCAGCTCGTGTGCGTGCACGTGAACCACGGTCTGATGCGCAAGAACGAGAGTGAGATGGTGTGCGAGGTGTTCGGCAAGAACCTCGGCGCGAACCTCATCTACAAGGATTGCACGGACCGCTTCCTCGACAAGCTCGCGAATGTCGCGGACCCCGAAAAGAAGCGCAAGATCATCGGCGGCGAATTCATTCGCGTGTTCGAAGAGGAGGCGCGCAAGCTCGAGGGCATCGAGTTCCTCGGTCAGGGCACGATCTATCCGGACATCATCGAGAGCGGTACCAAGACCGCCAAGATGGTCAAGAGCCACCACAACGTGGGCGGCCTCCCGCCGGACCTCCAGTTCAAGCTCGTCGAACCGCTGCTGCAGCTCTTCAAGGACGAAGTGCGCGCCTGTGGCGTGGAACTCGGTCTTCCGCCTGAAATGGTCTACCGTCAGCCGTTCCCGGGTCCGGGTCTCGGCGTTCGGTGCCTCGGCGCCATCACGCGCGACCGCCTTGCCGCGCTGCGCGAGTCGGACGCGATTCTGCGCGACGAGTTCGCGAAGTGCGGTCTCGCCCAGAAGGTGTGGCAGTACTTCACGCTCATTCCGGACTTCCGTTCGACGGGCGTCAAGAACAATGCGCGCGCCTATGAATGGCCGGTGATCATCCGCGCCGTCAATACGGTGGACGCGATGACGGCGACGGTCGAGGAGATCCCGTGGCCCGTGCTGAAGAAGATCACGGATCGCATCCTCGCCGAAGTCCCTGGCGTGAACCGCGTGTGCATGGACCTCACCCCGAAGCCGTGCGGCACGATCGAGTGGGAATAAGTGCCTCATTAAAGAGGAACTATGCTAATCCGCCGTCCCGGCCGTCAGGCAGGGGCGGCGTCTTCTAAAGTGGGAGAGGTGTCGAATGATACGTAATATTGTCGGGATGTTTTTTCTGGTTGCGATGATGTGTCTCCCTGCGCGGGCGGGCGTGGAGGAGATCGTCTGCGAGGGTGCCTATGGCGGACATCTTCAAGGCGTTTGTACGGATGGGACGAACATCTGGTGGAGTTTCACGGTGGAGATCGTCAAGACCGATCTGTCCGGCAAGGTGCTGGTCTCGCGTAAGGCGCGTTCGCACCAGGGCGACCTTTGTGTCAAGGACGGTGTTGTGTATGTGGCGGCGAATCACGGAAGATTCAACACCGAGAACCTGGCCGACAGCTGGGTGGAATCGTACGATGCGGCCACGCTGGAACCGAAGAAGGCCTGGAAGCTTCCCGAGGTTCCCCACGGCGCGGGCGGCATGACTTGGAAGGACGACCGATTCTATGTGGTTGGGGGCCTGCCGCCGACACATGTCAAAAACTACGTGTATGAGTACACGCCCGATTTCAAGTTCGTCAAGCGACACGACCTTGAGACGGGATACACCGTACTCGGCATCCAGACCGCTTCGTGGGAAAAGGACCGCTTCTTCTTCGGCATCTATGGCGCCAAGGACAATCCTGCCGGGGTGTTGGCGTGTTCGGCGGACTTGAAAACGTTCCATCGCCATCACGGCGGTGGCGCAGTCGGCATGGCGACGATCAACGGCAAGTTCTACATGGCGCGAACGACGCTTGACGCGGAGGCGAAAAAGGCGAAGCGTCCTTGTTGGCGCGCGCGGCTGTTCGCGGCGAAACGGCCCTGATCGAACGATTCGTCTGGACGGGGGAGGCGAGACGAACGTATTTATGTGCGAATCGGAAATAAAGGAATGGCATTCATGGCAGATGTTTCAGAACCTAAGCTGCGCATTGGCGTGTTGAGCGACATCCACATCACGGATGACGCCTCGACGGCCATTCTGCGCACGGCGTTTGAATGGTTCCGCGATCGACATGTCGATGGCGTGCTGATCGCGGGCGATATGGCTGATCAAGGGCGGCTCGACCAGCTGCTGCGCGTGCGCAAGACTTGGGACGCGGTGTTTCCCGGCGACCGTCTGCCCGAGGGCGGAAAGGTGGAGAAGCTTTTCGTCTACGGCAACCATGACGTCGCCGGCTGGGAATACAACAGCGCCGCCTTCCGCAAGGCTCATCCCGAGTTGTTTGCCCCGTCGAACAACATTGGCGCAGATCGCGCCGGCGCGTGGCGGAAGGCTTGGGACGAAGATTACGCCCCCATCTATCTCAAGTGCGTGAAAGGATTTGCCTTCGTCGGCGCGCACTTTGAGAGCTGGAAGGTCCAGCACATTCCCGGACTCGACCAGTTCCTCGCCGACCACGCAGGTGAATTACAGGGTCCGCAGCCGTTCTTCTACTTCCAGCACATGCATCCGAAGGGGACTTGTTCGGCGCCTTGGACATGGGGCCAGGACGACGGCCAGGTCACGCGGGCGCTGTCGAAGTTCCCGAACTGCGTGGCTCTTTCCGGCCATTCGCACACGTCTCTCACCGACGACCGTACCATCCGCCAGGGCGACTTCGGCTTCACTAGCGTCGGTACGGCTTCGCTCAGGTACATCATTCCGTTCGGCGGCCGCGAGAATTGGTCCGCCTTCGGTGTGCCGCGCGTGGAAGGCCGCCAGGTGCCCGACCTCCTGGCGAGCGGTGCCGCGAGGAAAGTCCACCAGGGGATGCTGATGAATGTCTTCGGCGACCGCATCGTTTTCGAGCGTCGCGATTTTTCGCTTGGCGCCGCGCTGGGACCCGACTGGGTGGTGCCGCTCGGCGGCTATGGCGCGCTCACCTACGAAACGCGCGCTTCCAAGGCCCCCGTGCCCAAACTGCCGAAGGGGGCGGTCGTCGCCTGGAAGGAGGCCCCTGGCAAGACGCGCGAGGGTAAGTCTGCCGCGCAAGTGACGGTGAGCTTCCCGCCCGCGCGCAGCATGGATGCGGTGCGCGCGTTCGACTACGAGGTGACGGCGCGTGCGACGGAAGGCGGTTTGTCGCGCATTGTCTGTCGCAAGCGTGTGTTTTCGCCGGCGTATTGGAGTGCCGAATGCGCAGAACCGCCGACGGTCGCCTGCGTCTTTGCAAAGGACGAACTACCGTGGAATCTCAAGTTCGTGTTCGCGGTGCGTCCGATGAACTGCTTCGGCGTGAAGGGCCCGGAAGTCGTTTCCAAGGCGTGCAAACTGAAAGTGGAGGGCACGAAATGAGCGTGGAGATTTCGCGGCGCGGGTTCCTGCGCGGACTCGCCCTTTTTGCGGCGGCGCGTCCGGTTGCCTCTTATGCCGTCGCACGGGGCGCGGGCGAGCCGAAGGTCGCGTTCGGCGTGTTGAGCGATGTGCACATCTGCTGTCTGCCGTACATGAAGCGGTTCATCCAGGACCCCGCGCACTATGCGCGCATGCGCGATCCGGAGTTGCTGGAAAAGGCGTTCGCCTATTTCCGCGATGGTGGTGCGGACGGCGTGGCGATTGCGGGCGACATCGCGGACTGGGGGCTGGTCGGACAGATGCAGCTGGTCGCGGACACCTGGAACAAGGTGTTTCCGTCCGGCAAGGGCAAGGACGGTCGGTCGGTTACGCGGCTTTTCGCGCTTGGCAATCACGACTTTCACGGTTGGCACTACGCCTACGCGAAGGAGGCCCGTGGCGAATGGCCGATGCCGAAGGAGGAAATCCTTGCGGCGGATATGAAGGGCAACTGGAAGAAGATCTTCGGCGAGAAGTACGAGCCGATCTGGATGAAATCCGTGAAAGGGTATCGTTTCGTCGGCGCACATTGGGAGTCGGCGAAAGGCATCCATGCGCTCGCACCGTGGGCGGAGAAACACGCGGCGGAGCTGGCGGGCGAAAAGCCGTTCTTCTATTTCCAGCACGCGCAGCCGAAGAATACATGCTTGGGCAATTGGATTTGGGGCCACGACGACGGGTGTGCGACGAAGGTGCTGGCGAAATTCCCGAACGCGGTGGCGTTTTCGGGCCATTCGCACAAACCGTTGACGTCCGAACTGAACGTGTGGCAGGGGGCCTTTACCTCCATTGGTACGGCGTCGCTCTTCAGCATGGGGCATCCGGTCGGACGCGACAATGCGTCGGGGGCGCTCGATCTCAATCCGCGTGGCCTTATGAGAGGCGACGGAACGCGCCGGAAGCAGAAGACGATCGCGGCGCATGGACAGTTCGTGCGCGTGTACGACGAGTTCATCGAAATCGAACGTATCGAGTTTGTGTCTGGCAGGAAACTGGGTCCGAATCTTGTGATTCCGCTGCCGGCGACAAAGGCGAAGCCGTTCCTTTTTGCGACACAGGCCGAGAAGGCCACATCCCCGGCACCCTTCCCCGACGGGGCGAAGGTCGAGGTCACGCGCGGAAAGGCGCCGCTCTGGGGTGAACCGAAGCCGCAGGACGTCTTCATCGTCACATTCCCGCAGACGCGCCGCGTCGCCGGAGCCTCGCGCACGGCCGATTATGAAATCACGGTCGAGACGACGGAAATGGACGTGACGGAGATCCGTCTCACGCGCTACGTCACATCCCCGAACGACTTCTACCCAGAAGGTACGAAGAAGGGTCCCGTCAAGTTCATTCTTCCCGCTTTTCTCGTTCCAAAGGGACTTTCTGTTCGTTTTGGTGTGTGTGCGCGTGAAACCTTCGGGAAGACGAACACCCCGATCTGGTCATCCAGCATCCTTGCCTGACCCACCCCGAACTCCTTGCTGTTATAGTTCTCAATGGTCATTCTTGGTGTGCCATTGAGAACTATATCGCGGGCCGAGTTTCGCGTGACATCGGCGGGTATGGATGATATAATAATTCACAACGGAGAATTTTTGAAGGAGCCAATGATGAAAAAGATGATTTCCGATCAGGTCAAGGTGGGCAATGAGCGGGCGCCGCATCGGTCGCTGTTTTTTGCCACGGGTATGAAGCGTGCGGATATGAAGAAGCCGTTCATCGGCATCTGCAACAGCTATGAGAGCTTCGTGCCCGGCCATTGCCATTTGAACAAGGTCGGCGAATGGATCAAGCAGTGCGTCATTGAGGCGGGCGGCGTGCCGATGGAGTTCAATACGATTGCCGTGTGCGACGGCATCGCCATGGCGCACCAGGGCATGAAGTACTCGCTGCCGAGCCGCGAACTGATTGCGGACAGCGTCGAGTCCATCGCGCGCGCGCACTGCTTCGATGCGATGATCTGCGTGCCGAATTGCGACAAGATCGTGCCGGGCATGCTCATCGGCGCCCTGCGCGTGAATATCCCCACCATCTTCGCTTCGGGCGGTCCGATGGCCCCTGGCAAGCATCCGAAGACCGGCAAGGACACCGACCTCAACAGCGTGTTTGAGGCCGTGGGCGCCGAAAATGTGGGCAAGATCACCCAGAAGGAACTGGAGGCCGTCGAGGAGACGAGCTGTCCCGGCTGCGGTTCCTGCAGCGGTATGTTCACGGCCAATTCGATGAACTGCCTCTACGAGGCGCTCGGCATCGCGCTGCCGGGCAATGGAACGATCCTCGCGATCGACGAAAAGCGCAAGGAACTGTGGCGCCAGGCCGCGTTCCGCGCAGTGGAGATGGCGAAGAAGGGCGGTCCGCTGCCGAAGGACCTCGTCACACAGGCCTCGCTCGACAATGCGCTCACGCTCGACATGGCGATGGGCGGTTCCACGAACACGGTGCTGCATACGCTTGCGATTGCGCGTGAGGCGGGGGTCGAGTATTCGCTTGAGCGGATGAACGAGCTTTCGGCCCGTACGCCCTACATCTGCAAGCTCGCGCCGTCTGGACACTACCATGTGAGCGACCTCGATCGCGCCGGCGGCATCATGGCCATCTTGAAGCGTCTGCCGAAGAAACTGCTGAATCTCAAGACGAAGACGGTTTCGGGCAAGACGCTGGGCCAGCAGATCGCGGCGGCGAAGATTTCCGATGACGATGTCATTCGTACGCTCGACAACCCGTATTCGAAGGATGGTGGCCTTTGCGTGCTCTGGGGCAACCTCGCCGAAAAGGGCGCCGTCGTCAAGAAGGGCGGTGTGTCCCCCTCGATGATGAATTTCACCGGCAAGGCGATCTGCTTCAACAGCCAGGAAGAGGCCTGCGCGGGCATTCTCGGCGGCAAGGTCAAGCCAGGACACGTGGTCGTCATCCGCTACGAGGGCCCCAAGGGCGGACCCGGTATGCAGGAGATGCTGGCGCCGACGAGCTATATCATCGGCGCAGGACTCGGCGAATCGGTTGCGCTCATTACCGACGGACGCTTCTCGGGCGCGACGCATGGCGCCTGCGTGGGCCATGTCTCGCCGGAAGCGGCCGAAGGCGGTCTCATCGGCCTTCTGAAGAACGGCGACGAGATCACGATCGACATTCCCAACCGTGCGATTTCCGCCAAACTCACGAAGCGCGAAATCGCCCAGCGTCGGAAGGCGCAGAAGCCGTGGTCGCCCCGCATCAAGGGCGGCTGGCTTGAACGCTACGCGACTTTTGTGGGCAACGCCTCGACCGGGGCTTCACTGAAAAGAGGTTGATGATGAAAAAGATCTACAGCTTGTTCGTTCTGGGCTTGGCGTTGGCGGCGGTTGCGGCGGAACCGATCAATCCGCCGGAACTGATGCGATGCCAGGATGGCACGTTGGTGACGACGGTGGCGCAGTGGGAGAACAAGCGCCGCCCGGAAATCCTCGAGATCTTCCGCCGGGAATTCTACGGACGCCGTCCGGTGGAGCGTCCCGAGGGCTTGCGTTTCGAAAAGGTCGGCGAGGACGTGCCGTTCCTGGATGGCAAGGCGGTGATGCGCAAGGTCCGGATCTCGTGGAAGGGCAAGCTGAAGGACGGCAGTTTCGTCGCCCGCGCCTTCCTGCCGGCGAAGATCGACACGCCGCGTGCCGCGTTTCTGTTCTGCCAGCTGCGTCCGTGGGCCAAATCGCGGTACAATGTCAACTACGATAAACCCGCCAACTGGGACTTCTTCCCGGCGGAGGACATCGTCAACCGCGGCTTCGTGGGCGTGATGTTCAACGTCCACGACGTGTGGCCCGACGACCAGAAGGTGGATTTCGGCAAGGTGGGACTCTTCTCCTGCTACAGCTCCAACTGGAAGAATCGCGGCCCCGAGGAATGGGGTGCGACTTCGGGCTGGGGCTGGGCGGCGAGTCGTGTGCTCGACTGGCTGGAAACGGTGAAGGAGGTCGACGCGAAACACGTCGCGGTTGTCGGACACTCCCGCGGCGGCAAGACCGCCATGTGGGCGGCCGCCGAGGACCGTCGCTTCGCCATGGCGTGCATCAACGATTCCGGCGAAATGGGCGTGAAGCTTCATCACATGATCCTTCCGGGATCGTGTCCCATCAAGGTGTGCGGCACCACCGACTACCACAAGTTCTGGTTCGCGGGCAATCTGGCGCGTTGGAGCGGCAAGGATCTCACGATCCCCTTCGACCAGCATTGGGCGGTGGCGCTTATCGCGCCGCGTCCGGTGTGCATCGCCTCGGCGTCGAAGGACGTCTGGGCGGGTCCGGAAGGCGAATACTGGGCCGCGCGTCTCGCCTCGCCCGCCTGGGAGGTTTTCGGCAAGAAGGGCCTCGTGACGACCGGATTCCCCAAGCCGGGCGAAGACCAGCAGCAAGGCATGGTGTCGTACCATCTGCGTCCGGGCGAGCATCTGATCACCGCCTACGATTGGAAGCGCTACCTGGATGTCGCCGAACGGCAAGGATGGCCGAGGAAGTGACGTTCACCGAAGCAGGTGAAACAGTCTGTTGAGAGTCACAAAAACGCGCGTCACAAGAGGAAAACATCAGCCCGATAAATATGCTATAATAGGGAGCATGAAAAAAGGACTACTTGTCATTATCGGTTTGCTGGCGGCTTTCCTCTTGCAGGCGGCCGGTCCGCTTGAGGCGGACTGGGAGGCGGTGCGCGAGGCGCGGGCAAAGGGACTGCCGCGCACGGCGACGAATGTCCTGGCGCGGATTGAGACCAAGGCACGGGAACTGAAGGCGTGGCCGGACCTCGCGGCGGTGTTCGTCGAACGTGCACGGCTCGCGTACGGGTTCACCGAGGAGAGCGCGCTGAAGAAGGAGGGTCCGCAGGGACTTGTCGCACAATTCGCGGCCGAAATCGAAACGGCGCCCGCCGAGGTGCGTCCGATGCTGCGTCTCGCGCTGGTGCGCAACTATCTGTCGATGTCGCGCTCGATGCGCTACTGGCAGGGACGTCGTACGCAGATTGCCGGCGCGGCGCAGACGAACCAACCTCCGTGGTCTGCCGAACGGCTGCGCCCCACTTTGCAGAAGCTGCTGCGGCAGATCCTGGACGATGCGCCGTTCCTGCAGACTGCGAATCCCGATGACTGGCGGCACTTGCTCGAGTCCGCCAATGAATTCGGCCGGGCGGTGATGCCAACCCTCTATGATTTCGCCGTGGAGGAGTTCGTCTCGTTCATCGGCGAGGACCACCTGGTCGATCGCGCCGATGACGGTACCCCGACCGGCCTCGCCGCCGACGTGCTGGCCGCCCTCGATGCGAACATCGCCTTCCATGCGAACGATGCCGACCGCACCGCATTCGCCTATGCGAAGTTCCAACGCATCGATTTTGTGGATCTGTTCGCCGTCGCGCCGCTGAAGGAGAAAACGGCGAAACGCCGAAAGGCCTTCGAGGCGCTCGCGGAGGAGTTTTTCACGCAGACTTGGGTGAGTGCGCTCGCGGCCGAACGGGCTGGACGCCTTCGCGCGGAAGAAGGATGCGACTTGGTCGATCTTCACGCCTACTACTTGCGTTTCGCCGACAAGTGGCCGCGTATGCCGGGCGGTGACGCGTGCCGTCTCGCGGCTCAGAAGCTGGAAATTCCCTCCCTCTCCCTTCAGACGGAACGGAACTGGATGGCGCCCTGGCCGGACCTGAAGATCGTCTACAAGAATCTGTCGCGGGTTTCGTTCCGCCTTGTGAAGATCGATGTGGACGACCTTGCGAAAGATTTGGAATTCAATTTTTCGCCGTATGGCCACCGCGAAGGTATTGAAAAGCATTTCGCGCGCAAGCCCGTGCGAACATGGACGGTCGACGTGCCCCCCAAGAGCGATTACAAGGTTCATTCGCACACGGTGAAAGTGCCGAGCGACCTGCCGAAGGGACACTATCTG
>JAZUGW010000285.1:0-4892 GCA_045641465.1 Kiritimatiellia bacterium | reverse complement strand
CTCATCGACTGGAAGAAGAAGTCGCGCGAGATCGAATTGCTGCTCCGCGCCTATTCTCCCTGGCCTGGCTGCTACACGTTCCTGCCGGCGCGTTTCCGCCGGAAGGGCAATACGGGACGCGTCGTCATCACGGGTGTCGAGTTCGTCAAGTCCGAACAGATCGATCCCGCCTGGCGCGCCGAATTGCCAGGGACGGTTGTCGACGCCACGGCGCGTGGACCTATCATTCGCACGGGCGATGGCGTGCTGCTGTTGACCTCGCTCAAGGCGGAAGGCGCGCGCGAACTCGCCGGCGGCGAATTCTTGCGCGGACGCCCCTTGACCCCGCGGAGCGACATGCTCCTTGAAAGTTAACCGGCGCAGCGGACGAACGTGCCGTCTTGCGTCCACTTGGGAGTTTTGAATCGCCATGATCGTCAAGCTTCTTCTCGACCGTAAACGTGAAGGTGGGGCGCTGACCGCGGAAGAAATCCACGCGCTGATTGACGCCTACACGAAGGGTGATGTGCCGGACTATCAGATGGCGTCGTTTGCGATGGCCGTCTGCTGTCGCGGCATGAACGACGCCGAAACGCTGGCTCTGACCGAAGCGATGCGCGACTCGGGAACCTGTCTCTCGTGGCCCGGCTTCCCGCCGACGGCCGACAAGCATTCGACAGGCGGCGTCGGCGACAAGCTGTCGCTCATCATCCAACCGCTGGCTGCCGCGTGCGGACTCGCTGTGCCGTCGCTCACCGGTCGCGGCCTTGGCCTGACGGGCGGTACGGCCGACAAAATGGAATCCATTCCCGGCTATGTGGCCGGTCTCACACTTGACCAGTATCGCAAGGTCGTGTCCGCCTGCGGATGTTCCCTTACCGTGCAGACGGGCGAGATCGCGCCGGCGGACAAGAAACTCTACGCCTTGCGCGATGTCACGGGGACAGTCCCCTCGATCCCGTTGATCGTCGCCTCGATCCTCTCCAAGAAACTGGCCGAAGGCGCCGAGACGCTCGTCTTCGACGTCAAATGCGGCGCCGGTGCGTTTATGAAGACGCCGTCCGACGCCCGGGCATTGGCCCACGCGCTTGTGAAGGGCGCACACGGGGCGGGACGCAAGGCCTGCGCCCTTGTGACGCAGATGGATGAACCGCTGGGGTTCGCCGTCGGCAATGCAAACGAAGTGCAGGAGTCGATCGACGTCTTGCAGGGACGCAGCCGCGCGCAGGATGTCATTGATCTGTCAATCGCGTTCGCCGCACGGATGGTGTCGCTTGCGAAGGGACTCCCGATCGCCGAGGCGCGTGCGCAGTGTCAGGCGAATCTCGCGAACGGCGCGGCCTTTGCGCGCTTCGCGCAGATGGTCAAGTTGCACGGCGGCGATCTTGCGGCGTTCGACACGCTGATTCACACACCCGTCGCCGCCTACGAAGTGAAGGCGGCAGCCGACGGATTTGTCGCGTCGATCGATGCGAACGGGATCGCCCAGGCCGCGTTCGAACTCGGTGCGGGACGTGCGAAGTCGGATGACACGATCGATCCGCTGGCCGGTGTCAACCTGTGTGTGACGCGCGGCGATGCAATCAAGGCGGGCGAGACGCTGGCCCGATTGGCGACGACGACGCGGTCCGATGTGTTCGAGACGGTGTCCGCGCGAGTGCAGGCGGCGATTCGCCTCACACCCGACGCCTCAAGCCCCAAACAGCCCGGCTTTGGTGTGATTGAAAACTGAACAAGGAGGAAGTGCGATGAAGTTGGCGAACGGTTTGATGGTCCTCTTTGTGGCGGGAAGCGTCCTGGCGGGAGAAGAGTTTCTCAATGCGCAAGCCGTGCGGGATGCGCAAGGCCAAATCATCGTTCTCGGAACCGAAGGCGGATGGCAGGGCGCGACCAATGTGACGAAGCGGGCTGTCTTCGACGGCAATCCGGCGACCTATTTCGATCCGCCGTTTGAAGCGATGGCGGGCGCCTGCTGGGCGGGAATTGAACTGCCCAAGCCGAAGATGCTGACGCGCCTGCGCTATCTGGGGCGCGACCTTGACTTCGTCTATTCGCGCGTGTGGGGCTGTCGCTTCCAAGGTGCGAACCGGGCGGACTTCAAAGACGCCGTCACTTTGCATGTCGCCGCGCCGTTGCGGGGATGGAAGCCCAACAAAGAATGGATCGAGGTGAAACTGACGGATGCGACGGCGCAGCGCGCGTTTCGGTTCTTCCGTGTCATCGCCCCCAATCCCTATCCGCCTGAATCGTTCGGCTGCTGCGGGGGCAACTTCGCCGAAGTCGAGTTCTACGGGACCGATCTTCCGGCGGGCATCCCGGGCGTCGTTGCGCAGCCCGTCACGTCGGATTCGCTCGACGAGGCGCTCGCGCTCTGTCAGCGGACGTACGACTATGTCGCGAAAGTCCTTCCGCCCAAGGAGATGAAACTCTTCCGGCACGAGATGAAAGTCAATCAGCGCTGGGCCTCGACGGCGGCAACACCGCAAGACCGCGCGATGGTGGAGAAAATCGTCCGGCGCTTGCGTCGTCGCATTCTCTTTGCGCATCCCGATTTGCAGTTCGACCGTCTCATCTGCGTGCAACGCGATGTGCCGTTCACGCATTTCAACCACATGGTCGACCAGTATCTTGGACGCTTCTCAAAGGCGGGTCCGGGTTTGATCGCGCTCGACAACTGGCGGACGTTCCCTGAAAAGAAGCTCCTGCTTGCCGGCAAACTGCCGGAAGGGTGTGTGCTCAATCCGGACCTCAACTGGGATGCCGACCGCATTCTGTTTTCGTTCTGCGACCACACGCGCAAGCCCGAGGCGGACCCCGATGCGCTCAAGATTCCCGAAGTGCCGGCCTTGCGTCCGTCGGAGCGTCCGAATTTCCATCGCCGCTATTTCATCTACGAGTGTGCGAGCGACGGCAGCTGGGTGCGGCAGCTCACAGGCTGTGCGGGCGATCCGATGGAGACGATGGATGGACGCCAGACGGTGTTGATCGAAGATTGGGACCCGTGCTATCTGCCCGATGGCGGGTTCGCGTTCACGTCCACGCGCTGCCAGAATTTCGGGCGGTGCCATTGGGGACGCTACACGCCGAGCTTCACGCTCTATCGTGCGGAGCTGCCGGCCGTCGGGGCGGCCGGAGCGGTGGCGCAGAAGATTCGTCCGCTTTCATTCGGCGAGGCGAACGAGTGGGAACCGACGGTGATGAACGACGGGCGCCTCGCCTACACGCGCTGGGACTACATCGACCGCAATGCGATTCTCTTCCAGTCGCTCTGGGGGATGCGTCCGGACGGGACCTCGGTGTCGCATCTCTACGGCAACTACTCGCGGTCCATTGCGGTGCTCACGGAGGCGAAGGCGATTCCCGGTTCGACCGAACTCGTGGCGACGGCGGGTGCGCACCACATGGTGACGGGCGGTTCGCTCGTGCTGTTCGATGCGCGGCAGGGCGAAGACTTCTTGCAGCCGATCACGCGGCTGACGCCCGAGATCCCGTTCCCGGAAACGGAAGGGTGGAAATTCCCGGGATTCTATGCGGCCCCTGTTCCGGTGAATGACACGCTCTTCTTTGCGAGCTACATCGACGATCCGGGGTGGTATCCGTCGGGACATCCCAAAAGCGTGGGCGGGATGAGCGCGTGGCCGGAGCCGCGTTCGAGCGCGATCTGGCTCGTCGACAAGCTGGGCGGACGCGAGCTCATCTATCGCGATCCGACGTATGGCACGTTCAATCCGATTCCGCTTGTGAAGCGTCCGAAGCCACCGGTGCTGACGAATGCACCGGGCGATTCGGGCGAAGGGAATACGGGCGTCTGCTATGTCGAGAACTGCTACGAGAGCCGGCAGAATCTGCCGAAGGGATCCATCGCCGCGTTGCGCATTAATCGCTTCCACAATCTGCCGATCTGCTGTCGGGAGACGCCGAATCTGGGGAACGACCTGTCGCTGCACAAGGAGACCTTGGGAATTGTGCCGGTGAGTCCGGAAGGCGCGGCGGCGTTTCGGATTCCGTCGGGCATGCCGATTCAGCTGCAGGCGATCGACACGAACGGCATTGCGATTCTGACGATGCGCAGCTTCATCTACACGCAGAAGGGCGAAGTGCAGGGCTGTACGGGATGCCATGAAGACAAGCGGACCAGCCGCGGCGCGGTGAAGCGTCCGGCGGGAATGAAGATCGAGGTGCCGCGTCCGGAAGTGGACCTCGGGTATACGGGACCGTTCCGCTACGCGCTTTCGGTGCAGCCGATCTTCGATCGCAAGTGCATCTCGTGCCATGGTCTCGGCAAGGCGCCGAGTTTCATCGGCGCGGAAGGACACCACCGCCTCATCCGCGACCGCCAGATCGACTACATCCACGGCTATTCCGAGACGGATGTGACGGTGCCGGGCAAGTATTTCGCGGGTGGTAGTCCGCTGACGAAGCGTCTGCTGGGCGGACACGGACCGAAGCTGACGCCGGAGGAGTGGCGGACGCTCGTCCTGTGGATGGATCTTGCAGTGCCGGAGCATTCGCTCGGCGGATACGGATGGAATCGTCCGGAAACGCGCGCGATCGATCCGGCGGGCGAGAAGGCGTTGCGTGCCGCCGTGGCGCGCGAGCTCGGAGCGGCGATTGCCGCGCAGCCATTCGACGCGCTGGTGAACCGCGGCGACGAAACGAAGAGCCGCGTCTTGTGGCTGTGCAAACCGGCCGCGCGCGAGGAGTTGCTCGCCCTGTGCCGTCGTGCCCTCAAGCCGCACCCCGCCCAGGACATCCAGGGAACCTGCGGCCGTGACGACAATTGCCAGTGCCGTAGCTGCTGGGTCCGCCGCGGAAAGTACAATCAGCCCAAAGGCAACAAGTAAAAAGTGTGTCATTGCGGGGTTGCGTTTCGAGGCGTGATTTGATATAATTCACGCCGCTTTTGCGTTGGC